>JAZNOY010000044.1:0-3112 GCA_045589375.1 Acutalibacteraceae bacterium | reverse complement strand
TTCAAGCTTATTTTTTATTTACTTATTTTTACCTCTTAATCTTTTAATTTATAAGCTGGCACGCACCACGAAGGCAAGAAACATAGTGATGCTCATTTTTTCACTTATTTTCTATGCCTGGGGTGAGCCGGTTTATGTTTTTTTGCTTCTTTTTATGACATTTGCCGATTGGCTCATATCGTTATACATTGAAAAACAAGAGTTATATTCCAAAAAGGCAAAGCTCGGTGTTGTTTTAATGTGCTTTGTTAACTTGGGGCTTTTGGGAGTTTTTAAGTATGGTGCTTTTTTGCTCTCAAATGTCAAGTTTTTCACGGGATTTCCGCAAAATATCCCCGAAATTATTTTACCGATAGGCATTTCTTTTTACACCTTCCAGTTGGTTTCCTATGTGATTGATGTCTACCGTGGCGATGTTAAGGCGCAAAGAAGCTTCCCAATGTTGCTTTTATATGTCAGTATGTTTCACCAATGTATTGCGGGACCTATTGTTAGATATAAGGATATTTGTAATGAGCTTTATAACCGTAAGGCCTCGTCGCAGGATATGGCGGATGGTATTTGGCGATTTTCTTTTGGACTTGCGAAGAAATCTATTTTAGCAAATACCTGTGGTGCAGTTGCTGATTCTCTGCTTTTAATGGGCGGAGATAAGCTTTCAATAGGTAATAATAGCGTTGTGGCGCTTTGGGTTGGTATGCTCGCCTATGCGCTTCAGATTTATTTTGATTTTTCCGCCTATTCGGATATGGCAATAGGTATGGGTAGAATGATAGGAATTCACTATCACGAGAATTTCGATTATCCTTATATCTCGCGCTCGGTCACTGAATTTTGGCGGAGATGGCATATATCACTGGGTAGCTTTTTCAGAGATTATGTTTATATTCCACTGGGCGGCAACCGTAAGGGAAAGATTAAAACAGTTTTAAATCTTCTCATCGTTTGGTTTTTAACAGGCCTTTGGCACGGTGCATCGTGGAATTTTGTCCTTTGGGGATTGTATTTCTTCGTATTTTTACTCCTTGAAAAGTTGTTCCTTCTTAATAAGGTGCTTGTAAAGGATAGGGTAATATCCCATGTTTATCTTGTTGCAGTCGTGTTCTTTGGTTGGATTTTGTTCAGATTTGATAGCCTTGATTCCGTATTGGCTGTGCTTCGCGGAATGTTTGGACTTAACGGCAATCCAATTTCCAGCTTTGAAAGTCTTGCGGTAATTAAGTCCAATTGCTTTATTTTGCTGTTGGCAATAGTGGTTTCAACACCAATCGTTAAAAAAATCGGTGAGGCTGTTCGTTATACCTTTATGGATAAAAAAGGAGCGACCGCTTTATATTCAATCGGAAGGATTTTAATTCCTGTTATTCTGCTTGCTCTGTCAACGGCTTCTCTTGTTGGCAACAGCTTTAATCCTTTCTTGTATTTCCAATTTTAACTGTATTTGTATCTTATAAAAAAGGGGGGGTGATTAGGTTTATGGATGAAAAAACAGCATTGCTTGAAAAGAAAAACGAAGAAGAAAAAACACTCGATGAAAATATGAAGCTTCTCAAGAACTTAAGATATCAACATATCGTTGATATAAATATGGTTCGCGTTTTCGTTGCTGTGTGGTTTGCAGTATCAGTTTTGGCTTTTTTGCCAAGTCTTAGACCTAGTTACTCCGAAATTGAAAAACGCGAGCTGAAGAAGTTCCCAAAGTTTTCCTTTGATGCGCTTTCAAGCGGTGAATATTTTGATGATATTTCGCTTTGGTTTTCGGATACGTTTCCTTTGCGAGATAAGCTGGTCACTGCCAATAGCTTTATTGACAATCTGTTTGGCATTAATGATGTTCAGCTGCACGGCAATATAGCCGAGTCGGATGAAATACCCGAATTGGATTCAAGTCAAACTGAAACAAAGCCCTCACTTGATTCCTCCAAGGTGGAAGGCTCTAATGTTGAAAGCGGTAGTAAACCCACCGAAAGCAGTAAACCCACCGAAAGCAGTAAACCCGCTGAAAGCAGTAAACCCGCTGAAAGTAGCAAACCCGCTGAAAGTAGTAAGCCTAGCACCCAAAGTAAGCCTTCCTCTGCGTCAAGCTCTGTCGAAAAAGCCCCTGCAGTAGAAAAACTCGGTGCAATATTAATGGTAAATGATGCGGCTTATGAATATTATAATTTCAATAAATCCGTTTCGGAAAAGTATGCCCTTTCGGTTAACGAGGCGGCAAAAATTCTTAAGGGTAAGGCGCAGGTTTATAGTATGATTGTTCCAACCAGTATGGCAATAACCGCGCCCGATAAGATTGTCTCAGGCACAAATTCGGCAAATCAAGAAAAAGCCATAAAATATATGTATTCAAAAATGTCTGATGATGTTAAGAAAATAGATACCTATAGCGTTTTACGCGCGCATAGGGATGAATATTTATATTTTAGAACCGACCATCATTGGACCTCGCTCGGAGCATATTACTCATATTGTGAGCTTATGGAGTCGATGCAAAAGCAGCCGGCTAAGCTTTCAAGCTTTGAAAAATGTGTCTTTAAAGGCTTTCTTGGCTCTTTTTATGTCCAGTCAGGGAAGAAGCCGCAGCTTGCCGAAAATCCCGATACGGTAATCGCGTATAGACCTCGTCAGCTGCGCTATATTGATACCTTCCTTGCGTCAGGTGGCAGAGTTAATAAGAATATCGTTTCAGATAGTGATGCACTGTCTGCGTCTAATAAATATTTGACCTTTATATGCGGTGACCATCCGTTTGGAATTATGACGAATCCTGAAATTAAGGATGATTCAGCTTGCCTTGTAATTAAGGAGTCGTATGGTAACGCCTTGGTGGCTTTCCTTACTCAGCATTATCATAAGGTGTATGTTGTGGATTATAGAATGATTGATAAGGTGTTTAATGGGAATTTGAAAAAATTCATTAAAAAATATCCGGTCGATGATGTTGTATTCATTAACAACATTTCCGCAACAAGAGCCCCTGCGCTTGTTAATGCAATCAATGAATTTGTCGGCTAATTATTTCTTGACAATAGCGTGAATATTTAATATAATAAAGCTTGTTCGGTGAGATAATTACCGCACCGAATAAGGTCTAAGTATTACCGCAACAGGACAT
>JAZNOY010000043.1:0-4597 GCA_045589375.1 Acutalibacteraceae bacterium | reverse complement strand
CTGACCATCGCTATATGTGCCATTTGTATCACAAGCGGTATAGTTTGTTCCAACGAAGGAGCCATATGTCCAATAACCGTTGTTAATATTGTTTTCACCGCTGTAGCCGGTAACAATATCAATATCCTCTACCGCGCTGTTTGTAATAACTGCGGGTGAGGTTCCGCAAACGCGGCCTACCATACCGCCTGCCACGTGGTTCGGTGCAGACCATAAATCCCACATAAAGCCATGCTTAACGGTGCAGTTATCAATAGTGAGGCTGGTTGCCTTGCTATACCAGGTTCCGCCTACGAGGAAGCCCTGTTGATATCCTCTGGAAGTCGCGTATGCCATATCAAGATTCTTGATAACTACTTTGTCACCGGCTGTAGAGCTTCCGGTTCCGACAGCGGGGATAAGACCAACATAGGACTTAGCGTTAGCGTTATTAAAGTAGCCGTAAATTGTATGGCCGTCACCATCAATGGTGCCGTTGAATACCTGCGTGTCACCGTAAAGTCCCCAATCATTAGGAGCAAGAGCGGCGATATTGTTATTATCGTTCCAGCTTCTGTAAACCGAGTTCGGATACTCGTTTAAGAACATATCGCTTGCGAGCTTGTAGCTGTAGCCGCCGCCCTTATGCTTAATTACAGCGTGGAGCTGGTTGGGTGTTTCAATGATATAAGGCTCGGTATCCTTACCGTTACCATCAAGGTCAGCTATAACTGCATCAAGGTCAGCATAATTATCGGTGCCGTCCCAAGTGATTGCATCAAAGTTGAGGTTCTTGGGAGCCGCATCGGTGGTTTCCCAAACATAGCCCCAACCGAGCTTGGGCATAGCGCTCTTAGCGTTTTCGCCGTTAAGGTCAGCGCCTGCCTTTATAAAGCTGATAGCATCATCTGATACGCCTCTTGCAGTTCCGTCAACCGAAGCGATAAGCTTGATTGTGTTATAACCGTTCTTATTAGAATCGTTATATGCGAGAGTCTCGGCATCGGTATAAACGCCCTCAGCGGTTATGCAGTTAGCATACTTGCCGCCACTTTCATACATACCGCAAGGACCAACCTTAGTCCAAGTAGTATTCCAGTTGGTGCCGTCAAAGGTCATCTTAACCGTGCAGTTAAGGTTATAGCTGTTATAAATCTTAACGCGCGCTGCCTGCGTTTCATCAAAGGCTGAAGGATTAGCTGAGGTTGTTGATACATAGTTTGTTGCACCAACAAGACCGCCGAAGCCAAGGTTCAAAACGCCCTTGCCAGCGGTATTGTTAGCATTCTCCGCATTGTTAGTTGCCTTAAGATTTTGAGCCACACAGCCGCGAACTATAGCAGTGCCTTGTTGGTCAATACCGCCTACGATACCGCCGTTGTTCGAGTTGCCCCACATGCCGAAGAAATTACCGTTGCTAACTGAACAGTTACTTACTACCAGAGTTCCGCTCTGAACTCTACCAACAATACCGCCGCAATGGTTGGCAACAAAGCAGGCAAAGTATTCAAGGTTAAGGTTTCTGATATCGGAGCTCTTATTAACCTTATTGAACAAACCAAAGTTGCTTACGGAAGCCGCCTTATAAAGACCGTAAACCGTATGCCCTTGGCCATCAAAGTGGCCGTTAAATGTATATGTGGTGGTGCCTGCACCCCAAGTGTTGAGACTTGCGTTGCCACCTGCCCAGCTCTCATAGTTCCTATAATTCTTGTTAAGGAATATATCGTTAGCAAGAACGAAGTAATAACCGTCAGTGCTTATGGTAGCGGCGTAAAGCTGAGTTCCGTTGGTTACAACATAGGGGTCTTCCTCGGTGCCCGAGCCTGCCATACCTGCAGTTTCAACAGTTTTGCTTGTATCGCCGTTCCAGTAATTAACTACCTTTGTAGCGGTAGGATACTCATTGGTGGTTTCCCAAGTAGAAGCCCAATCAAGTGCGGGCATAGCCTTAACTGCCTTTTCGCCCTTAATGGCATCAGCAGTTATAACCTTAACGGGATAGGTTGCAGTTCCGCGCTCAGGAGTGCCTTCTTTTGCATCATAAACCTTAACGGTTTGGCCGGTGCCTACAGGCAAATCCATACTGTCAGGATAGTCAATATAAACGTTCTCGGCCATAATGCCGTAGCAACCTGATATAGCCGTTCCCATAAGATATAGAGGCTTCGCGGTTGCATTATCCTTTGTAGTAGCTGTTACATTAACAGCATAGCTATCGCGAACTGAATTGTTCCGAGCTTGGTCTAACGGATTGTTTTGAGAACGATATACACCGCCTAAGAATGCGCCGCTGCCGCCGTAAGAAGCAGAATCGCTTGCGTTACAGCCAAGCTCCATTTTAACATCAATAACCGCGCAGGACTTGATGTGAGTAGTCTTTGAGCTAAGGCCCATAATGGCGCCGGAATTACTAGCATTATAAACATCATAAAGCTTTGCATCGCGAACTTCGCAGTTATTAATATAAACATAGGAACCCTTATCCCACCAGGTTCCGCCTGCGATAATGCCTGAACGCAATCTGCCGCGAACGGTGCTATAACGCATATTGAGATTATTAATGGTGGTTGTGCCTTCACCTAAAGCGCCGAACAAACCGCCGTATTTACCCAGAGTATTATCACAATACAAGCCGTAAATAGTATGATTTTGACCATCAAAGGTTCCTACAAAGCCTGAGCCTGTATTATCGCCTTCGAGTGCGAAATCCCAATCGTTTGCGGGAGCAGATACGCTCCAATCCGCATAGTTATAGTAGTTCTTATTGAGGTAAAGGTCGTTATCAAGCGCATAGCTTGCGCCGCCGCCCTTATACTTGATTACCGCATAAAGTTGTTCAGCGGTGGTGATATGGTAAACACCATTGTCATCCTGACCGCCCATAGCAGCCTGAACAGCCGCTAAATCGGCATGACCGCCATCGGTGCCGTTCCAAATGGTTACGGTAGATGCGGCTTGAACAGGATAACCATCAGAAACAGTAGTCCAGTTGGTAGCCCAGTCGAGCTTAGGCATAGCGGTCTTAGCGCTATCGCCTATCAAATCCTTAGCATCAACATGCTTAACAGGATAATTAGCATCACCGGGACGATAAACATTTGTTCCGTCAGAGGTTACCTTTAGCGGAACTGCGGTAGTATAACCACCCGTAGTGGAATAAGCGCCTGCAGTGATATTGCTAAGGTCAGCAGTGGTATAAACATTCTTGGCAGTAGCAAACCATGCCCATGACCATGGGTTGCCATTCTCGGCCGCAACACCAACGATGTTTGCATCCTTATTATCGGTTGTGTTCTTAACACTAACCGAATAGGAATCATAAACCTTTGCATAACCTGCGAGCTTTGCAGAGTAAATGTTGTTGGTAAGCGGGCTCGTGTTGTTAGAATAGGGGTTAGTATCGGCATCGCTTACTGTGTCCATAACGGCGCCGATAAATGAGCCCAAGCCGCCTGCTCTGTTCATAGCGCCCACGTTGCTTGCTAAGGACATTCCAACATTATTAACCGAGCAACCTTCAACTACGGCATAACGTGCAGTTATACCAATAATACCGCCTGCAAAGGCATTGTTCTGAAGGTTTGCCATAACCGCATTCTTAACATTGCAGTTGATGAACTTAACGGTGTTAGCAGTGTTATCTGCGAGATTGCTATAGCTACCGCCTGCGATAATGCCGCTGAAGCGGGTTGCATTAGGTAAGCAGGAGTTAACAACATTAAGATTCTTAATAGTTACAGCGCCTGCACCGATTCCTGGGATAAGACCGTTCCAGTAACTCGAGGTTCCGGTCGAGCTATAAAGACCGTAAATCGTGTAGCCCTGACCATCAATAGTGCCGACAAACTGCTTAGTAGGAGCAGTCCAATCCGACTGTGCACCAAAGTTCCAGTTGTTAGCAGGAGCGCTGGTGGTCCAAGACGCATAATCGAGTGTATTCTTATTTAATACAATATCGTTATCGAGAACATAACTATGTCCGCCGCCATTATGGTTGATAACGGCATAGAGCTCTTCGGGAGTATTGATATGGTAACGACCGTTTGAATCGGCTGCGCCTAAAGCGGTCAATACCTCTTCGATGTTCTCATAAGTGTCAGCCTCGCCGTCCCAAACATCTGCATCGGTGAAGGGAACAGGAGTGTCACCCTCAACAACACCCCATGTGGTTGCCCAATCAAGTGTTGGCATAGCGTTCTTAGCATTTGCGCCGATTAAATCCTCGGCATCAATATGCTTAACGGCCGAAGGAACATGAGCCTCAGCGGTGCCATCGGTTATGATAAGCTGCTCTGTTCTTGCGGGCTTTTGTATTGTTGAAGCGTTAGAAGTATATGAATAAGCCTCAAGATGAACGCTCGGCAAAACAGTAGCATCGGTATAGCAGTTAACTGCCGTGATGGTTCTTGTGAAGTTATGCGAGGTTGCGCTTTCCTGCTTCAAACCGCAAAGGTGAATGCGTGCCGCATCGCCTGAAAGCTTGGGGTTAACAACATCAATCGCGTAGCTGTTTTTAATTGTAACAGCCTTAGCCTGACCATCGCTATATGTGCCATTTGTATCACAAGCGGTATAGTTTGTTCCAACGAAGGAGCCATATGTCCAATAACCGTTG
>JAZNOY010000042.1:0-73914 GCA_045589375.1 Acutalibacteraceae bacterium | reverse complement strand
CACATCGACGGGGAGGTTTGGCACCTCGATGTCGGCTCATCACATCCTGGGGCTGTATTCGGTCCCAAGGGTTCGGCTGTTCGCCGATTAAAGTGGTACGCGAGCTGGGTTCAGAACGTCGTGAGACAGTTCGGTCCCTATCTGTCGTGGGCGTAGGAAATTTGAGAGGATCTGTCCCTAGTACGAGAGGACCGGGATGGACGCACCTCTGGTGCACCAGTTGTTCTGCCAAGGGCATAGCTGGGCAGCTAAGTGCGGATTGGATAAACGCTGAAAGCATCTAAGCATGAAACCAGCCTCAAGATTAGATTTCCCATAGCATAAGCTAGTAAGGTCCCCGGTAGACTACCGGGTTGATAGGCAGCAGGTGTAAGCGCGGCGACGCGTGTGCTAGGCTGTACTAATAGACCGAGGGCTTGACCTATTTTTTCGATTCTCGTCTTCTTTACTTGTTCAGTTTTCAGGGTGTGAGCATAAATGCACCATTAGCTCAGTTGGTAGAGCACCTGACTCTTAATCAGGGTGTCCCGGGTTCGAGTCCCTGATGGTGCACCAATTGATAATAACGCGTAGCGTTTATTATATAATGTGGCCCGTTGGTCAAGTGGCCTAAGACTCCGGCCTCTCACGCCGGCAACAGCGGTTCGAATCCGCTACGGGTCACCACTTTTTTAAAAAATGAATATTTGGTATTAGACAGTTCATACTGTTTAATATATAGTGCGCCGAAAGGTGCGCAGAAATAGTTGGTGTTGATTGCGGTGAGGGTCCACCCGTTCCCATTCCGAACACGGAAGTTAAGCTCACTTGCGCTTACGATACTTGGCGGGCAGCTGCCTGGGAAAATAAGTAGATGCCAACATTTTTTGCCTTAATAGCTCAGTCGGTAGAGCACTCGGCTGTTAACCGAGTTGTCGTAGGTTCGAGTCCTACTTGAGGCGCCAAAAATCCTCATTCGTAAGAATGGGGATTTTTACTTTTTCACTTTTCACTCTTCACTTTTCAATTCCTACGCTTTTATATAATGAGGATTTTTGGAAAGTAATAAGTAATAGTGAAAATGTAAGAAGTAAGGTGTGCCTTGCGGCACAATATGGAACGCTTCGCTTCATGCAAGGCAACGCCTTGCGCTTCATAGCGGCAACGCCGCTGCTTCATATTTTGCATTAGCAAAATGCTTCACTTAAAACTCTTGCCCTAGGCCCTTTTCTATGGTATAATCGGCTCAAGAGGTGGATTTATGTTTAATCAATGGAATGGTAAAAAGTGGTATTGTTACGGAACATCAATGACCGATAATGCACATGGGACGGGGTTCTTTTCTAAATATTTAGCGCTGTTCGCAGGTTTAGAGGAGCATAACTTCGGCAAAGGTTCAAGCGGAATTGTTCCTGCGTTACACGGGGATGACAGTGTTAAAACCCGAGTAATGAGGCTGGATGATGGCAAGCAAGAGGCCGACTTAATAACCGTTGAGGTAATTCCTAATGATATGAAAGCCCCTCTCGGTGAGGTTTGCGATGTTTCGGATGAAACATTTTGTGGAAATCTAAATCAAGTAATTGAGTATTTGCAGAGGAACACAAAGGCCTATATTGCAATTTTAACAGCAAGCCGCGGCAGATATAATGTTTTTGATGAGCAGGAGCAATACACCCCATATTCAGAGTATATGAATAAAAGAATCGAGTGGGAACGCGCTATAGAGGAAATTTGCAAAAGGCATAGCGTTGCATTTTGGAACGGTGCCGCCCAATCTCAGCTGGGATATTATCGCAGCGTTAATAACAATCAATATGTTACCGACCAAATTCATTTGACCGATGAGGGCGGTAAGGCTTTGGCGAAATATTATTGGGGAAAGCTTAGAAACGCATTTCCCATAAAAGAATAAGTGCAAGAAATAATATGAATCGTTGTATTCAAAGATTATTTTTTATTTGTGCTTAAACCTTAACAAAAAAGCAAGACTGTTTTCAGTCTTGCTTTTTTATGTTTGATATTTGAAAAATTAACAATTTATTCACTCTGATTTGTTTATCGGCAGACAAATCACTAATCCGACAAGCATTAGAGCAAACCATACCAAAATCAGACCGCTCCAACCGATAGTTGATACCGAATTTGCAAAAATAACCGATGAAACAGAGGCCGAAATATAACTCACAAAGTCTAAAAATCCTGTTGCCGAAGAAACCATACCGGTATCATAAAGGCTAGGACAATAACGACTCCATAGCATAGAGGCTGCGGATTTTGCTGATAAAACGGCCAAGATAATAAATACAATATTTGCGACAGGTATGTCAATTAAAAATACCAAGAGAAAGAAAAAGGCCGATGCCGCAAAGGAAATTATAAGAGTTTTATCTATGTTGTGACCTAATCTCTCATAGATGAAGACCGAAACAAATGCCGAGAAGGATGTTATAAAGGTTGCAACGGTGAAGATAGAAGCCGAAATTTTAGGGCTGAACCCCAAATGTTGAGAAAAATATGTCGGCAACCAGAAAACA
This sequence comes from Acutalibacteraceae bacterium, assembly GCA_045589375.1. Lineage (GTDB taxonomy): Bacteria > Bacillota > Clostridia > Oscillospirales > Acutalibacteraceae > UBA737. The sequence goes on along the minus strand of JAZNOY010000042.1, from coordinate 71,398 downwards.
ACGGTTGTTCTGACAATTCCGGTTAATATTGAAATAGCAGTAAATTTAACAATCTGGCGTTTAATCAAAACCTTTAGGCTTCCGCCGGTGCCTTTGGGGCGCTTATATTTTCCGTATGTAACAACGCCCTTGCGCTCAAGCACCATAAATACACAAAAGCAAACAATTCCCATAAAGGCAAGAATACCGGCACTTGCATTGAACACGCCCTGCCAAGAAAACAGCATTGCAAAAACACCTGCCACCGGCGAACCTAAAAACGAGGCAAAGGTGTAGCCAAGCGTGCACCGCGTTGCGTATATGGGCTCGGTGTTTTCCGAAACGACCTTGGTCATCGGGCCATATATCATAGAAAGGAAAAATCCTGATGAAGCGTAGGCTAAAATTGCAACAAAAGGAGTTGGTGTGAGAAGGGGGAATAAAAAGTTGGAAACACCTGCCAAAATAAGTCCCAAACTCAGCATATATTTGGCCGTTATTTTATCTCCCAAAACACCGTTAACCAGTTGACCGAAGGCATAGGTTATGAAATATACCGATGATAAAGTGCCGATTCTTTCGGTTGAAAAAACACCTTGCTCGGTCAGCTGAGGGGTTACCGCGCTTAATGCATTTCGTGCAATATAAACGGCGAGGTATGAAATTGTGCAGAGAGAGCCTAAAATAACCGCATTGTGAACGGCAGGATTTTTAAAAACCTTGGCTTTATCACTCATAAAACGGCCTCCCTCCCAAATTTCAATCAACAATCATAATTTTATTACGAAAAGTTTTAAAAGTCAAGATTATTCTTGTCATCTTAATAATGAAGACTAAAAATGAAAAAATTTACAATTTATTCACTCTAATTTGTTTAAAATAGTTTAAGTTATAATAAAAGGTTTAATAATATTTAATATAGGCTATTTGTGAAAGGAGAACCTCTGTTGCTTCAGCTTGAAAACATTAAAAAGGATTATTCTGCGGGCGAAAATTCGGTGCACGCGCTAAGGGGTGTAAGCGTTGAGTTTAGGAAAAGTGAGTTTGTTGCGATTTTAGGCCCTTCGGGCTGCGGCAAAACAACCCTGCTTAACATTATCGGTGGACTTGATAAATATAGCGAGGGCGATTTGGTTATCGACGGTCGCTCTACTAAGAATTATAACGATAGAGATTGGGATACTTACAGAAACCACTCGGTAGGCTTTGTTTTCCAAAGCTATAATCTTATCCCGCATCAAACGGTGCTTCAAAATGTTGAGCTTGCGCTTACGCTTACGGGTGTTTCAAAGGCCGAGCGCAGAAGTCGCGCAAAGGAAGCATTAGAGCAGGTTGGGCTTGGCGACCAGCTTCGAAAGAGGCCGTCGGAAATGTCGGGCGGTCAGATGCAGCGAGTTGCTATTGCGAGGGCAATAGTAAACAATCCCGATATTGTTTTGGCGGATGAGCCAACCGGCGCGCTTGATACCGAAACCTCGGTGCAGGTTATGGATATTTTAAAGGAGATTTCAAAAAATCGCCTTGTTATTATGGTTACTCATAACCCTGAGCTTGCCGAAAAATATGCCACCAGAACGGTTAAAATGCTCGACGGCTTAATAACCGATGACAGTGCTCCGCTATTGGAAAACGAGCATATGTCGGTGGGAGAAGAGACTGCAAGGAACGTGAAAGGCAGCAAGGTTAAGAAGCCTACGATGTCGATTTTCACCTCTTTTGGACTTTCGCTTAAAAATCTGATAACAAAAAAGGGCAGAACGGCACTAACCTCCTTTGCAGGCAGCATCGGAATAATAGGAATAGCGCTTATTTTTGCCGTTTCAAATGGTATGACGGCGTATATTAATACAGTTCAAGAGGATACGCTTTCCTCATATCCGTTGACGATTGAGGAGAGGCATATGGATATGGGCAGTCTGCTTGAAACCTTTATGGGTAAGGCTAAATCGAATGGCGAGCACGACAAGGACGCCGTTTACCAAAAGGCGATGATATACGAGCTTATTAATTCCCTTAATACTGCCGAAGCAAATGAAAACGACCTTAAAGCCTTTAAGAAATATATCGAGGCGGATTTGGCAAAGCCAAAAGAGGAATCTAAGCTATCGGGAGCGCTTAACGGTGTTCAATATACCTATGATACCGAGCTGCTTGTATACACCGAGAATGTTGACGGCACAATCATTCGCTCTGATACCGAGGAGCTTATGCAGGAGCTTCTCATAGAGTATTTTGGTATGGATTTGTCCTCTATGATTAGCATTGGTGAGGATTACGGTATGAGCTCGTCTATGATGATGGGTGGGAATATGCAACTTTGGCAGGAGCTGTTACCCGGTCGTGATGGATTTTTGGTAAATGATTTGCTTTACAACCAATATGATGTTATTTGCGGCTCTTGGCCTACTAAGTATAACGAGATAGTCTTGGTTGTTGATGAAAACAATGAATTAGATGATGTAACGCTTTATGCCTTGGGACTTAAATCCAAAGAGGATATAGACGCGCTCGCTGATGCCGCAATCAATAAAACCGAAATTGAAGTTAGCGATGAAAAGTGGAGCTATGAGGATATACTTGATATGGAGTTTCGCACGATTCTTGGCTCCTCGTGTTATACGCTTGACGAAAAAACCGGGCTGTATACCGATTTAAGAGATTCACAAGCAGGTCTTAAATATCTATATGATAACGGACTAGCGCTAAAGGTTTCGGGTATTATAAGGCCTAACGAGGATGCGGTTGCAGGAATGATTAAAGGCTCAATTGCTTACACCTCAAAGCTTACCGAATATATGATTGAGGAGGCGCAAAAATCCTCGGCAGCCGCGGCACAAAAGAAAAATCCCTCGATTGATATTTTTACGGGATTGCCGTTTAAAGAGAACACAGGCAATTTGAGTGAAGCTGAAAAAGCTAAAGAATTTAAGGCGTATATCGAAAAGCTTGATACAGATAAAAAGGCTGATGCCTATGTTAAGATAATGAGCCTTCCCTCTGATAAAGAGGTTGAGGCCTTTGTAGAATCGAGCCTTAATAAAATGAGTCGCGAGGATATTGAGACCACCTTAACCGATTCGTTTTCAAAGCAGACGAGTATGGATACAAAGGAGATGGCTGATTATATCAAGGCTTTAACCGATGAGGAGCTCGAAAAGCTTTTTGGTGAGATTTTAGCCGAGCAGTATAAGGCAAGCTATGCCCAAGGGGTAAAAGCAAAGCTTGAACCAATGGGCAACACGGCCCTGGCTTCCGCTCTTGATATGGCGGCTAAGAACTATAAGTCGGCAGATTGCGCGAGATATTATGATGAGGTTTTAGAGTTCTCGGAAAGCGATTACGAGGGCAATATGAAGAAGCTTGGTGTGGTTGACCTTGAAAGTCCATCTACCGTTAATTTATATGCCTCAAGCTTTGAAAACAAGGATATAATTGAGGAGGTTATTAGCGAGTATAATGAGTCGGTCGATGACCTAAAGGAAATAACATATACCGATTATGTCGGTCTTATGATGTCGTCTGTTACCTCGATTATAAACGCCATAACCTATGTTCTTATTGCATTTGTTGCGGTGTCGCTCATAGTTTCATCAATAATGATTGGTGTTATAACCCTAATTTCAGTTCAGGAGAGAACGAAGGAAATCGGTATTTTAAGGGCCATGGGCGCTTCAAAGAAGAATGTTTCGAGTATGTTTAATGCGGAAACGGTGATAATAGGCTTTATGGCAGGCTTGCTTGGAGTTGCAGTGACATACCTGCTTTGCATACCCATAAATGCAATTTTGCATAAGCTTACGGGCTTTAATACTTTGAGCGCATTCCTGCCCGTTCCCATTGCAGTGGCACTTGTTGCAATAAGCGTTCTGTTAACGCTTGTTGCGGGAATAATCCCCTCAAGAAGCGCTGCTAAGAAGGACCCTGTTGTAGCACTCAGAAGTGAATGATTTATAAAAATGACGGAACAGCCTATAATTTTAAAACTGTTCCGTCGTTTTTTATTTTGCTATTATGTTTTTTCTATAGCTTGTAGGGGATTGTCCCAAGCGTGATTTGAATATTTTTGAAAAATATGCGGCGCTCGAAAAACCGGTCGATTGGGAAATCATTTCAATCGTAAGCTCATTATCCAAAAGCAGCTCTTTCGCCTTTTCAACTCTTTTATTGTTTATATAATCACCAACGGTGCAATTGAGATGTGTGTGAAATAGCTTATAAAGCGAGCTCGGGGAAATACCGGTGCTTTTAGAAATAAACTCTATAGATAGGTCATGGCTTAAATTATTGTTGATAAAGTCTATAGCGTTTTCAATGCTTTTATCTCTAAGCGGAGAAATCATATTACCGATGAGTATATGTTTTGAAAGAATGGTTGCAATGTTTGCTATGCTCGAAATTTTATCCGAATCCCAAAGCGGCATTTCATCATATAGCCGTTTGAGCTCGGCTTTGTCAACATCGGTCATGCTGAGCTTTGCTTCAATTTCCCCAAAATCGCTTTTGGTTTTAATTTGTCCTAAAATTATGTAGGCAATAGGGGTGTTAAGGTAAAAAATCGGGATTGCCATATCGGTAAGCCCTGCGTGGCAAATATGGCTTTGGGCGCCCTCTCCTTGCCGACATTTCGATAAAAGCGCACAATCTGATTGATAACACAGCTTATGCCCGTCCTTAGACTGCTGAATAAGCGCGCAAAAAGGAATTTGCTTGCATTTTTTATACTCAAGCTGTTGAAATTCTGAGTCTAATATGGCTAAATTTATTCCGGTCGTGTTAAAAAAATCGTAGGTGATTTTCTCAAGCTCTGTTGGATTATAGTTTAAAATCATAACATCACCTCAATATTATTATAAATTTTTAGGTCCAAAAAATCAATATTTTTTTAAAAGTGGAAAATAATGCAAAAAACAAATAAGATTTTTTCTTGTGAAAGAGTTTTAAAATAGTATAATTGTTTGTTGTTGAAAGGAGTGAATGTTTTGAATTACATTCTTTTATTGCTTGTAACGGTAGGCGTTTCAATACAAAATATACTTAAAAAGGGCTTTAATCTTAAATACAGTAAAAGCCGTTTTGCTTTTCCTGCACTTTCGGTTGTGGCAGCAGCAGCGGGAAGTATAATTTATGCCTTAATTGAGGGCAATTTCAATTTCAACAAAGAGGTTTTGCCGTTCGCTTTGTTTTTTGCGCTTGTTTATCTATTGGCGGGCATTTTTTCAATGTTTTCCGTGGCTACGGGCCCCCTTTCGCTAACCTCTCTTGTTATATCATATTCTCTGCTTATACCCACCTTTTATGGTATTGTGGCGCTTGATGAAAAGATTACTAAAATCAAATTGGTTGGCTTTCTAATGCTCGCAATATCCCTGCTTTTAATGAATTATAAGGGTAAAGCCAAGGAAAAAACCGGTATTAGCTTAAAATGGGTTATATTTGTTACGATAGCGTTTATTTGTAATGGCCTTTGCTCAACCGTTCAGAAGGTTCAGCAAATACAACAGCCGGGATTATATAAGGGCGAATTTTTGGTTATATCATTCGTTACTTCGGCGGCGGTTTTATCCTTGATTGCATTTTTCACCGAGCGCGAAACACTTAAGGTTTCCTTTAAGGGCGGAATGGTATTTTGGCTTTTCTGCGGTATTGCAAATGCGATTGTTAATATTTTGGTGCTTTCGCTTTCGAGCAAGCTGCCCGCTTCGCTTATGTTCCCGATGATTTCGGCAGGCGGCATTTTAATAACATTTTTGGTATCACTGTTTATTTATAAGGAAAAGCTCACTCGCGCACAGATGGCAAGTGTATTTTTCGGAATGGCGGCAATAGTTTTATTGAACTTATAAGAAAGCGGTTTCGACCGCTTTTTTGTAAGTTTTTGATTTTTAATTGCTTTAATGTTAAAATCTGCTATAATGGTTATTGAAAAAAGCAAAAAGGTTTTGGCTTTTGGATATTTATAAAGGAAGGTTAATATGATTACTATTAAAAATGACATTTTAACAGCATCAATCAGTGAGCTCGGTGCAGAGCTTAGAAGCCTTGTAAAAAACGGCAAGGAATACATATGGGAAGGCAATCCTGAGGTTTGGGGAAATGCGGCTATTATTTTGTTCCCCATTTGCGGTGGTCTTAAGGACGATAAATACACACTCGCAGGCAAGGAATATTCGCTTAAAAAACACGGCTTTGCAAAGAATAAATATTTCTCGGTTGAGGAGTTGACCGAGGATGCCGTTACGCTTCTTTTGACCGATGATAAGGAAACGCGTGCTCAGTATCCCTTTAAATTTGAGTTTCGTGTTATTTTTAAGCTTATTGGCGATAAGCTTGAGGTTTTATATAAGGTCAAAAACTTAAGCGAGGATACTATGTATTTCTCGGTTGGTGCACACGAGGGCTATGCTACCCCCGAGGGCGTTGAGGAATACGATATAATCTTCCCGCAAGAAGAAACCCTTAATGCAACTATGCTTGACGGAAATCTTTTAAGCAAAAAGAAAATTCCTATCATTAAGGAAAGCCGCTTTTTACCGCTTTATGATAAGTATTTTTTAATTGACGCTCTTGTGTTTGAGGATTTAAAATCGAGAAGCGTTACGCTTCGCAATCGTAAAAGCGGAAAATCAGTAACGGTTGAGTTCCCAGATTGTGATTACTTCTTGCTTTGGCATAAGCATTCGGGCGGATATATTTGCCTAGAGCCTTGGAGCGGTATTCCCGATAGGCACGGCAGTGATTATGATATAACCAAAAAGGATGGTATAACCGCCTTAGAATCGGGAAAAGAATATATAAACACACATAGCATAACAGTCACCGAGGGGTAAAAATTGCAGGTATTTGGCGCAACTATCAATCAAATGCTCATATTGTTTTTGTTTATGGCGGTGGGCTTTTTTCTAAACAGAAGAAAGCTTTTGCCCGAAACTACCAGTGTGAGTCTTTCAAAGCTCGAAACTCTACTTTTCGTTCCGTGCCTTACATTTAACACTTTTTATAAGTATTGCACTCACGAAAATTTTAAGCAAAAATGGAATTATATGGTTTATGGGGCGGCGGTGATGCTTGTATCGCTGCTTATAGGCATAACTCTTGCGAAGCTATTTTCAAGGCGGCCTTATTCCCAAAAAATTTACACCTATTCGTTTGCCGTATCAAACTTCAGCTTTATGGGAAATGCCGTAGTGCTTGGAATGTTCGGCGAACAGGTGTTGTTCGATTATATGATGTTTACGCTTCCGCTTCAGGTTTATGTTTATTCGCTTGGAACATCCTCGCTAATACCCAACAAAGCAAAGGGTTCATCGCTTAAAGCCTTTGTAAACCCCATTTTTATCGGTATGATTTTAGGCGGTGCGTGTGGACTTTTGGAGTTTAAAATACCGACCTTTATATCTAATGCCGCGGCATCTGCAGGAGCGTGCATGTCTCCGCTTGCAATGCTTCTTACAGGCTTTATTGTGGGAAATTACAGCCTTAGGCAGCTTGCGAAAATGAAGAAGGTATATTTGGCATCTATTATAAGGCTTATTATAATACCGCTTTTATTTATGCTGGCATTAAGGCTTGTTAATGCCGAGGCTGCGATTATAAGAGTGGCGTTATGTGCAACGGCAATGCCGCTTGGCCTCAATACCGTTGTTTTCCCCGCGGCTTACGGAGGGGATACGACGCCGGGCGCAGGTATGGCGCTCATTTCTCACGCGATGGCGATAATAACAATACCTATTATGTTTGCCTGCTTCTTGTAAAAAAACGGTGCAGCCGATTTTTCGGTTGCACCGTTTTGCGTTTTGGTAATTATTTAATGATGTTGCCATAAAAAATTGCTCGGAATTTATTGCTTTTAAAAAATCAATATAGTATAATATATAAGTTATAGTTGTATTGATTGAAATTAGAAAGGCAAGGGCATAAATGGAAGCATTGCATTTAGGCGTTATCACACTTTTACGAAGCGCATTAAAGGGTGAAAAGCTTTCCCTCCCCGAATCCTTTGATTTAGGGCAGGCGTTTGATATATTATATAATCACCACCTGCTGGGCTTGGGAATTCAAGGCGCCCTGCTTTGCGGCGTTTCGAGAACACATCCCGCTCTTGTGCAGATGACGGCAAGCTTCTGTGGTGACCTTAAAAAAAGCCGTGGGCAAATGGAAAAGCTCGGAGAGGTTTGCGCCGTTTTTGATGAAAATAATATTGAGTATCTTCCCGTTAAGGGCGCGGTTATTAAGCCGCTTTATCCAAAAGCTGAATATCGGGTTATGGGGGATGCGGATATTCTCATTCGCCCCGAGCAATATTCAAGAATACAGCCGATATTGCAAAAATTGGGATTTAGTGAGCTTGATAACAGTGACTATGAGTATACTTGGAAATGCCCCGAGCTAACCTTAGAGCTGCACCGCCATTTAGTAGCGCCCCGCTTTAAGAGCTATTTTACATATTATAGCGATAGCTGGCGGCTTGCAAAAAGAAGAGAAAACAGCTCGCAATATCTACTGAGCCCCGAGGAGCATTTTATATATTTAATCGTTCATTTCGCCAAGCATTACCTTTTTGGCTCGATTTGCGCTAAGGATATTTGCGATTTCTATGTTTGGCGGGTTAATTATCCTGATATGGATGAAAAATATATTGAGGAAAAGCTTGGCTTCCTTAAGCTTTTAAGCTTTTACCGCAATATATTAGACCTGCTTAACAGTTGGTTTAACGGGGAAGGTGCCACAAAAGCGACCGAACTGATAACCCGTTCTGCTTTTTTAGGCGGTGTGTGCGAGGATTTTGATGAATCGGCAATAAATAACCGAATGCGTCAGCATGCAGATGGAAATAAATCAATATTTAAAATGAAATTTCTTTGGTTTATCCGTTCTGTTTTTCCGAGTCCTTCGGAATTGTCTTATAAATATCCGGCTTTAGCAAAAAAGCCTCTTTTGCTGCCTGTGTTCTGGGTGGTGCATTGGTTTAATGCCTTGTTCAAAAACCGAGCAAAAATTAAACGAGGTATGCTTGTTCTTAAAATGAACAAAGGCAAGCTTTCTAAGTATGATGAGCATATACAGCAGGTAGGATTAGATACAAACGGGGATTAAAAATCTATTTTATTTAAAATGTTTTTACCAAAAAGCGCGGTTGCGGCAAAAATATTGTCCGGCCTTCTTAAGCGGAACAATAGAAAAGAACGGCGCATGCGCCAACCTTTTTCGCTGCTTTTTTGAAGCTTTTTAAGAAGCGCGAATACTTTTTGCGAAGCGCGCCCGCTCGCAAAGGAGCTTGCTTGTGGGATAATATCGCCCGTTATAGCGGCATAAACCGTAAGCAAAAAGCCAATAAGATGGCAGCTATGCTCTCTTTTGGCAATTTTTAAAGCACACGCCCAATCCTTATCGGAAATTAGCCCTAAAAGCAGCTTCATATCCATAAACCAGCGCACCAAAGAGGGATTAGGCTTAGTTAGCGCCCTAAAATTACGGCGGCTTAGTCCTATTAAAATTTCCGAAACTGTAGGGCAGAGGAAATCGGCGCCGCCCATTTCAATTTTCTCGGCATCAACTAAATGAAAATCCTTTTCCTTTAAAGGTGCAATTATAATCTGCCTGGTAACGCCTTGGCGAGCTACGGCTGTTTGAGGAAATTTTTCCACGCTAAAGCCGATATCTCGCGCTATGTTAAGCGTGTCTTCATAGTCCTTTTCGGATACGGCTATAAACATTTGCCAAAGCTGACGCTGGGGGGCGTTATTGAAACGAACATAAAGCGCCGTTTCGTCAAGTAAGAGGACGCTTATGTCGGATTGATTAAGCCTTGCACCTAAGGCACATAGACCTGATAGCATACCCGAATTCAAGGTGTGTATATATCTGTTTATCCCTTTAAGTCTTGGAATTAGGCGAGGGGGAATTCCGCTATAATCAGAAGCGGCTCCCATTACTGCGGCCATAGAGGTGGCTTCTGAGGGCAGCGCTTCAAAATCGGCGGCATCAAGCCATTCATATAGGGCGTTATCGTGGGTGTCGTCCATAGAGTATAATTCGCATAAATATTTAGTTGTTTTATTAAATCCGCAAAACAACACAATTTCATTTTCATTCATACTAATCACCTTGGTTTATTATACCAACTATAAATACTATTTGCAAGGAGCTATTGCTTTAAAGGGGGAGATGCGGTGTCTGCAAAGGTAAAACTAACCGAATACTTTCAGGCTGTAGAAAGGCATTTGGAAAAAAGTGGAAAAATGCCTACTGATGGCTTTCGTGTTCGGGTTTGTGGTGAAAATATCGAGCTTAGATTTCCAACTAAGGAATTAGCAGAGGCGGGCAAAACGAGTTTATCGGGATTTTTGATAGAGGACGATGGCCCTGTTGATGCTAAGTTTATATATTGGTATGACCGTTGCGACGACTATCTTCCAAAGGGTGAAGCAGAGTTTTCATCGGTTTGGCAAAGTAGCGATGAAACAGGAAGCTTAAAGATTGGAACCGATGATGATTCCTTAGTGGGTTGCGACTTTGCAAGACAGCGCTATTTCTTCGCAAGGCCTAAGCCTCAAAACTCAGGCTATATGCTAACGCGGCATGTAATGGTTAACGCCTTCGCGAGATGGGCTAAAGCAAATAACAAGCTGTTATTCCACGCCGCTGCCGTTGGCACGGGTGGCAAGGGAGTAATGATAGCAGGCAGAGGCGGAAGCGGTAAATCAACCTTCGCCGTTTCCTGTTTGGCCGAGGACCTTGATTTTGTTTCGGATGATTACACGCTCATTACCGCCTCGGGTGAGCTTTTGGCAATGCCCTTATATACAATTGTGGCTTTGCGCGAGGATATGTATGGTGAGTTTCCACAGCTTGGCAAGCCTCTTTTAGAGGAGGATGGCAGCTTTAGGGGAGGCAAGCCGCAGTTTCAGGTGCCGGCAGAAAGATTTAGTTCCGCTTTGAATATTAAGGCGCTGATAATTCCGAAAATCGCAGGTGACGATGAGCCGAGTATAGCACCCATACCGCCGAGTAAGGTTATGATTCATCTTATTCATTCGACCATAACGCAAATTGAATCGCGCCATGATACAGCACTAATTCAGCAGATGGCTCAGCGCCTTTCGGGTTTACCCGTTTATGAAATGCGTATGAGCACCGATTTAAAGAAAAACCCTGCGTTTTTACGCAGCTTTATAGAAAAGGAGTTTTAAAAATGTATAAGTTAAACGAAGAAAAAATGTTTTATGACATGGCAGAGGGACAGGCTATTGTGATTAATTTCACAACAGGTATGTATTACGGCACAAGTAGTCTTGGCTCTGCCGCTTTAGATGCACTTTTAAACGGTGCTTCTGTAGATGCAGTGCTAACCGCTATAAAGGCTCTTGATGGTTGCCCTGCAAACATCGAGGAGGATTTAAACAGCTTTATAAACGCTTTGCTTGAAAAGGAAGTAATAGTAGCTTCTGAAGGCACTGCCGAAGCGCCCGTTAGCATTGATGCTGCTGCCTTGACCGATGGCTTTACTCTATCGGTTGATGAGTTTAACGAGGTGCAGGATTTAATCCTTGCAGACCCTGTTCACGATGTAGATGTTGAGCAAGGCTGGCCGATTCTCAGCGAATAATGCCAAGGGTTTCGGTTTTAATCCCCACATATAATTGCGCTCAATTTATAGGTGAAGCCATTGAAAGCGTTCTCGCACAAAGCTTTACCGATTATGAAATAGTCGTCGTTGATGACGGCTCTACCGATAATACGGAGCAAGTGGTATCTAATTACCAAAAGGTGAGGTATATTAAGCTGACGCACGCCGGTGTGTCGGTTACTCGAAATGCGGCCATTGAGGCGGCGCGCGGGGAAATAGTCGTCTTTTTAGATGCCGATGATATGTGGGATTCAAGTAAGCTTGAAAAGCAAGTAAAATATTTGGATGAAAACCCTGATTGTATGCTTGTTTTTACTCTTGCGGAGAATTTTTACGATGAAGCGAGCGGCCCTATGGGAGAACGCCAAAGGGAGCTACTGAACGCAAGCCTTGAAAGATGCATCATTACCTGTGCAATTCGCCGAAGCGTGTTTGAAAAATGCGGTGCATTTCGCACCGACTATCCTCACGGCGAGGATACGCAATTTATGTATCGGCTGAATGTTTCGGGAATAAGCCTTAACCACTTGATACCCGAGGTGCTTTATAAAAGGAGAATACATAGCAAAAATATCTCCTTAACCCATAAATCCTCGGGAATTAACAGAATGATGTCTATTATGGCAGATGCTATTCGTCAGACTAAAAGAGGAAGCAAGGAATAAGGGTATGCTGAATATCAAAAAAATATATCGCCAAAGCATAAACGGGCAGAGCCGAGTGTGTGCCGATATAACCATTAACGGTAAGGGCACAACGCTTTGGTTCGGCGTTGATGAAGCAAATTCAGAATGTTTGTGTTACGATAGAAGTGATGCCTTTGTCATGGCGTTGCTTCCTGCCGCTATGCGCGGTAGTCACGATATTGTCTGCGAAACACCTATGTCCGAAAGGCTTCATTACCAGCTTGAGAATTACTTAATACCTACATTATGCGGCGCGGGCGATATTTATAATCCCATAAAAATTACGGCACCCACCGTAGCGAAGCCCGTTCAAAATAAGGGCGCTGTCGCCACGGGCTTTTCGGGTGGAGTTGATTGTCTTTATACCATTATGAAGCACCAAAAGGAAAGTGCTTTTCCCATAACCCATTTGGCAGTCTTCAATGTTGGTGCCTTTGATGGTGAGTTTTATAAGCAAAGCTTTCATAAGGCTTGCGAGGATGCTGCTGTTTTTGCCAAAGAGCAGGACTATCAGTTGATTTCTTTGGACTCAAATATCATTGAGGTTTTGCCGGAGGATTTCGTAGCTGTTTGCGGATTTCGCAATTTGGCATCTGCAATGGCATTGCAGGGCTTGCTTTCGGTTTATCTTCATTCGTCGGGTTATGCCTTCTCGGAATTTGCTATGGAGCTTAATAGAGATTGCTCTTTTGACCTTTTGCTAATCCATTGCGGACAAACCGAGGGCCTTAGTGTTTTTTGTCCGGGCGGTGAGGCTTATCGCCACGAAAAGCTCCTTGCTCTTGCAAAATGGGAGCCGGCGCACCGTTGGCTGCACCCCTGCTTTAGAAGGCGTCTTAGTAAGGCAAATTGCGGCTTGTGCAAAAAATGCGTTCGCACCTTTATGGTGCTTTATGCCTATGGAGTGCTCGACCGTTTCGCTTCGGTGGTTGACACTGATGAGTTTATAAAGGCATTACCGGAGCATTTTGCTTATCTGCTTGCCAATAAAGATGACCCATTTAACAAAAATGTTTTGCAAATCTTTAAAATCAATAATATTCCCATTCCTGACGAAGCCTATCGATTGGCGAAAGCACCTAAGGCTGCAAAAAGAGTTGTTTCGCTAACTCAGGCAGAGCGCGGAACATATCGCGCATTAGCGCAAAGGCTCAGGAATAAAGAGGCCCCAAAAAAGCCTTAAAAGCATAGGAGAATTCGAATGATTTGTTTTGGAAAGCCAAAACTTAATATTACCGAAAACAGAGCAGTTCTATCGGCCACGGTGGACTTGGACGGAAGGCAGGAAACCGTATGGTTTTCAACCGAGAAGGAATATGCCGAATATCTCACTGCTGAGCGCTCGGATGCCTTTGTAGTGGCTTTTCTTACTACTGCTATGAGGCGCGGCGAGGATATTAAGTGTGAAGCCCCGATGACCAAGAGGCTTTATTATCAAATCACAACATATCTCATACCGACTATGGCGGCAGCTATGGATATTTATCAGAGCATCGCCATTCACGCGAGTGTTGTTGATGCACCGCTGCCGTGTGAGAGGGCTGTCGGAACGGGGTGGACAGGTGGCGTAGACAGTATGCATACTCTTATGACACACCTTAATGCCACCGAGCCCAGTCGTAAGCTTACCCACTTGCTTGTTGCAAATGTGGGGACATTGGAAAGCGACCACAACACAGAGCTTTTAGGCTTTATGGCGAACAAAGCCCGTAAAAATATCGCTGCTGAAACAAAGCTTTCGGTGATAACGATAGATTCTAATATACACCTGCTGCAGAATGAAAATTATTTAGCAGTTGCGGCTTTTAGACTGCCTGCCGCCGTGTTGGCAGTTCAAAAGCTTTTCGGAGTTTTCTTAAATTCGGGCGCTTATGAATTCAATCGACTTTCTTTCGTTAAGGAGAACAGCGCTTATTACGAGCTGCTCCCACTTACATGCTTTGAAACCGATTGCACCGTGTTTTATTCTACGGGAAGCCATATCTCCCGTATGCAAAAGCTAAAGGAGTTATCTGATTTTCCGCTTGCACAAAAATATTTACACCCTTGTATTTATGCCGAAAGGGAAAATTGCGGGAGCTGTGGTAAATGTATTCGCACGATAGGCGCCTTGTATGCTCTCGGAGCTTTAGATAAATTTAATAAGGTTTTTGACACCGAAAAATTTTATAACAACAAAAATTTTTACCTTTTAGATATTCTCTCTAAAAAGAATAGCCAACATTACGGCGAGGTTATTGCCGAAATGAAGCGCAGAGGAATTGAGCTGCCGCCCGAGGTGGTGCGCCAAGAACGCGTTCGCCGTGCCGCTATTATGTCAGCACAAAGGCACAGCGAAAGGCTAAAAAACATTAATAAACAATGAGCGCGGGGAGTGAAAGCAGGTTGAAGGCTCAGTTATTTAAAAAAATAAAGGTTAAGCTCCAAAAAAATACTCAGCAAAAAAGATTGAAATTTATAAAACAGATGCAAAGCAGGCTAAAAAATACCGCGCCTTCTATCATTTGCAACAACTGCGTGGGCGGAGCTATTTACCGCGATTTAGGCTTGCCGTATTTATCTCCCACGGCAAATGTTTTAATTAAGCCGAATGATTTTACCCGCTTTGTTAACGACTTAGAATATTACTTAAATTGCACACCCGAAGAAATTTTTATAGACGGTATAACCTATCCCGTTGGGGTTTTGAAAAAGGGAGAAGAGCAGGTAGTGTTACACTTTATGCACGACGGCACCTTTGAAAAAGGGAAGGAAAAATGGCTTAGAAGATGCCAAAGGGTAGACCTTGATAATCTCTATGTTATCTTTCATTCGCCCACAATTCAAAAGCTTCCCTTCCTGCACAAACTAAACCCATTATATAAGCGCTTTAAGGGTATCAAGCACCCCAAAAAGCGTATGCTTGCAAAGGTCCTTTTTTCTTTTAACAAGGAGATTGTCCCTTTGAGAAAATCGGTCTTTTTCAGAAAAAAATATGCTATGGATTATCCAACGAAATTCAGCCAAAAACGATTGATGGACGATTTTGATTATGTGTCTTTTTTAAATAATTAGGTTAGGAAGAATTTTATGTTACCAAGTTTATCTGTTATAATTCCCGCGCATCAGGCGGAAAAATATCTCGAAAAGGCGGTCGCTTCTGCAAGAGGGCAAAATTGGCAGGGCGAAATGGAAATCATAGTGATTGATGATGGCTCTACCGATGGCACCGCGAGTGTGGCAAAGGAATTAGGCGTAGAGCTTTTGAAAAAGCACCAAGGCGGCGCGGCATCGGCGCGAAATGCGGGACTCGGTGTTGCTAAAGGCGAGCTTGTTTTGTTGCTCGATGCCGATGATGAGCTAACCCCCGGCGCATTAGATGCTATGTATTGTGCCCTTTCAGAAGAGGTCGATGCTGTTTTTGCTATGGCTGAGGATTTTATTTCTCCCGAGCTTACCGATTCCCAAAAGGCCGAGCTGTGCCCTCGGAGCGGTAGCTATGCCGGTGTTCTGCCCGGCTGTAGCTTAATAAAGCGGCGCATTTTTGATACGATAGGCCTTTTTGATGCCACGATGAAAAGCGGCGAAACGGTTGCTTGGCTGTTAAAGCTAAGGGATTCGGGTATTAAAACGGCGCAAATTCAAACGGTTACTTTAAAAAGAAGACTTCATTTGACCAATACAGGTCGAGTTCAACCAAAGCAAGAGATGGCAAACTATGCCGCATTGCTCAGAAAGCGAATGAAAAAGGAATGAAACCACTTGTAACCTTGGCTGCTCCTGTGTTCAATTCAATGCCTTATTTAAAGGACTTCCTAAATTGCTTAGAGCAACAAACCTGGCGACCGTTAGAGGTTATTTTGGTAGACGATGGCTCTACCGATGACTCGGCGGCTTGTTTGAGGGACTATAAGGTGCGTTTAGAAGCGGCGGGAATTTCCGTTAAATTGCTTTTTTGCTCACATAAAGGACAGGCCGCCGCAATGAATGCCGCGCTTCCGCTTATTACGGGTGAGTTTTTCACTTGGTGCGATGCCGATGACCTGCTTTCTTATGATAGCATAGAAAAAAAGGCACTTTGGCTTTTAAACCACACTGATGTGGGAATGGTTAGAAGCAACGGAATTGTTATGGATGCCGATAAAAATGTCATATTAGGCGAAAGTGCATTGGAAGCCGACCGCAGTCAAAATAATATCTTTGAAGAGCTAATTTTAGATAAAACCTATTGCTATGCCGGCTGTTATATGATAAGAACCGAGTTGTTTTTTAAGGGCTATCCAAGTAAAAAAATGCCGGAATCTCCCGAGGGACAAAATCTACAGCTTTTATTACCCTCGGCGAGCAGAAGCGAATGTGGCTATTTGGATGAAAAGTTACATACCTATTGCCGCAGACATACCGGTCATTCCAGTCGTAGCCGTTCGTATAGGGAGAATTTACAGCGCATTGAAAATTTCACCGCGCTTAGACTGGCGATTTTAGAGCATTGTGATTGTGATAAAGCGCACTATACCGCACTCATACAAGCCTTAGAGCGACAAAAAAGAGGGCTTTTACTGTCGAGTGCTGCGCAGCGAGCAAGAAAGGAAATGGAATAATGATTGGAATTTTAACCTTCCACGAGGCAGATAGCTATGGTGCAGTGTTGCAGGCTTATGCTCTGCAGCAAACCCTCTTAAAGCTGGGTAAGGAAAGTCAATTCGTGCAAATCGAAATGCCGAAGGGAAACACCGGGGCAGAGGCTGCTGTCGGTGCGGCTGCTATTTTTGCTCGTAAAATACAGGCGGAAAGCAAAAAACGCGAGGCTCTTTTTGAAGACTTTAGGCAGAAATATATGAAAATTTCCCGCCCGTATCAACCGGCAGAGCCTATAGATAATGATTATGACTGCTTTATAGCAGGTAGCGACCAGATTTGGAATTTTAGAATTCCCGGCGCCGATGCGCGCTATTTTCTGCCTTTTGCCAAGAGCCAAAAGCGCAATAGCTATGCCGCAAGCTTCGGTGCAGATGACCTACCCGAAAAGGCAAAGGCTTGGGCAGCAGACCAGCTTTCAAAATTTAAGAATATATCGGTTAGAGAGGCGAGCGGCTGTCAGATAGTAAAGGCTTTAACGGGAAAAGACGCCGAGGTATGCTTAGACCCAACACTGTTATTAGATAGGCAGGATTGGGAGAAACTGACGCAAAAGACCGATTTAGAGCCCTATATTCTGTTGTTCCTTCTCAAGTATGACGAGGAGCTGTTGGCAAGGGCTCGTAAAGAGGCCGAAAGCCAAGGCCTGCCGCTTCGTATTGTTACTGCCGCTTTTATGCCGCAGGTAGGCATGAGCGCTTGGAACACTACGGGTGTTACCGAATGGCTCGGCTTAATTCGTAACGCGCAAAGCGTGTTCACCAATTCCTTTCACGGTATGGTTTTTTCAATGATATTCGGTAGAAGCTTCCATATAAAAAGGCTTACAGGGGAGCTTAGCACCCGCAACGGAAGACTTGATGAAATGTTAAGCTTTTTAGGGCTATCTTCCGCTTTAGAAACCGTGGTTTCGCCGAACTACGAAGAGCTTTGGTGCCTTATGGACGAGCGCAAGGCTTCATCTATTTCATATCTAAGGAGAATTGCCCTCGATGATACAGTTAATAAATAAAAAATCCGAGTGCTTTGGCTGTGGTGCGTGTTGTGCCGTTTGCCCTAATAATGCTATTTCTATGATAGAGGATGCCGAGGGCTTTATTTATCCTTCGATTAATAACGAGCTATGCACACAGTGCGGTGCTTGCAAAGAGGCTTGTCCTGCTAATAATCCCCTCGAACAGCTCGATGGTAGCGCCTATGCCGTGCGCTGCAATGATACCGAGCTTTTAAAGAAAAGCTCCTCGGGCGGTGCATTTTCGCTTTTTGCCGATGAGATAATTTCGGCGGGCGGCTTGGTTTGCGGTGCGGCTTTTGATGAGGACTTTAATGTTCGTCATATTCTCTCAAACGATATTTCAAGAATGAGAAAATCCAAATATGTTCAAAGCGAGCTTACGGGTATTTATTCTCAAATAAGCGAGTCTTTAAAGGCGGGCAAAAAGGTGCTTTTTACAGGAACGCCCTGTCAATGCGACGGTGTTCGCAGATTTATCGGAAAGCCCTCCTCGAATTTAATTTTGGCGGCACTTATTTGCCGTGGTGTGCAATCGCCCGGCTTGTGGAGAGATTATGTTTCCCATATTAAAGGCGATAAAAAACTTGAAAATTACTGCTTTAGGGATAAAAGGATTAAAAACGATGGGCATACCGTTGCTTATACCGTTGATAACCAAGAATATGCCGTTTCAATGGGCAACGACCCTTTTAGCAGACTTTATATGAAATGTATTACACTTCGACCGAGCTGTTACCAATGCCCTTATACCCATTGGGAGCTGCCCTTTGACCTGACTATCGGTGACTATTGGGGTGTTGAAAACTTTAAGCCCGAATTGGCTGATGGAATGGGCACCTCGTTGGTTATCGCGAGAACAAATAAGGGCAAGGAGTTAATAGAAAAAATCCGCGCTAATGCGTTGGTTATCGAAAGCGAAAGAGAGCCTGCCGAGCAGGTGGCTTTGCGAGAGCCTGCGAAGGAAACGATTTTACGAAAGCTGCTGTTTCGTGATTTTCAATGCAAAAACGAAACGGGTAGCTGCAATATTCCTTTAATTTTGAAAAAATACGGAGGGTAGATGCTGATGGATAAAAAAGACCGTTTAATTTTAAAATGGATTTTTAATGTATCGGGCAAAACATTATGGTGGACGGCACTATTAATGCTTGTTCGCATAGTTCAGGGATATACCTGTATTTTATATGCCTATGCGCTCGGTAGCGTTGTTGACCAAGCGGCCGCCGGCATAAGTGATGCGTTTTATAGCCATCTTGCCTTTTTTATAGCCCTTGTAGTATTTACGGTGGTTATTCAATCTTTAGGCAGATACATATCCGAAAAAAGCTTCTCCTTGTTAGATAGAGCCTTTCGAACACATACCTTCTCCGAGCTGCTTCATCGTGATTATGCAAAAATCACTCAAACCCACACGGGCGAGTGGATGAACCGCATTATCTCTGATACCGCGGTTATTTCAAGGGCAGTTGCCACCATTCTTCCTGAGCTTGCAGGTGCTTTAGTGCGTATGGTTGGCGCCTTGATTGCGCTGCTCAATTTTGCTCCGAGGCTCGTTTATATTTTATTGCCCTGCAGCTTATTAATGGTTCTTTTTTCTTACTTTTTCCGCAAAAAAATTAAGCTTCATCATAAGAAAGCCCAGCAGGCAGACGGTGTAGCCCGTTCCTTTATGCAGGAACGTTTATATAGCCTGTTGGTTGTTCGCTCCTTTACACAGGAAAAGGCCTCTGAGGAGTTGGGTAAAAAGCATACGGATAACTATATTGCAACCCGTATGCGCCGTTTTCACTTTGTAAATTTAAGCCACACCGCCCTGAGCATTGCTATGAACGGCGCGCAGGTTCTCGGTGTCGGCTTGTGCGGCTTTGGAATTTTAAACGGCCTTATGAGCTACGGAACGATGTCCTCAATATTATATTTGATTAATATGCTCGAAACTCCGATGGCCATGATATCCTCTTATATTTCGCAATATTACTCAATGCTCGCAAGCGCAGAGCGATTAATTGAGATTGAAGACTTTGAGTCGGGTGTTGCGGCATTCCCCATAGGGCAGGGAGAAATTCACAAATATTATGACGAGCAGTTTTATTCTGTAGGTCTTGAAAACGCCTGCTTTGCTTATGAAAACGAAAATGAAAAGGTGCTTAAAAACCTTAATTTAGATATTCATAAGGGCGAGTTTATTGCCTTTACGGGTGAATCGGGTTGCGGCAAAAGCACCGCTCTTAAGCTTTTGCTTAATTTATATCCTTTGGATAGCGGAAACGCTTATTTGCAAAATACCGATGGCTCTCGCCATAGCCTTAATGCTTCTTGGCGCGGTCTGTTTGCTTATGTTCCGCAGGGTAACCAATTAATTTCGGGAACCATTCGCGAAACCATAACCTTTTCCGACCCCGATTTAATGAAGCAGGAGGAAAAGCTTTATCAAGCGCTTAAAATTGCTTGTGCAGATGGCTTTGTGGATGAGCTTCCAAACGGATTGGATACCATTTTAGGCGAACGCGGAAGCGGCTTGTCTGAAGGACAAATGCAACGCCTCTCGGTTGCAAGAGCAATCCTCTCAGAGCGTCCGATTCTTCTTTTAGACGAGGCAACGAGTGCGCTCGATGCACCAACCGAGGAACAGCTTTTAAAGAATATACGCTCTATGACAAATCGCACGGTGCTTATTATAACCCACCGCGAAGCCGCTTTAAGCATTTGTGATAAGCGAATTCATTTTGAAAACATAGATTAGGATTAATTTAACACAGTAAAAAACTCTGCTGAAAATTCAGCAGAGTTTTTGTTATAAATACTTATTTATAATTTCCTTTATTTTTGGAAGCTTGCTTTCGATGTCCTTTACAAGCTTGAATTGATTACGCGCTCTGTGAAGGTTGTGCAGCGGCTTGTGAATCTTGAAATATGTATCGCCGTTAAGGTAATCGGCAAGAAATCTTATTGCGCATTCATAGGTTAAAATCAGCGGAGAATAAGCAAGCAGCTCAAGCTCCTTAAGCGATAAGAATTTGGCCGTTTCTCCGAGAAAGCCTTTCGAAAAAGCATCGAATTTTTCAAGGTCAAACCAAACCTTATCAAGCTCGGTTTCATCCTCTGAGGCAGATGAGGCCCCAAAACGAAGCGCATCACCGAAATCATATAGCATAGAGCCCGGCATAACGGTATCAAGGTCGATTACGCAAAGGCCCTCAAGGGTATCGGCATCAAACAAAACATTGTTAAGCTTGGTATCGTTATGGGTAACGCGAAGCGGAACCTCACCGGATTTTAGCGCAGAGGTTATCATATCTGCATAGCGGCTGTAATCAAAAGCAAAATCGGTTTCGGCTTTTAAACTGCTAAGCCTGCCCGCAGCATCGTTTTTAATAGCACTTTTTAGCTGATTTACGCGCTCGGGTGTGTTGTGAAAGTTTGCAATGGTTTCGTGAAGAATATCGGCGGGAAAATCATCAAGCATTCGCTGAAATTTGCCGAAGGCCTTGCCGGCCTCATATAGCAAATCGCTCGTTTCGGCGGTATCGAAGCTTGCCGAGTTTTGAATGAAGTTATACATTCTAAAGCAGTCGCCGTCACCCGTGCGATAATAGTTTTTATTGTCGGTGGTCTTAATAACGGTTAAGGTTTCGCGCTTAATATCACCGCCGGCTGCCTTGATTTTTGCTTTAATGTGGTCGGTAACATTAAAAATGTTTTCCATAAGCTCATCGGGGTTTTTGAAAATGTTGGTGTTTATCCTTTGCAAAATGAAGCCGGGGTCGGTTTCGCACAAATATGTATCGTTAATGTGACCGTTTCCATAGGAGCCGATATTGGTTGTAATATCAAAATGAGAACAAATTTCTTTTAAATCGTATGGCATAATAACCCCCCTTAAAGAATTTCTTTCGGTTAACATTATATAATAACAAGTCGTGGAAAGATTTGTCTTTAATGCAATTTTGTTTACACTATTTACAATAACTGCTATTGAATATTTTTAAAATATATGTTATAATTTTTTAAAATAGTTAGGGGAAGGTGAATTATATCAATAAGTATATCGGACTAAAGCTTCAAAACGATATTATGATTAATCGCCTTTTTACCGTTCATTATTTTGAATATGCCGCAGATTTTGCCTTCACGGGCGAGGCTCATAACTTTTGGGAATTCGTTTATGTTGATGCGGGTGAAATATGCGTTATTACCGAAGATGGCGAAAGGGTTATGCGTTCAGGGGAAATCGTTTTTCATAAGCCTTGTGAATGGCATAATATCAAAGCGGGAGGCGTGGTGGCAAATGTTGCGATAGTGAGCTTTGAGAGTGTTTCAAAAGCGATGGAGTTTTTTTGCGATAGTAGCTTCTCTGTAAATGATGCTCAAAAAAACATAATTTCAAATATCATAAGAGAGTATAAAAACGCGTTTTCAACACCGCTTAATGATATAAACACCACGCGCCTTCAAAGAAAGGAAACGGCAATAATAGGCTCGGAGCAGCTTATTTGTATGTATATCTGTGAGCTTTTGTTTTCGTTTATGCGTGCAAACGCGGATGCTAGTGTCAAGAGCCCTATGATTTCGCTCGATTCGTTTGATAATGTTTTAGATGGAATAGTAGCTTATATGAAAGAAAATCTAAATCGTTCGTTAACGCTTGGCGAATTGGTCTTATATAGCGGCTCTAACCGAACAACAATTATAAACCTTTTTAACAATAGGTTTAATATGGGTGCAATTGAATATTTTATCAATCTGAAAATCGAGGCTGCAAAGAGGTATCTTCGTGAAAAGGAATATAATGTAACCCAAATTGCCGAGCTGCTCGGATACAGTAATATCCATTATTTTTCGCGGCAATTCAAAGCCAAAACAGGACTTTCGCCTTTGCAGTATGCGGCATCTATAAAGGCAATGAATGAAAATGTTTAAACTAAAGGGGTGGGGAAATGAAAATAAAAACTGTTACTGCGGATTATGAAAGCGTGGCGGCTATTAAGCCGCCTAGGAGGCAAAACCCCCTAAAGCCCAATATTATTTTGGCGGCATTAATAAGAATTCTTGCAATACCCGAGCTTTTAGTAACGGGCTTTAAATACAAAAAAATTGATATGGATAAAGCAGGCAAGGGCCCTTATTTTATACTTATGAACCATTCAAGCTTTATCGACCTTAAAATTGCCTCTAAAATATTTTTCCCTAAGCGCTATGCCATTGTTTGCACAACCGATGCGCTCATAGGCAAAAAATGGCTTATGCGGCTGATGGGCTGTATCCCAACAAAAAAGTTTGTGACCGATACGGCGCTTATAAAGGATATTCTTTATAGCATAAAGAAAAATAAAACAAGCGTTCTAATGTATCCCGAGGCAGGTTATTCGTTTGAGGGCAGGGCGGTGGCGCTCCCTTCAAGAATGGGTGTTTTAATCAAAAAGCTGGGCGTTCCCGTGGTGAGCGTTATAACAGAGGGCGCGTTTTTGCGCGACCCGCTTTATAACGGACTTCAAAAACGAAAAACAAATGTCAGCGCAACCGTTAAATGCCTGTTTTCTGCCGAGGAGCTGAAAGAGCTTTCGGTAGAGGAAATAGACGAGGCCATAAAGGGTGAGTTTAGCTTTGACGCTTTTGCTCGCCAATATGAAACCAAAACCCCGATAAGCGAGGATTTTCGGGCAGACGGCCTTGAACGCATTTTATATAAATGCCCAAGCTGTAAAAGCGAGAGCGGAATGAAGGGTGAGGGAATTAAGCTTTTTTGTAAGGATTGCAAAAAAAGCTATACCCTTGATATATACGGCCGTCTTAAAGCCGACCGCGGTGAAACCGAGTTTGAGCATATTCCCGATTGGTATAATTGGGAAAGGCAGTGCGTAATAGAGGAGATAACGCGGGGTGAGTATTGTCTTGATGTGCCTGTCGATATAAAGGTAATTGCAGACCATAAAGCGCTTTATTCGGTGGGCGAGGGCAGACTCGTTCATAATGAAAACGGATTTAGTCTAACAGGCTGCGGCAACAGCCTTGAATATTCTCAAGCGCCTATTTCCTCGTATACCCTAAACGCCGATTATTTTTGGTATGAAATCGGTGATGTTATCGGAATAGGTGATAGTAAAAGACTTTATTATTGCTTCCCGAAGGAGCGGGCGCCTGTTTTAAAGGTGCGCTTTGCCGCCGAGGAGCTGTATAAGCTTATAAAGCATCGTAAGAGTAAGGTGTGAAGAAAAATGTCGAGAATTTTAGAAAGCTCAAGACCTTTGGATGTGTTTTCATATTTTGAGGATATATGCGCGATACCTCACGGCTCGGGCAATACAAGGGAAATCAGCGATTATTGCGTTCGCTTTGCTGAGAAAAATTCACTTTGGTATAACCAAGATGAGCTCAATAATATTATAATCAAAAAGCCTGCTTCAAAAGGATATGAGGGTTGTCCTGCTGTGATTTTGCAGGGACATCTCGATATGGTTTGCGAAAAGGATGAAGGCTCGGATATTGATTTTTTAAAGGATGGGCTTCGGCTTAAAACGGAGGATGATTTTGTTTTTGCAGATGGCACTACCTTAGGCGGCGATGATGGAATTGCGGTTGCGATGATTCTTTCGATACTTGCCGATAAACAGCTTCCTCACCCTCCGATTGAGGCGCTTTTTACCGTTGATGAGGAAACGGGAATGTTTGGTGCAGATGGCTTTGACGCCTCACTGCTTAGCGGTAAAATGCTTATAAATATTGACTCTGAAAACGAGGGTGTTTTAACCGTTAGCTGTGCGGGCGGCGCAAGGGCAGAAATAGAAATTCCGCTACAAAGAGAAAGCGAAAGCTTAGAGTGCTTTAAAATTACACTTGATGGTCTTATAGGAGGACATTCAGGCGTTGAAATTAATAAGGGTAGGCTTAATTCAAATATAGCCTTGGGTAGGTTTTTAAAGCAGTTTGATGATATAAGAATTGCCGATATAAAGGGCGGCTTAAAGGATAACGCCATTCCTGTTTTAAGCGAGTGTATTGTTTCAACAAACGAGAATATCGAGGCAAAAATTGAGTCGTTTTTGAAAGGCAATAGAATTCCTACCGATAGCGGTCTTAACTTAACGGTCAAAAGGGTAGAAAACGAATCCTGCTTCAGCGCCGAAGCATCGCAAAGGATAATTAAATTTTTAAACGCCGTTCCGAATGGCGTTCAGGCGATGAGCAGAGATATAGAAGGCCTTGTTGAAACCTCGCTTAACCTGGGGATACTTTTTGTCGATAACGATTGCCTTAAGGCCTCGTTTGCGGTGAGGAGCTCTGTAGGGACAGAAAAGCAGAGGCTTATAAAAGAACTTGAGGAATTTGCTTTAAGCCTTGGCGGAAAATGCTCAAGCTACGGGCATTATCCCGCTTGGGAATATCGCAAGCAATCACCCCTGCGAGAAAAAATGGTCGAGGTCTTTGCCCGAATTTACGGCAAAAAGCCAATAATTGAGGCGATACATGCAGGTCTTGAGTGTGGAATAATAAGCGAAAAAATCAGTGGGCTTGATGCCGTTTCAATCGGTCCTGATTTGTTTGAAATTCATACTCCGCGCGAGCGGCTTTCGATTTCTTCAACCGAGCGGACCTATAAATATATTTGCGAGATTTTAAAGGAGCTAAGGAAATGAAAAACAGTGTATTTGAAATTCAAAAATTGCTCGATAGTAAAACTGCGGCACTCATAACGAGCGAGCCTAACCGCTTTTATATAACGGGCTTTGAAACAAGCGCGGGCGCGGTTGTTGTAACACAGGAGAGTGCTTATTTTTTAATTGATTTTCGCTATTTTGAAAAGGCGAAAGAGGTAGTAAAAAGCTGCGAGGTTTTGCTTTCTTCTAATCAAAAGAGTGAGATTTTTGATATCCTTAAGGAAAAGGGCGTAAAAAAACTGTTGCTCGAGAGCGAGGCGGTAAGCGTTTCGGAGTTTGCGGCTTTAACCGAAGCCTTTGAGGGCGTAGAGGTATCTCGCGAAAGCACCTTAAGTAAGTGTCTTACCGAGCTTAGAAGCGTT
Organism: Acutalibacteraceae bacterium; assembly: GCA_045589375.1. Classification (GTDB taxonomy): domain Bacteria; phylum Bacillota; class Clostridia; order Oscillospirales; family Acutalibacteraceae; genus UBA737. Next base: position 45,458 of record JAZNOY010000042.1, on the reverse strand, counting down.
AAGGATAAAGACGAACTCGCACTTATTATGAAAGCGCAGGAGCTAACCGATAAAACCTTTGAGTATATTTGTGAAAGAATATCCGAGGGCAGAACCGAGCGCGAGGTAATGCTCGATATGGAGTTCTTTATGAGAAAGCTCGGTAGCGAGGGAGTTTCCTTCGATTTTATAGTGGTATCGGGCAAAAACTCATCCTTGCCTCACGGGGTGCCCACCGATAAGAAAATTGAAAAGGGCGATTTTATAACAATGGATTTTGGCGCTGTGGTGGACGGTTATCGCTCTGATATGACAAGGACGGTAGCGCTCGGCAATATAACCGATGAGCAAAAGCGCGTTTACGAAACGGTGCTTAAAGCCCAGCTTGAAGCAATTAAGGCTATAAAAGCGGGCGTTCGTTGCAAGGATATAGATAAGGTAGCAAGGGATATAATTTACTCGGCAGGCTTTGAGGGCTGCTTTGGCCACGGACTCGGACACAGCGTGGGTATAGAAATACACGAAAGCCCCAATTTCAATATGCGCTGCGAAACAATACTTAAAGCCGGAACGGTGATGACCGTTGAGCCGGGCATTTATCTTGAAAATAAATTCGGAGTTAGAATTGAGGATATGATTTGGACCACCGAAAACGGCTGTAAAAATTTAACTGCCTCACCTAAAAATTTGATAATACTGTAATTAATTCCATACAACCGTTACAAAGGTGCGGAATATGCTTGTCACCTTATAAATAACAGTTCTAAGCTCGTCTTAGAGCTGTTATTTTTATGTTTTTAGAGCGAATTTTTATGCTTATTGACGAAAAAAGAAAAATTTAATTTTTTTTTGTAAAAATGCTTTGCAAACGATGAGTTTTGTGGTATTATGAATATTGATAAAAATATAACGATAATTCTGCCTTAGGCCGATTGCCGTTGTATTAATATGAGGAGGAACTTTTAATGAAGAAGAAAATAAGCAAACTTCCGTTTAAGGGAACCGCAGAGCAAGAAGCTCAGCTTATGCAGGTCATTGAAGAGCATAAAGCTGATAAGAGCAACCTTATGGTAGTAATGCAGAAGGCACAGGATATCTATGGTTATCTCCCGCTTGAAGTGCAGGAAATGATAGCTGAGGGTATGGATGTGTCGCTTGAGCAGGTTTATGGTGTATCAACCTTCTATGCTCAGTTTTCACTCTCTCCCAAGGGCAAATATAATATTTCTGTTTGCCTTGGAACTGCTTGCTATGTTAAGGGCGCAGGTCCTATATTCGATAAACTAAGTGAGCGCTTGGGCATCGGTGCCGATGAATGCACTGCTGACGGTAAATTTTCCCTTACCGCCTGCCGTTGCATAGGTGCGTGCGGTCTTGCTCCCGTTCTCACTGTAAACGATGAGGTTTACGGCAGACTTACCGTTGACGATGTTGACGGAATTTTGGATAAATATATGAATAAATAAACTGCTTTAGCAGAAGGAAATGGCTTTATGAAAATTACTACCATTAAAGAACTGCTTGGTGCCGAGGTGCTTTGTAACGAGGAAATGCTCGACCGCCATGTATATTCCGCTTGCGGAAGCGATATGATGAGTGATGTTTTGGCCTATGTTAAGGACCAAGCCGTTTTGCTTACGGGACTTGTTAATCCTCAGGTAATCAGAACGGCCGAAATGATGGATATGATATGCATCGTTTTCGTTCGTTCAAAGGCTCCGAGTGAGGATATGATTGAGCTTGCCCGTGAACACGGTATAGTTCTTATGACCACCGATAAGCGTATGTATGATGCCTGCGGCATTTTATATACAAACGGCCTTACCGGCAATGTGACTCGTCATGTCTGAAGCATTGATTTTCCACTTTGATGTGGATGGAGGAAACTTTACTTCGGCCGGTCAGGCTTCAGTTCAGGTAAAGAAGAACCTTCGTCAGCTTGGCATATCTCCCGAAATAATAAGGCGAGTGTCAATAGCTATGTATGAGGGTGAAATCAATATGGTAATCCATGCGGGCGGCGGTGATGCCGAGGTGCGCGTTTATGAGGATTACATAGAGATTGTTCTTTCCGACCATGGTCCCGGCATTAAAAATATAGAACAGGCTATGCAGGAGGGCTTTTCTACTGCAACCGATACAATCAGGTCTTTAGGCTTTGGAGCCGGTATGGGACTTCCTAATATGAAGCGCTATTCCGATGATATGAAGATAGAGACCGTTGTAGGTAGCGGAACCACCATTACAATGCGTGTCAATTTAAGCTAAACTGCATTTAGGGTTAAGGTATGAATAAATACGAACATTCTGTTTTACTCGATAGCGAAAAGTGTGCAGGGTGCACCACCTGTCTGCACCGTTGTCCCACGGAGGCTATCAGAATTAAAGACGGTAAGGCGGTTATTAATTCAGAGCGTTGTATTGACTGTGGCGAATGTATAAGGGTTTGCCCCCATAAAGCCAAGAAAGCGGTTTGCGATAAGCTTGAGGCTATGGAAAAATTCAAATGGAAAATTGCTCTTCCGGCGCCCTCGCTTTATGGTCAGTTCGATAATCTTGATGATGTCGATTATGTTCTTGATGGTTTGCTTAAGATAGGCTTCGATGATGTTTACGAGGTCTCGAAAGCGGCAGAGCTGGTTTCTGCCTATACAAGATTATATCTTAAGACTGACGGTATTAAAACGCCGGTTATAAGCTCGGCTTGTCCGGTAGTTGTGAGGCTTATAGGGCTTCGCTTCCCGTCACTTAACGAAAATATACTCAAAATGCTGCCTCCTATGGAAATGGCGGCAAGGCTTGCAAAGAAAAAGGCCTTAAAAGAGCATCCCGAGCTTTCGAGCGAGGAAATAGGCGTTTGCTTTATATCCCCGTGTCCTGCGAAGTCAAGCTATGTTAAAAACGGCTTTGCGGATTATGAAAGCGCAGTTGATGCGGTGGTTTCTATCAGCGATATTTATTTTTCGCTTATAAGTGCGATGGATAAGGACTGTGAAATAAAATCACTTTCGCAATCTGGAATGATTGGAATAGGCTGGGCAAGCTCGGGCGGCGAAGCAACAGCAATATTCAACGAGGATTATTTGGCGGCAGATGGAATTGAAAATGTTATCCATGTGTTAGACCAAATAGAAAACGGAAACATACCGCCTCTTAAATTTATAGAGCTTAATGCCTGCACGGGTGGCTGCGTCGGCGGCGTGCTTTGTATGCAAAACCCCTTTATAGCAAAGGCAAGGCTGCAAAGCCTCCGAAGATATTTGCCCGTTTCGCAGAACTTTCTTTCACCTGTGGAAGAAAAATACATTCCCGAGGATTATTTCTTTAACGAGCTTCCCGAATACAATCCGATAAGTAGGCTGAGCGATAATATGGCTGAGTCTATGAGAATGATGTCAGATATTCAGAAGCTTCGCAAGGAGCTTCCCGGAATAGATTGCGGTGCTTGCGGTGCTCCTACCTGCAGAGCCTTTGCGGAGGATATCGTTCGCAATCATCGAGATAAAGCAGAAATTAAAAAATGTGTTCTTTTAAGCAGGAGGGATTGCGATGAAGGTAAGTGAGCTTACTCGTCTTGGCTTTAAAGCGATTTCCTTGCCCGATGGTGAGCGTGAAATATCCGGTGTTTATATAGGCGATTTGCTTAGCTGGGTTATGGGCAGAGCGGGGGCAGACAGTGCGTGGATAACGATTATGTCCAACATTAATGTTATAGCGGTTGCCTCGCTTGCCGATACAGCGTGTGTTATATTGGCGGAAGGCGTAGAGCTTGATGAGGGTATCGTTAAGGAAGCCGAGGCAAAGCTCGTTAATGTGTTTTCTTCAGAGCTTCCGGCTTACGAAACGGCGCTGAAGCTTCAAGAGTTTTTAGATGAATAAGTATTTTTACGATTTGCATGTTCATTCCTGCCTGTCTCCTTGCGGAGATGACGATAACACACCGAATAATCTTGCAGGTATGGCAACGCTCAACGGTATACAAATTATGGCGCTGACCGACCATAACACCTGCCAAAACTGTCCTGCATTTTTCAAGGCAGCCAAACGCTATGGTATCATAGCAATTGCGGGTATGGAGCTTACAACCTCGGAGGAAATTCATGTGATATGCCTTTTTGATGATTTAGAAAAGGCGATGGAATTTGATAAAGAGGTTTCGGCCCGCAGAATAAAGGTTCCCAATAGACCTGATATTTTCGGTCATCAGTATATATTAGACGGTGAGGATAATATCGTATCCGAAGAACCAAATTTGCTTTCGGTTGCTACCACCATTTCGCTTGAAGAGGTGCCGTCTATCGTGCAAAAATACGATGGTGTTTGCTATCCTGCTCATATCGACCGCCATTCAAACGGCGCGATAGCCGTGCTGGGTGCTTTCCCCGAAACGCCGCACTTTGATTGTGTAGAGTTTCATAAATCGGAAAAAGCACAGGAGTATATAGCGCGATACGGGCTTGAAAGCAAGCTTAAAATAATCTCCTCAGATGCGCACTATCTCACCGATTTAAGAGAGGATAACGTCGCAATCGAGCTTGATGATGAGCCGTATAGCAGTGAGCTTGTCAGAAAAAATCTGATAAAAAGGCTTAAGGGAATAAAATGAAGGAATTATCGCTAAATATTCTTGATATTGTCGAAAATTCGGTTAAGGCAAAAGCAAGCCTCACCGAAATATATATAACCGAAACCGAGGAGCTGTTAACGCTTACTATAAAGGATAACGGCTGCGGAATGTCTAAAGAAGTGCTTGAGGGTGTTGTAAATCCGTTTTATACCACCCGAACCACTCGCAAGGTGGGACTCGGGCTTCCCTTGCTCAAGCTTCAAGCAGAGCAAACGGGCGGCGAAATGAGTATAAGCTCAACAAGCGTCGAGGACAATGCGCAAAACCACGGAACAGTTGTTACGGCAAGTTTTTTCAAGAAGCATATAGATTTTACACCGCTCGGTGATGTCACCGCTTCGGTTGTAACGCTTATTCAAGGCCATCCCGATACTGATTTTCTTTTTAATCATAAAACCGCCGAGAAGGAGGTTTCCCTTGATACCCGCGAGCTTCGCGAGGTGCTTGGGAGCGAGGTGCCGCTTAATAATTACGAGGTTATCAAATGGATTGAAGCCTATTTGCTTGAGCAATATGGCGGAGATTCTTAATAGATATTAATGAAAGGGAGAAATATATGAAAACATTAGCTGAACTTCAAGCAATCAAGGAAAGAATGAAGGATAAGGTAGTTCTTCGTGAAGGCATGGAGGGAATCCGCGTAGTAGTAGGTATGGCAACCTGTGGAATTGCAGCAGGTGCGCGTCCTGTGCTTAGCGCATTCGTTGAAGGCGTTAACGCCCAAGACCTTGCCGGAAAGGTTACCGTTTCCCAAACAGGCTGTATCGGTATTTGCCAGTTTGAACCCGTTGTAGAGGTTTATGAAGCAGGCAAGCCAAAGGTTACTTATGTTAAGATGACCGCCGAGAAGGCTAAGGAAGTAGTAGAAAAGCATCTAAAGAACGGCAAGGTTGTTACTGACTACACCATTGCTGACTTAGAAGCATAATTTTTGGAGGTATAGAAAATGATTCGTGCACACATATTGATTTGTGGTGGAACGGGCTGCACCTCTTCGGGTAGTCAGGCCATTCAAGAGGCTTTTAAAGAGCATATTGAAAAAAATGGTCTTTCCGAAGAAGTGAAGGTTGTTCAAACAGGCTGTTTCGGTCTTTGTGCATTAGGTCCGATAGTTATCGTTTATCCTGACGGTAACCTTTATAGCCGCGTAACGCCGGAAGATGTTAAGGAAATCGTTGAGGAGCACCTTGTTAAAGGCCGTGTTGTTGAACGCTTGGTATATAATGATGAGGGCGCTGTTCAACCGGATGAGCTCGGCAACGTTGCTTTGAGCGATACTGCGTTTTATAAAACACAGAACCGTGTTGTTCTCCGTAACTGCGGTGTTATCGACCCTGAAAATATTGATGAATATATCGCTATGGATGGTTATGCGGCACTCGGTAAGGTTCTTACCGAAATGACTCCTGAGGATGTTATTAAGTGCATAACTGATTCAGGTCTTCGCGGCCGTGGCGGCGGCGGATTCCCCACCGGCTTTAAGTGGTCGCTTTGTGCACCGAATAAGGCTCCTCAGAAATATGTTGTTTGTAACGCCGATGAGGGTGACCCGGGTGCATTTATGGACCGTTCAGTTTTGGAGGGCGACCCCCACGCTATAATCGAGGCTATGGCAATAGCCGGCTATGCGATTGGCGCGACAAAGGGTTATGTTTATGTTCGTGCTGAGTATCCTATTGCTGTTAAGCGCTTGCAGATAGCAATTGACCAGGCTCACGAATATGGTCTGCTTGGTAAAGACATTTTTGGCTCAGGCTTTGAGTTCGAGCTTTATATCCGTTTGGGTGCAGGTGCCTTCGTTTGCGGTGAGGAAACTGCTTTGATGACCTCTATTGAGGGTAACCGCGGTGAGCCGCGTCCCCGTCCGCCCTATCCGGCAGTTAAGGGACTATATAATTCTCCCACAGTTGAAAATAATGTTGAAACCTTTGCTAATATTCCTCAGATTATCCTTCGCGGTGCTGATTGGTTTGCTTCTATGGGAACCGAGAAGTCTAAGGGAACTAAGGTATTTGCTTTAGGTGGCAAGATTAAGCATACAGGCCTTGTTGAAATCCCGATGGGAACAACCCTTCGCGAAATCATTGATGACATCGGCGGCGGTATCCCCGATGGTAAGAAGTTCAAGGCTGCTCAAACAGGTGGTCCTTCTGGTGGTTGTATCCCTGCTTCCCTTATCGACACTCCGGTTGATTACGATAACCTAACAGCCATCGGTTGTATGATGGGCTCGGGCGGTCTAATCGTTATGGACGAAGATAACTGTATGGTTGATATGGCTAAGTTCTTCCTCGAGTTCACCGTTGATGAGTCCTGCGGTAAGTGCACTCCCTGCCGCGTAGGAACAAGAAGACTCCTTGAGTTGCTCGAAAAGATTACCTCCGGTAAGGGCACTCTTGAGGATGTTGATAAGCTTGAACAGCTTTGCTACTATATAAAAGAAAATTCTCTTTGCGGTCTCGGTCAAACTGCACCGAACCCCGTCCTTGCAACACTCAAGTTCTTTAGAGAAGAATATGTTGCTCACGTTGTTGATAAAAAGTGTCCCGCAGGCGTATGTAAAGACCTTCTCACATTCAAGATTGATGCAGATAAGTGTATCGGTTGCGGAATGTGCGCAAAGAACTGTCCTGCCGATGCTATCAGTAAGACAGATTATATCGCACCCGGCCATAAGCTTCCTTCCTATACGATTGATGCTGATAAGTGCGTTAAGTGCGGTGTATGTATGGGCAACTGTAAATTTAAGGCTATAACTAAAGCTTAAGAAAGGAGCCGAAAATAATGGATATGATTAACTTAAAAATCAATGGTATTGCAGTAAGCGTGCCGAAGGGCTCCACTGTTTTAGAGGCTGCCCGCAAGGTAGGAATTGAAATTCCCACCCTTTGCTATATGAAGGAAAAGAATGAAATCGGCGCTTGCCGTATTTGCGTTGTTGAGGTAAACGAGGGAAGAGGCTTCCGTATTGTTACCGCTTGCGTTTATCCTGCAAGCGAGGGTATGGAGGTTCGCACTAACTCTGAAAAGATTCAAAAGGCGAGAAAGACTACTCTTGAGCTTATTCTTTCAACCCACGATAAAAAGTGCCTTTCCTGCGCTCGTTCTACTAACTGTGAGCTTCAAAAGCTCTGCCGCGACTATGGCGTTGAGGATACAACCTTTGAAGGCTTCAAGCCGGTTTATGAGCTTGATAATAGCTCACCTCACCTTGTTCGCGATAATAACAAGTGCATTCTTTGCCGCCGCTGCGTAGCAGCTTGTAAAGAACAGTTTGTTAATGTTATCGGCGCTAACGACCGTGGTATTGATACTAATATCGGTCAAGCCTTTAACCTTTCTCTTAATAATACTCCTTGTATTTCCTGCGGTCAGTGCACCGCCGTTTGTCCGACCGGCGCTTTGACCGAAAAGGATGATACTGATAAGATTTGGGAGGCTCTTGCTGACCCCACTAAGACTGTTGTTGTTCAAACAGCACCTTCTGTTCGTGTAACCCTCGGCGAGTGCTTCGGTATGCCTGTTGGCAGTAATGTTGAAGGTAAGATGGTAGCAGCATTACGCCGCCTTGGCTTTGATAAGGTGTTTGATACTGACTTTGCGGCTGACCTCACTATCGTTGAGGAGGCAAGCGAGCTTGTAAACCGCATCAAGACCGGCGGAACTCTACCGATGATTACCTCTTGCTCACCCGGTTGGGTTAAGTTCTGCGAGTTCTATTATCCCGATATGCTTGACCATCTTTCTACCTGCAAATCTCCTCAGCAGATGGCAGGTGCCGTTATTAAGACCTATTGGGCAGAGAAAATGGGCATTGAGGCTAAGGACATCGTTTCGGTATCCGTTATGCCCTGCACTGCTAAGAAGTTTGAAATCGGCCGTGATAATGAATCCGCAGCAGGTGTTCCTGATGTTGATATTGCTATCACAACCCGTGAGCTTGGCAGAATGATTGATAGATTAGGCCTTAATTTTGCAGCTTTACCCGATGAGGAATTTGATAATCCTCTAGGTGAAGATACCGGTGCTGCCGTTATATTCGGCGCAACAGGCGGTGTTATGGAAGCGGCAGTTAGAACTGCAAACGCTTGGCTTAACGGCGCTACTGCTCCGATTGAGCTTGAGGCAGTTCGCGGAACAATGGGACTTAAGCAGACCACCGTTAATGTTGGCGGAACCGACCTTAAGCTTGCCGTGGCTTCGGGCGCTGGTGCTGCAAAATATGTTATGGACCAGCTTAAAGCAGGCAATCCGCAGGGTTGGGGCTTTATCGAGATAATGGGTTGTCCGGGCGGCTGTGTAAACGGCGGCGGTCAACCGATTCAGCCTCAGTATATTCGTGATACCGTTGACCTTAAGGCAGTTCGTGCAAAGGCATTGTATGACCAGGATTCTTCTATGGCTCTTCGTATGTCACACGAATCACCCGTTGTAAAGGCTCTTTACGATGAGTGGTATACCGATGGCTTCGGCGGTCATAAGGCTCACCACGATTTGCATACAAGCTATGTAGCTCGTAAAAAGTATACAAAGGAATAATCATTCCTTTAAATTAAATCACGCACCCCGCGGGGTGCTTGTTTTTTAGTTTCTCTCCTTGGTTAGTTTACATAAAACCGAACTTGTTTCCTTGTAATCTATTCCGGAGTCAAGCCGCCAAACCCAATTATGAGATGTTGTGCCGGGGGTGTTCATTCGCGCTTTTTCATCAAGGCTTAGTATGTCCTGCATAGGAAAAATCGCGTATTTTGCGGGGGATAGCACCGCTGCTCGAATCATTTTATGGGCAATCGGCAATTCGCCGAACTGCGATAATTCGGTATCACAGATGATTTTAGTTTTCAAATCGAGCGAGGAATACCAGCCAAGCGTGGTATTATTATCGTGTGTTCCCGTGTAGCAAACGCAGTTTCGCGAGAAATTTTGCGCTAAAAAGGGGTTGTCGGGCTCGCCGGTAAAGCCAAACTGTAAAACCTTCATATTAGGAAATCCTGTCTTATGAAGCAAATCTATAACAAGAGGGTCGTCCTCACCGCCCAAATCCTCCGCGATTATATCCATCTCGCCTATCGACGAGTATATTTTGTCCCAAAAGCCTATGCCTACGCCCCTGCGCCACTTGCCCTCGGTGGCGTTTTTCGCGTTTGCGGGTATAACATAGAAATCTGCAAATGCACGAAAATGGTCAATTCTTATGATGTCAAACATATTGTTGTAATGTAAAAGTCGCTTTTTCCACCATAGAAAACCGCCGATTCTTTGGTGCTGCCAGTCGTATATTGGATTGCCCCAAAGCTGACCTGTCGCTGAAAATATATCGGGTGGAACACCCGCAATTTCTACAGGCTCAAGGCTTCGATTAAGCTTAAAATCGCTTGGATTTTTCCAAACATCTGCCGAATGTGGCGAAATATAAAAGGGTATGTCACCTATAATTTGAATTCCGCTTTGATTTGCGTATGCCTTGAGCGCATAATACTGCTTAAAGAAGAAAAACTGAGTTATTTTGTAAAAATTAATGAGCTTTTCGTGTTCTTTTTTAAATTTAATGAGCTCGGTGGGTATTCGGTATTTGAGCTTTTCGGGGAATTTTGCAGGATTTTCGGTCTTGTAAAGGTCGCAAATCACGCAAAACAATGCGTAATCGTTAAGCCAAAAGGCATTTTCCTTTGCAAATTTTATATATTCGCGGTTTCGCAGATTAAAGTTTTCTGCCGCGGCGCGAAGCAGCGGTAGCTTGCTTTGCCTTGCGAGCGAATAATCGGTTTTAGATTGTTTTCCCTTGGGTGCGGTTTCATTTTTTATCAAGAGACCGTCACGAACTAAAAAATCAATATCTATATACAAAATCTCTCCTGCAAAGCAGGAGATGGATTTGTAGGGCGAGTTGCCCTCACCGATAGGATTGAGCGGCAGAATTTGCCAAAGGCTTTGATTAGAGGCTTTTAAAAAATCTATAAATTTGTATGCCTCGATTCCCATTGAACCGATACCGTATTTCGAGGGTAGGGAGGAAATCGCCATAAGCACGCCGCTTTTGTTTATTCTCTGCTTATCCTTTAACAGCACCTGCCGCAACTCCTTTTATAATATATTTTTGGCAGCTTAGATAGAAAATAACAACAGGAATAATGGATAAAACAAGCATTGCCATCATAGCACCCATATCAATAGAGCCGTAGCCACCCTTGAGATACTGTATGGCTATGGGTATGGTTTTGTAATCACTGCCGATAACCAAATATGGCAATAGATAATCGTTCCAAATCCACATAGTATTGAGTATAGCAACGGTTATTGCGGTGGGCTTTAATATGGGAAATACAATATAGAAAAAGGTTTCAAGCGGGTTACAGCCGTCAACGCGGGCGGCCTCCTCAATGCCTTTTGGTACCGATTTAACAAAGCCCGAGAACATAAATACCGAAAGCCCTGCGCCAAAGCCCAAATAAATAAAAATTAAGCCAAAGGGATTATCGAGCTTCAGTGAGTTTGCTATTTTAGACATAGTAAACATAACCATCTGAAACGGCACTATCATCGAAAACACAAATAAATAATAAATGATAGAGCTGAGCTTTCCTTTAACACGGGTGATATACCAAGCCGTCATAGAGGTGAAAATAACTATTGCCGCAACCGAAAAAACCGTTATAAACAATGACCAAAAAAACGCGCTTATAAATCCGGTTGTTCTAAGCCCCGTTGTATAGTTTTCAAGCCCTGAAAAAGTGCTCGGATTGGGCAATACAAACGGAGTTTCGCTTATATAGAACTTTGATTTAAAGGAGTTTAGAAAAACCGTTAAGACGGGGAAAATGAAAACAAACGCCACAAGTGACAATATAACGGTTAAAAAAGTATTTGAACGACGCTCTTTAAGCACTAATTTTCCACCTCTTTGCTTCGGGTAAAATATAATTGTGCCAGTGCGATAACGGCTACAATTATGAAGAAAACAACCGCCTTTGCTTGCCCTACGCCTTCAAAGCCGACCCTGCCGTAAAAGGTGTTATAAATATCAAGTGCCAGCATTTGCGTCTGCTTTGAGGGGGCTCCTGCTGTGAGCGCAAGATTTTGGTCAAAGAGCTTAAAGGCGTTGGTAATGGTTAAAAACAGACAAATGGTAATTGAGGGCATAAGCGAGGGAATGGTAATTTTAAAAAGTATTTTAAGCGGCGACGCGCCGTCAACACGCGCCGCCTCTAAAATATCGTTTGGAACATTTTGAATTCCTGCTATATAAATTATCATCATATAGCCAATCATTTGCCAGTTCATTAAAATTACCAGTCCCCAAAAGCCGAAGGCCGCATTTGAGGTTATCGAGTATCCAAAGCGGTATAAAACGCCGTTTATTATAAGCTGCCAAATATATCCGAGCACTATTCCGCCTATAAGATTTGGCATAAAAAATACTGTTCTGAAAAAGTTGGTGCCGCGTAGCCCACGCGTTAATAAAAGCGCCAACAAAAAGGCAAAAATATTTATGCTTATAACCGATACTACCGCAAATCTAATCGTAAACCAAAGCGAGTTTAAAAAATCGGTGTTATCGCCGAATGCGCTTATATAGTTTCTAAACCCAACAAAAACCGCATCGCTTACCGTTCGGAATTCGCAAAAGGATAGATAAAGCCCCACAATAAAGGGAATGAGAAAGGCGATTATAAAGGCGAGAAGGGTTGGAAGCGTGAAAACTGCAAACCATCGCTTTAAACTACGCTCCATTTTTATCTTTCACTCTTCCATTTATCAATTATTGTTGTTTTAACCTCGTCCCACTTCTTATCACCCTGAACATAGTCGAGCAAGGCGCTTCCGACGGTGGTTTTATAAATATCGCTCGGGAAAGAGGTGAAAATCCAAGGAACATTGGTAATGCTGCTGTCGTTCATATATCTAACAACCTCGCGCGCGAGCGGGTCGTTTGGCAGCTCTGATTCACTAAAGGAATCAAAGGGGGTTATAAAGTTGAGCTTTTCGGTAACGAACTTTTTGCCCTTTTCGCTTGTGAAAAGCCAGTTGAGGAAATCAAGAGATTGCTTTTGCTGCTCCTCGGTTGCATATTTGTTTATTGCCAAATAGTTTTCGGTGCCTATGCAGATTCCCTGTGATTTTTCGCCGTCAACTCCCATATATAAGGGCATAAATTTGATGTTCTCTGATTTTACCGTGTTGCCCTCAATGCCTGAAATTTGCGACCAAGCCCAGTTGCCGTTTTGAACCATAGCAACCTTGCCGAGTGCAAACTCTGCCATAGAGTCGGCGGTCGACTTGGAGCCTAAAAGTGTTTTTTGTGTGATTGAATTATCGGTGTATAAATCGAATAGCTTTTTAAAGCCCTCACCGTATCTGAATGCAATTTCCTTTGAATTAAGTCCCGCAATGGTGGGGTCCATATAGTCCTCGCTGTCGCGGAACTCATAGTAAAGCGGAATGTTTAGAAGATGTGTTTGCCATCTCCAATCCTCACCCGAGTATAGCGAGGTAGAGGCGAAAACGCCCTCGATGCCCAATTTTTTCTTGTTGCGGCTCATATCCTCAACAACCGCCTTAAGCTCGTCAAAGCTTGCGATTTGAGAGGCACTTGTAAAATTGGTTTTCTTTTCAGGCAGAGCAAAGTATTTTTTCATAATCTCATCATTATATATGATGCCATAGCCTTCAACAACATAAGGGATTGCGTAAACGCCCTCGCCGTCATCGTCCCTTATAGCAAGGCTTTTGTCGGAAAGATGCTGGTATAACTCGCTTGACTCAATGTTAAGGCAGTATTCCTCCCAAGAGTCGTAGCCAATAGGGCCGTTAACCTGAAAAATAGTGGGAGCAGAGGCCTTGGCAATTTCAGATTTAAGCGTCTGCTCATAAGTGCCTGCAGCCGCGGTAACAACCTTAACCTTAACACCCTTTTCTTCCTCGTAAACACGCGCGATTTCCTCGTAAACGCTTGCCGATTCGGGCTTAAAGTTTAAGAAATAAACCGCTGATTTGTTTTTGCCGCAGCCCGCAAGGGAAAGCGACACCAATAAAACGCTGATAACCAGTAATAGTGAAGTTAGTTTTTTACTCATAAAAATTCCTCCAATAATGAATTCGTTTTTATGTTTCCGCAAAATTTCAAAAAAATACTAAAAAAGCATTATTTTCGAAATTTTCGCTTGACTTTAATTATTAAATATGGTATATTAGTCAAGCGTTCGAAAATGCTGGTGTAGCTCAGTTGGTAGAGCAGCTGATTTGTAATCAGCAGGTCGGGGGTTCAAGTCCGTCCACCAGCTCCAGTTTTTTCGTAAAATTAAATATGGGAGAGTTCCCGAGCGGCCAAAGGGGGCAGACTGTAAATCTGTTGCTTTCAGCTTCGATGGTTCGAATCCATCCTCTCCCACCAAACAGAAACCACCCAAAAGGGTGGTTTTTTGTTTGGTGGAATGAAGCGCACCTAACGGTGCATTAAGACGCTTACGCTAATGAAGCAGCCTTCGGCAATGAAGTGTGCCTACGGCACGATAAGGAACGCTTCGCTTCATATTTGCCGCAAGGCAAATGCTTCATTTACAGGGCTAAAGAATTATGATATAATAACCTCAAACCGACGGCGGTGGAACGCCGCCGAAATGCATTCGCATTTATGAAAATCAAAGATTTTCGTTTGAGAACATTGTATCGTTAATACCGCTAAAAAAATCCTTGATATAAACTTTTTTGCGTGGTATAATTAAAAAATACTTTATGAAAGTGGGGATTTTTTTGAGCAAAACTCTTTTAAGCGGCAACGATTGGCGACTTGTTGGTTGGGTTAAGCATCAATGGCACTATGGCAAGGTTATGGAAACAAACGGTTTTTCCGCACCCGTGGTGACCGAAATCCCCGCAACCGTTCCCGGAAGTGTGCAGACCGATCTATTTGATAACGGTATTATTGAGGATTGGAAAATCCAAACTAATTTTAGAAATATTGAATGGGTTGAAAATCGCGAATGGGTTTACACCAAGACTTTTTCGGTTGCTGAAAAAGCCGAACGTTATCACCTTTATTTTGAGGGCCTTGACTTTAACGGCATTGTTTTTGTCAACGATAGGCAGGTTTTAGAATTTAACGAGATGATGATTCCCTACCGCGTTGATGTTACCGATGCAATTTATCTTGATAAGGAAAATCAGTTAAAAATTGTTTTCCTGCAGCCGCCCGAAGTTGACGGACAGGTCGGTTACACAAGCAAGACCTCAATTTTAAAGTCCCGTTTTAACTACGGTTGGGACTGGTGCCCTCGCCTTGTAAACATCGGTATTTTCCGTGACGTATGGCTCGAGGCAGTCAGCGGCGCTTACATTGAGGATTTTTACCCCAAAACGTCTTACAACGGTAAAAGCGGTTCGGTCAGCGGAAACCTCATCTTTAACGCTACCCAAAATGCCGACTACAACGTCACTCTTTCACTTGAAAGAAACGGTAATGTTGTTGCTGAAACCGAAAGCACCGTTTCCGCTGTTAAAGGCGAAAACAGCGTAACTTTAAATCTTAATAATTTAGCGGTTGAAAAATGGTTCCCGCTGGGTTTTGGCGAACAGCCGCTTTACACCGCAAAAATCACCGTTTGCAGTAAGGATAAAACTGTTCTTACAAGCGATGAAAAACAGGTTGGCTTTAGAAAAATTGAATACGCCGTTCCCGAGGGTGCGCCCGATGGTTGCCTGCCCTATTCGGTTAAGATAAATGACCGTGTTATTCCACTGCGCGGAATTAACTGGGTGCCCATTTCACCGTTTTACGGCAGTGTAAGGGAAAAGGATTATCTTTTCTTCCTTGAACGCTTTGTAAAAATGGGTTGCAACCTTATTCGCGTATGGGGCGGCGCCGCACAGGAAAGCGACGTTTTCTATTCTCTTTGCGATAAAATGGGAATTATGGTTTGGCAGGATTTCCCGCAATCTTCAAGCGGAATTGACAACGAGCCAAACGAAGACGAGGCATTTATTAAAAACCTTGTAAAAATTTCCACACAGCATGTTCTTTATGCCCGAAGCCACGTGAGCCTTACATACTGGTGCGCAGGAAATGAACTTTATCTAAAAGATAATTATTATCCTTTAGATGAGGATATCAGCAACAATGTTAAAGCCTTGGGCGACCTGGTAAGAAAGCTTAACCCCGAAATTCTTTATCTTCCTGATACCCCTTCCCGCATTGCCGACCCCCGTTTCACAAAGGAAAGCACAGGCGGTTGGATAAACGGCGATGCCCATGGACCTTGGGATTATATCGGCGTGCAACGCCAATACACGCATTTTTACAACGAAAAAAGTGTGTTGTTTTCCGAAGTCGGTGCACCTTCTTGTGCCAGGGTTGACGCGCTTAAAAAATACTGCACAAAGGATATTTGGCCGCCTAGTTACCGCACTGAATTTTGGTCAAGTCGCGGTGCTTGGTGGATAAGGCTTGATGAACTTAAAGAACTTTTCGGCGATTTCGAAGAATGTCCCGATAGGCTTTCGGCCTATGCCGCGGCTTCTCGTTTTATTCAAGGCGAATCGCTTAAAACAATTTGTTCGGCAATAAGATTTTTCGATAAAAAACGAACGGGAATGATCGTTTGGATGGGCTCGGAGCCTTTCCCGAATGCGCAAAACACCTGTCTTCTTGAATTTGACGGTTACCCGAAACCTGCATTTTACGAAACGAAAAAGGGATATGCTCCACAAATGCTCGGCCTCAAATACGACCTGCCCTACGCCGACCGAAACGGTGAAATTTCCTTTATGCCTTTTCTTTGCTCGGATAATGAATTTGATTTCGGCACTGTTAAAATCAGCGTCTTTAATGAGAACGGTGAAGAAATCGAAACATTTAACTTTGAAAACGTTAAGGGCTCAGGCACGATCGAACTTGTTCCCCTTAAAATCAAGTTAAACGGCGACCTTGCCCTTGTTCGCATGACGGCCTCTAACGATGAAAAACTTTTTGGAGAATGGATTTTCACAAGCAGGGAAAAAGAAACCTTTGCGCCGTTGCTAAAAGCAAAGAAATGTGATTTAGAGATTACAAAACTCGGCAAATCACAGTTTGCCGTCACGAACAAATCACAAACACCTGCCTACTTTGTTGAATTTAGTGTCTTGGATAAAGACGGCACACCGCTTATTACCGACAAAAACTTTGTCACCGTTTTACCGAGCGAAGTGATAAATGTCGTTGTAGACGGTGAAGCATCAAAAATATCACTTACACAAATGAATCAGTTTTAATCTCAAAAGACCGAGTTCCCTCGGTCTTTTTTCTATATTTAAAATTGTTATATACATTATCCGCATTTTATGCTATAATAACCTCAAACCGACGGCGGTTGAACGCCGCCGAAATGCATTCGCATTTATGAAAATCAAAGATTTTCGTTTGAGAACATTGTATCATTAAAACCGCCGCATTGCGATGCGGAAACCGCGAAACGCGGCAACAAAGGCTTCGCCTTTGGTTTTACGATATAATACCATTGAGGTGATTTTATGCAACTGAGCGGTAAAACGATTTTGTTTTTGGGCTCTTCAGTGACCTATGGCTCTGCTTCGGGCGGTGTTTCCTTTGCAGATATTATGAGTGAAGCTTGTGGCATCAACTGCATTAAAGAGGCTGTTTCCGGAACAACTCTCGCCGATATTGACCCTCGGTCTTATGTGGCGCGGCTTAAAAAGATCGATAAAGCCACCGCACTTGATCTGTTCATTTGCCAGCTTTCTACCAACGATGCCTCGCCTTCAAAAAACATTGATTTTTGCGAAATAGAACAGGCTATTCGTTTTATACTAAACTATGTAAAAGAAACCTTTGGCTGTCCAATCGTTTTTTATACCGGAACATATTTTGAAAATGAAAAGTATTCCAAAATGGTAGAGCTTTTATATTCCTTGCAAAATGAATATGATTTCTATATTTTAGATCTCTATAACGATAAGGATATGCGCGCAATAAGCGAGGCGGACTATAATCGCTATATGCAAGATCCGGTTCACCCAAATATAACGGGATATAAAGAGTGGTGGACTCCTAAATTCATTCGCTTCTGCGAGCAACTACCGTGATCCAAAGCCCATAATAGATAAATTAAAAAGACTTGCACTCGCAGGTCTTTTTTGTTCCATAACATGTGTCCGTCTCCATTTGATGAGGGAGGTGGATTTTTGCTAACACTCCGCCGAAACCGGTGTTGAATTTTGCGGTAAATATGTTATAATAATAAATGCCAAATCAACTTAATTAATAGAATAGTGCGATTTTTAGGGGAATATTATGCCTTTAAACTGTAAAAACTCACTCTGTCTGAATTTGATAAAAATGCAAATTCCGCTTGAGTGGGGTATATGTTGATCGTATTATTCTATTTAAGTTGGTTTGGCGACTATCGGGGTTTGCGTTTTTTGTGCGTCTGCTTCGGTAGGCGCATTTTTTATTGTAGGGGGGAATTTTCGAGTAAAATTTTATAAGTTTCAAAACGGTTATAGCAACCCATAAAATGATATTGCATTTTATTTAACGTTATGCTATTATTTCGTTGAGGTGACATAAATGGAAAATTTACCTGTTTCTATTATGGTTACGTCTGAAAATAGCGCAAGTCATCTTCAAGGAATAGCCATTGATAAAAATCGCGAATACATATATTGTTCTTTTACCACCTGCCTCATAAAATATGATATGAACGGGAATATGGTCGGCTCGGTCAATGGCATTTGCGGTCATTTGGGCTGTATTGCCTATAATTCGCTGGATGGTAGAGTGTATGGCTCCCTTGAATTTAAAAATGATGAGATCGGAAAGGGGATTCTTAAAAATCTCGGATATATCGGCGAGATCAAGGATGGGTTTTATATCGCCTGCTTTGATGTTGATAAAATTGATAGAATAAATATGGATGCCGAAAAGGATGGCATTATGAAAGCTGTGTTTTTAGGTGAGGTTTATGATGACTATTCCGCCAAGGGCCACCACCTTGGCTGCAGCGGAATAGACGGAATAACCTTTGCTCCATCTATCGGGGAGGAAGGCGAGCCTAGCTATCTTTATGTTGCCTACGGCATTTACGGAGATGTATCAAGAACGGATAACGATTATCAGGTAATTTTAAAATATGATATTTCAAATTGGGATAAATATGCCCTTGCGCTTGACCAGCTTAATATGCATAGGCGAGGTCCTAAAAAGCCAAACGGAAAATATTTCGTGTATACCGGCAACACAACCTACGGTATCCAAAACTTAGAATATGATTCTGTTACCAAAACAATGATTGCGGCGGTTTATTGCGGGCAAAAGGAAGGATTTCCCAACTATTCGATGTTCTTTATAGATTGCACCCAAAAACCGCAGGCGGAAACATTAATAGGTGTGGGTGAAGAGGGCGATGTCATCCCACTAACAGATTTAGGCAGCGGAATTTGCGATGGACAAATATGCGGCAGCAGATTCCCCCATGGCTCTGCCGGAATAGCGGGCATAGGCGAAGGGCGGTTTTATATTGCTACTACCTTTCAAAACGAAAAAGGCCATGGCGGCAATATTGACCTATATAAATTTGATTGTAAAAATCTAAACTTTATAAAGCTTTAAACAGAAAAATAAAATTCGGTTTATAACGGAGGAAAAACATGTTAGAAGTAAAAAACCTAAGTAAGATTTACAAAACCAAAAACGGTGCCGATGTATTCGCGCTTGACGGCGTAAGCCTAACCTTTCCCGAAAAGGGAATGGTGTTTTTGCTCGGTAAATCGGGTAGCGGTAAGTCGACGCTTCTTAATGTTTGCGGCGGCTTGGATTCTCCTACCGGCGGCGAAATCATTGTAAAGGGCAGAAGCAGTGCCGATTTTACACAGAGTGATTTTGATAGCTACCGCAATACTTTTATCGGTTTTATATTTCAAGAATACAATATTCTCAATGAGTTTTCGGTTGAGGATAATATTGCGATTGCGCTTGAATTGCAGGGAAAGCCCAAGGATAAGGCGGCTATTGCCGAGCTTTTGGAGGAGGTTGACCTCACCGGCTTTGCAAAACGCAAGCCCAACACTCTTTCGGGCGGTCAAAAGCAGCGTATTGCAATTGCCCGCGCACTTATAAAATCGCCTGAGATTATTATGGCAGATGAGCCCACGGGCGCGCTCGATTCAAACACGGGCAAGCAGGTTTTTGATACCCTTAAAAAGCTTTCAAAAAATAAATTGGTTGTGGTGGTTTCGCACGACCGCGACTTTGCCGAGCAGTATGGCGACCGAATAATCGAGCTTAAGGATGGTAAGGTGCTTTCGGATGTTACAAAGGAAAAGCAACCGCAAACCGCGCTTTCTCAAAATGTTAATTCGGTTGGTGATATGCTTATTTGTAAAAACGGAAGCGACCTCACCGATTCCGATTTTGAAAAAATCAGGGCCTTTTTAAGAGGAACTCCAAAGGATGTTATCATAGCCGGCAATGAAAAGGATGTTAACAATTTCAAAAAGCTGAGCCGTATAAACGAGGATGGCGCTAAAGAGGTTTTCTCTGAAACCAAAAAGCTTGATAAGAAGGAGTATTCTCCTGAAGAAAGCCGCTTTATTCGTTCAAAGCTGCCTATGAAGCACGCGATTAAAATGGGTGTTTCGAGCCTTCGCAGTAAGCCCTTCCGCCTCACCTTTACAGCACTTTTATGCACGGTTGCATTCGTGCTGTTCGGTCTGCTTTCAACCCTTAATTTTTACGATAGTCATGATACATTTATTCAAACCCTTAGTGATGGCGGAACTTCGGTCATGCAACTTGAAAAGAACTATAAGACTAAGGTTATATGGTATTCAAACGGCAAAGAGGGAAACACATATGAAAGCTACACGGATACCGCGTTCACACCCGACGAGCTTAATGAAATGACCGAAAAGCTCGGGCCTGATGCTTTTGGCGGAGTTAGCTTTTCGGCAGGGTTTAATATGCGCCAAAACGATTCTTCATATTATAACGGTGCGGTAACTACTATTGCTTTTTTGCCTCAAAACAATTCAATTCAAAGCAAGCTCACAGGCACATATCCAAAAGCGAAAAATGAAATTGCCATCTCCTCGTATTTGGCAGAAACGCTTATTGCCTGCGAAGGCTATGATAACAACGGAACTGCTTTCGCGGTTTCCGCAAATGAGGAGCTTATCGGCAAGAAAATAATGCTTTCCGGTTATACATATAAAATAACAGGAATAATTGATAGCGGCGTGATTCCCGAGGAGTATAGCGCTTTAAAAGAAAACGGCTTGGAAAACGGAATGCTTTTCACTAAATACAGCTCATTTTTGGGCGATGGCTTGTATCAAATGGCGTTTGTATCAAACGAGCGGCTTTTGGAAATCGCAAACGAGGGTTATAATTATGTAGAGGGTATTCATAACTATACAAATATCGTTTCAGCGCTAATGAAAAACGGCGAATATAAATTCCCCGAATATTCCAATGCTAACTATCTAAACGAAGCCGCAATAGGCAACAACGAAGTGCTTGCGGTCACCTCGGATAAAAAGGTGCCCTCTAAAGGAGAAACGATAGTATCTTCAAGAGCTTTCGCCGAAATGGTAGTAGAAGTTTATTATGGCTTAGCAGAAGGTTGCGGTGAAAATTATTCACTCGCCGAAAAATATTATGCGGTTGCCGACTTGGCAAATCAGGTAAGGGATAACGGCACTCATAAAACCAATCCCGAAACCGAAAAGAGTGAGTTTGTTAAGTTCACGAAGAAGGAGCTGCGCGAAAAAACCGCTTCCTTGATTGCGGCTGTGAAGCGCGATAAAATAAATCTTACCGCAGGCGTTAAGATGTTCGATTATGATAATAACAGCACTATCGGCGACCTTTTAAAATTCAATATAATAGGTGTTTATATTGATAAGAACGATATGGGCGGCGTTGGCGGTTTAGTTCTCTCAAATGATGAGTTCGAGCAACTTTGGGGTGAGCAAAAAAAGACTGTTGATAACTATGAAGAGGTTACAACAAAGTATGTAGAGCCTGAAAATGCGGTTTATTCAAAGATAGTAGTTCCGTTTGAGTTTACCGATGAAGCGGCAGAAGAATATTGGAAGCTTTATAATAATGAGGCTTGGGCAGAGGATGATAGCAGAGTAAGTCTAACCGGTAATTTCGTATCCACCCTTCAAATGATTGATGGAGCGGTAAGCTCAATGTCACAGGTGTTCTTGTATATAGGTTTAGCTATGGCAGTATTTGCAGCACTCCTGCTTTCTAACTTCATTTCGGCATCTATCACACAAAAAAGACGCGAAATCGGTATTTTGCGTGCGGTTGGTGCAAGAAGCACCGATGTGTTTAAAATATTCTTCTCGGAATCCTTTACTATCGGGACAATTTGCGTTTTACTTTCATCAATCGCTTGTGCAATAATTTGTAACATTCTCAATTCCGAGCTTGCAAGGGGCCTCGGAGCATCTCTGTTTGTGTTCGGTGTCGCTTCGTTTATGGTGCTTATTGTGGTGGCGCTGGTTACCGTTGTGGTGGCTACATTTATTCCTGTAAATAATGCGGCAAAGAAAAAGCCAGTTGAATCCATTCGCGCACTATAGGCTCGTTTGAAAGATAAAAGGACTTTGTTAGAAATTCGGGCATATAAAAACCGCCGTCTTACGACGCCTGTTTTTGTGTTATTATAAGAGCTCAATACCCAGTGCTTTACAGCGCTCAAGCTCGGCTTGCGGCCAAACCGAAGCGTGAACCTCACCTATATGCGCCTTTTGAAGCAGCAGCATACAAAGTCTTGACTGACCTATGCCGCCGCCTATTGAGAGCGGCAGATCATCGTTTGCAAGAGCCTTATGGAAAGGAAGCTCTAATCTATCCAAGGCGTTTTCCTTGTCAAGCTGATAAAGAAGCCTTTCCTTGTTAACTCTGATTCCCATTGAGGAAAGCTCGATGGCGGCATCGGCAACGCGGTTATAAACGAGAATATCTCCGTTTAAACGCCAATCATCATAATCGGGAGCTCTGTTATCGTGCTTTTGACCGCTCGGCAGAGTATCACCGATTTGCATTAAGAAAACGGCACCGAGCTTCTTGGTGATTTCATTTTCACGCTCCTTGGCGGAGAGCGTCGGATAAAGCTTTTCAAGCTCAGCAGTCGTGATAAAGGAAATATCACGAGGAAGATAGTTGTCAAGGCAGGGGTATTTGCGTTCAACATAGTCTGCAGTTGCTAAAATGGCGGCATAAATTCTGCGAACGGTATCCTTTAGATAGTCTTCATTCCTATCCTCATCGGCAATAACCTTTTCCCAATCCCATTGGTCAACATATAAAGAATGAAGGCTGTCACAATGCTCATCACGGCGGATAGCGTTCATATCGGTATAAAGCCCCGTATGGAGCTTGAAGCCGTATTTTGCGAGTGCCATACGCTTCCATTTTGCAAGGCTGTGCACTACCTCAACCAGCTCACCGCCATCTAAAACATCAAAGCTCACAGGGCGCTCGGTGCCGCTGAGGTTATCGTTAAGTCCGCTGCCGCACTTAACAAAAAGAGGCGCGGAAACGCGGCTTAAATTGAGCGCATCGCAAAGGCTTTCCTCAAATTTGTGGCGAAGCGAGCGGATAATGGCCTGAGTTTTCAAAACATCAAGCTTTGAAACATATTTTTCCATAATAAAACTCCTGATTAATAGATGTTACCAAAGGTGCGGGGATAGAGAATTACATCACGGATATTTTGAACACCCGTAACATACATAATAATTCTCTCAAGTCCCAAGCCGAAGCCGCTATGCGGAACGGAGCCGAAGCGGCGCAATGAAATATAATCATTATAGTCATCAATATTCATTCCGCGAACATTCATAGCCTCAAGCAGCTTATCAAGGTCGGCCTCTCTTTCGCTGCAGCCGATAATCTCACCAACACCCGGCACTAAAAGGTCGGTTGCGGCAACGGTTTTGCCGTCAGCATTTTGCTTCATATAGAAGGACTTGATTTCCTTCGGATAGTCGGTGAGGAAAACTGGACGGCGGCAAACCTCCTCTGAAATATAGCGCTCGTGCTCGGTCATAAGGTCGGCACCCCACTCAACAGGATACTGAAAATCCTTACCGCTTGATTTTAGCGCTTCAATGGCCTCAGTATAGGTCATAACTGCGAAATCATTATCTAAAACATTTTGAAGCTTTTCTATAAGCCCTTTTTCAAAGTGAGCATCAAAGAACTTAAGCTCTTGGGGACATTTTTCAACAACCGAACGGATAATGTGCTTGATTAGGTCCTCGGCAATTTCAATAATATCGGGAAGCTCTGCAAAAGCAACCTCGGGCTCAACATGCCAAAATTCTGCAACATGGCGTTGGGTGTTGCTCTTTTCTGCGCGGAAGGAGGGACCGAAGGTATAAATCTTACCAAGTGCCATAGCGGCAACCTCGCCCTCAAGCTGACCTGAAACCGATAGAGCGGCACGGCGGCCGAAGAAATCAGCCTCGTTATATTCCTCCTCGGTTTTATATTCGTTGCTAAAGCCAATGCTTGTAACCTTAAACATTTCACCCGCACCCTCGCAATCGCTTGCGGTTATAAGAGGAGTGTGGATATAAGTGAAGTGCCTTGCTTGGAAAAATTCGTGGATGCAGGCCGATACAACCGAGCGCACTCGGAATACGGCATTAAAGGTGTTTGTGCGAACACGAAGCGCGGGGATTGTGCGCAAATATTCAAGCGTGTGGCGCTTTTTCTGCAAGGGGTATTCGCTTGGGCATACACCTAAAACGGCTATATCCTTGGCGTTGATTTCAACACTATCCTGCGCAACAACCGATTTAACCACGGTGCCCGTAACCTTAAGCGAGGTGCCAAGCTTCATATATTCGCCGATTTCGCCCATAACTGCCTTATCAATTACTATCTGCAGGTGCTTTAGTGTGGTGCCGTCGTTAAGCTCTAAAAAAGCCATATTTTTAGAGTCACGCGATGTGCGCACCCAACCGCAAACTGTTACATCCTTATTTAAAAATTCGCGATTTTCCATAATTTCAATAATATCAATGTGTTTCATAATAAAACCTCCCTAAAAACTAAAAAAACGCCATTCGTCCTGTTATCAGGACGAATAAGCGTTTAAAATTCTTATCCGCGGTGCCACCCAATTTACCGCATAAGCGGTCTGCTTTCACAGCCTTAACTGCTATAGATTTTAACGCATCTCACACGGCGCCCCTAATAAGCAAAAGCCTTTCAGTTTGCGGCTTAGAAGTGTTCTTCACGATATGCGCTTGTCGGCGTTCTCACTATCCGCCGCTCACTTGGCATCGCTTTTATCGATACTTTTCTTCATCATAGCCTTTACAATATGGAATGATTATAACACCTTATTTTAGTATTGTCAAATATTTTTAAAGTAAATAGCAAATTAAATTAAAAAGCCTCGCTTCATAAAACGAGGCTTTTGGCGTTCCCGAGAGGATTCGAACCTCCGACCTACCGCTTAGGAGGCGGTCGCTCTATCCAACTGAGCTACGGAAACATATTACCGTAAGGTGACAAGAGTAATCCGCCTTTTTAAAACAGGCTCGGATTATTCTTGTTACCTTATAATCTTATATCAACAAAATCGATAAGTCAACCCAAAACTTGATTTTTTGGGTTATGTTTGCTATAATGGCAGTGTAAATTCAGGGAAAGGGGCGAAAATCACGAAGATTATAGAGTCATTTAAAAAGACATTTATAAATAAACGCTTTATAGAGTTTTGCATTTTAGGCGTTATTAACACACTGAATGATGCTTTTTTTTCTTGGGTTTACCACTTTGTTGTGCAGGAAAATATAGCAGCGATGCTTGGATACGCCACGGCACTTACAATTGCATTTTTCATAAGCAGTCGGTTTATATTTAACAGAAAACCTCGCCTTGAAAGATTTATAAAATTCGTAATTTCCTATATACCAAATTTTATTATATTTTCGCTCGTAACCTTTGTAACAATAAACACCTGGGACTTGCCTCAATTTTGGGGAACAGTGCTTGCAGCTATGGCAGGCGGCCCGATAACTTATTTTATTATTAAGGTTTACGCCTTTGGCAGAAAAGAAAAATAAAACTAAAGCCCTCAAGCTTGTGCGCTTGAGGGCTTTAATATTTTTAATTATTCCTCTGCTTCATGGGGGGCTGTTTTTTTCTTTGAAAGAATTGTGTTAACAATAATTCCAAGAATTAAAGCGGTTGCAATTGAGGTGATGGTGATTTTTCCAAAGGTAAGGGAAAGACCGCCGATACCCGCAATAAGAATTGTAGAAGCAACGAAGAGGTTTTTGTTGTCGTTAAGGTCTACAGGCTGAAGCATCTTAAGACCTGATACAGCGATAAAGCCGTAAAGTGACATACAAACACCGCCCATTACACAGGAGGGTATTGAGCTTAGGAAAGCGATAACGGGAGAAAGGAATGAGGTAATAATTGCAAGACAAGCGGTGCAAACGATTGTTACAACCGAAGCATTTCTTGTAATAGCAACGCAGGCAACCGATTCACCATAGGTTGTGTTGGGGCAACCGCCGAAGAATGCACCTACCATAGAGCCAACGCCGTCACCAAGGAGTGTTCTGTGAAGACCGGGCTCTTTGATGAGGTCGCGTTCAATGATAGAGGAAATATTCTTGTGGTCAGCAACATGCTCTGCGAAAACAACAAGAGCAACAGGAATATAAGCCACAGCAACGGATGCTATGTATGCGCCATCAATTTCCTTAATGCCCTTAATGGCAGTTAAGAAGGTGAAATCGGGAAGGGAAACGAAGGCCTTAAGTGTAACGCCATCTGCAGCAAAAGCTGTGATTTTGCCAAAGTCTGCAATCTTAAGAGCGTCAATCTCAGTCGCAATTCCAATACCTGTGAATATAGCTGCAACGGCATAGCCGGCAAGTATTCCTATAATAAAGGGGATAAGTTTTGCCATTTTCTTACCGTATGTAGAGCAAATAGTAACTGTAACAAGGGTTACAAGACCGCAAACAATTGCGATAAGGGGTGAGCCACCCTCAATATTCGGCTTTTGAAGGTCGCCTATAGCCGAGCCCGCAAGGGATAAACCGATGATAGCAACTGTAGGTCCGATAACTACAGGAGGCATAAGCTTGTTGAGCCAGTTAACGCCTACAAACTTAACCAAAAGCGCAATAACAACATAAGCAAGACCTGCAAAAGCGGCACCTATGATAAGACCTATATAGCCTACCTGAACCGAAATTGCACCTGCAAAGGCGGCTGCCATTGAGCCGAGGAAAGCGAAGGATGAGCCTAAGAAAACGGGGCTCTTACCTTTAGTAAAAAGAACATAAATAAGAGTTCCTACACCTGCACCGAACAGTGCGGCTGCGATACTCATACCATTTCCTATAATCATAGGAACGGCAATAGTTGCTGCCATAATAGCAAGCAATTGCTGGAATGCGAAAACAAGCATTTGACCAAACTTGGGCTTGTCCTCAATGTTGTAAATCATTTTCATTTTTTCTCCTCCATATTCTGCACATTGGCATAAAAAATATATTAAAACGGGCAGACCCGAATTAACCAATATATTTATATATAAATAATAATATACTTATTATTCATATAACTCAACGGCGGTTTCTTCATCAAACGGGGGAATTTTCACCTTGATAAGCTCACTTTTTGAGGTGGGAACATTTTTGCCTACATAATCACCTCTAATAGGTAGCTCGCGATGGCCTCTGTCAATCAAAACAGCAAGCTGAATGGCTGCGGCGCGTCCGTGGGACATAAGTCCGTCGATTGCGGCACGGGCGGTTCTGCCGGTAAAAAGCACATCGTCCACAAGAACGATTTTTTTGGCTGAAATATCAAACGGGATTTGAGAATTGTGAACAATGGGGTCGGGGGAGATGTGCTTAAGGTCATCACGGTAAAAGGTGATATCAATAACCCCTGTTGGAACCTCGGAGCCTTCAATTTGCTTTATGTTATTTGCGATTATTTTACTAAGCGGAACACCCTTACGCTTTATACCTATAATACAAAGGTCACGGCATCCGTTGTTTTTTTCTACTATTTCGTGGGAGATTCGCTTAAGCGCACGACTTACCGCCGCCGAATCCATTAAGGTTGCCTTATATGCAGACATATACCTACCTCCCGATATGGAAATAAAAATTGCCGTGCAGAGTGCACGGCAAGAAAAGAGCATATAATATATGCAGGGCATATTATATTATTGTCTTAACCTTGTCGGCCTCACTGTGCCACATTTAAAGGAAATTTAACCTTAAATATAATACCACAATCAAATCAATTTGTAAAGACTTTTGACTAAAGCTAACGGGGGTATTTTATGAGGCGAAAAAGGCAATAATAGGATTATCGCTTTCAAAATGGGGTAAAATTGTCGGTTTGCACAATAAAATTTACAAAAATTGCCAAAATAACCCGTAAAATCAAATAGTTACAAATTTGTAACTTTTATTTTTTCGATTTTCATTAGTTATTTTGCACAAAAACAAGCGGCTTTTTTGCCTTGACATCGGTGCGAAATGTGTATATAATGCACAAAGCGGTTGGAAAACGGCTCGAGTTTGCTTGGTTTCCCCGCAAAAAAGGAGACGTTAGATGTTAAGTTGGATAAAAAGTAAAACGGCTGTTCTCGGCAAGATAGTAAATAGCCGCACACCGTTTATAGCAATCCTTGTTATTGCCTTTTTCTGCGCTGCAACATTGCTCGTTAATTCAGTTAAGACCATCAAGTTTACAGATGGCGTTAACAGCCAAACAATAACAACACTTTCAGATGATATAGATGCGGCAATGGATATTGCAGGCATTAATAAAGGCAACTTTAGGATTTTAAACAAAGTAACCAATAATGGCGATACAACCGTGTCACTTGCCCGCACCTTTAAGGCATACATTAATTCCGGCAAGGAAACCATTGAGGTTGAAACGATTGCTTCAACCGTTGGCGAGATTTTGCAGCTTGCAGGTATCAAGGTTGATAAGCATGATATGGTAGAGCCTGCGGTTAATACCAAGATAACCGAAACGGCGTATATTGATTATGTCAATATTGATTATGTGACAGGCAGCTATAATGAAACCATACCTTGCTCGGTAAAAACAGTTTATTCTAATAAGCAGGCCGCGGGCACTAAAACGCTTAAAGCAGGCAAGGACGGCGTTGAAAAGGTTCATTATACAGCTAAGGTTGTTGACGGCGTGACCGTAGAAACGGTTGTAGATAGCAGAGAAACCGTAAAGGCGGCGGTAGCTGCCACTCGGGTTATAGGCACTGCAAAGCCCGCCACAGCAACAACAAGCGATACCAAGAAGGCGATTTCAACCCTTAAGCCCGCTTCGCCGATTGAGCTTGACTCAAAGGGTAATCCCGTAAACTATAAAAAGCGTATAACTGTTGAGGCAACAGCGTATACCTATACCGGTCATCGTTGTGCAACCGGAGTTGCTCCTCAGCCCGGATATATTGCCGTAAACCCCAAGGTTATACCTTATGGCACAAAGATGTATATTAAATCGAGCGACGGTAAGTATACCTATGGTTATGCAATCGCAGCAGATACAGGCGGATTTATAAAATCAAGACCTAACAATGTCGACCTGTTTATGTCAAGCCGTCAGGCCTGCGTAAACTTCGGCAGAAGAAATGTTGAAATTTATATCTTAAAGTAATAAATAAAAGCTTCCGAAAACGGAAGCTTTTATTTTTTTAGTAAAAAGAAAAGAATTGTAAGTATTTGTAAAACGGCTGTTACAATAAACAAGAATGTGATTTTTGGCATACTCAAGGTGATAACAATTGAAACCGCAAGTGACCAAATGAGCAATGAAACCGAAAGAAAGGTAAAGATTTTTTTCCACCAAATTGCAGAAAAAACAATTGAAACAATTGCGCTTACGGGTATAGCATAGATAAATAAGAGCCAAGAATCAAGGCTTGGAAGCAGAAGGCTTAATATAAAGTAAAGCACCGTTGCAACAAACCAAACAAGACCGATTGAAAGAATAGTGATAAGAAGCTTATTGCGAGTAAGGAAAACGCGCTTTTTGATTTTATCACTTAAAAGGTCGTTGACCGAAACGCCCAAAAGCTCTGCCAGTGATGAGGTTACAACTAAATCGGGCAGTCCCTCTCCGCGCTCCCATTTAGAAACGGATTTATCAGAGTAGTTAAGCTTCTGGGCAAGCTCTAATTGGGTTAGCTTGTTAAGCTTTCGGTATGCACTGAGATTTCTCGAAAAATTCTTTTTTAGGGTTTCCTCGCAGGGCACTATGGTTCACATCCTTTCATCATTCATTTTAACATAGGAATAATTATAAATCAACTCAAAAAATTTGATATTCGGTATAGCAATTTTCTTTTTCTTGCTCTTCGAAAAGGTTTATAACCGTGCGGCCGAGAGATTTTGCATAATCAATTGTATTTTTTGTTCCGCCGCGTTTGCCGTCAAACCAAGTCAGAACAAAATCAGAATTTTTAACCATAAATTTGTTTCTTTTTTGGTAGCAACCGCTATAGTATTTATCCGATATTAAAATAACCTCATCGGCACGAGCTAAAATATCGTTATATCTTTCTCGCCATAAATCCTTAAAGCTATCGTCTTGCTCGATAAAGGGCAGGGCACAAATAAGCTTTATGGGGGATTTTTTATATGTATCCTTAGCCAGCAAAACACATTCTGCGGCAATTATATCAAAGCCCATAGCCATACCTGTATAAAAGCAGGTGCAGCCGTTTTCTATCAATCTGAAAATTTCACCTTGAAGCTGATTTTCAAACTGAATATATGCAGGTGAGCTTTTATCGGTGGGGAAGGGTAGCTTGTTGGGGCGGTAGCCTGTAAAGCAACAGCCAAGTTCTTTTTCGGTCATAATTTTCTCTCCTAAAAGGCAATATAAAAACATTATACAAAAATCGGATTACGAAAATTGTCATATTATAAACACTTTGCTTGACTTTAAATAAATATTGGTTTATTATTATGAAAACGAGGTGTTTTAAATGGATGCTATTGATTTAAAGCTTATAACACTGCTTCAAAATAATGCGAGAATGCCGCTTAAAAGCATTGCCGCAGAGGTCTTTCTTTCTTCTCCCGCAACGGCCGCGAGGATTGAGAGGCTCGAAAAAGAGGGTATCATTGAATCCTATGGTGCAAGGATTAACCTTAAGAGCATAGGACTTCCTATTCTTGCCTTCGTAAACCTCGATTTAGACCCCAAGCTTAAGCCGGAGTTTTATCCCTTTGTTCGCAGTCATCCTAATGTTATAGAGTGTCATTGTGTAACGGGTGGGTATTCACAGCTTTTGAAGGTTGCATTTGAGAGCACCGAGGAGCTCGATAGCTTTATAGGGGAGCTTAATAATTTCGGCTCCACCGAAACACAAATAGCATTTTCAACACCAAAACAGCCTGAGGGTATAGGCGTCGAGGCCATTAAAAAATAATGATTTTACCGCAAGAGTTTTTCTTGCGGTATTTTTTATGGACGCTTGCGGTAGCCTAGCGGCGTAATACCGAATTGCTTTTTAAAATGAAGCCCAAAATATGATGAATCGCAAAAGCCGCTCATTTCGGCAATTTCGCTTATGGGCAGCGAGGTATCAGAGAGCAAAAGCCTCGCGTAGTCCATTCTTATATCAAAGAGATATTTCATTGGCGAAACGCCGAGATTTTGCTTAAACTTTCTTGCAAAATAGCTTTTGTTAAAATGCAGCTTTGCCGCGAGCTCATCAAGGGTTATTTCTTCGCGCAGATGGTTTTGCATATATCGGCAGATAAAGGAAAATTCATCGGAATCTATGCTTCTTTCTTCGCTCGCGCTGTATGAATCGGCGGCAATGAGGTGCAAAAGCTCCATAGTAAGCGAGGCGATTTCCTTTTGCTTGTCTGTTTTAGAATACATAGCAATAGAAATAAGCCTCATAAGCTTTCGATATTCAATGCCGTGACGGGGCTTAAAATATGTTGGGAGATTTTGGAGTAAAAAATTATCGGAAATCGGCTCAATTTCGCCTTTTGAATTTCTATCATAGAAGGCGGGAGCCTTTTGACCGCTGAAATCAAGGGTTAGCATATAGCAATTAAAGGGGCCTTCGCCCGAGACTGTATCTCCGGGGCGGCGAATAACAAGACTATCGGGCTCTATATTATAGGCAACATCATTTATAACGATAGTTCGATTGCCCTCGATATAGTAATCAAACTCATAATTTTTAACGGTCCTTTTCATCTGGCGCTCGCTATGCTCTGCTTTAAAATAACAGCATTTCAAAACATTTGGTGAATTCATATTTAACATCCCCTTAAGAACATTTTAACAAAAAGAACGCAAAAGTCAATATTCTTATATTTTTCATACCGAAAGAGCACTTGTATAAAGTAAGCTTAAGATGTATTATAAGAAAAAATAAATAGTGAGGTATTAGTTATGAGTTTTATGTTTAACCCGCATCCTTATAATGAAATGTCGGCAATAAACCGTCCGAAGCTTTCCGATAATGTTAAGGCTTCGCTTAAAAAAGGAACGGCTGAAATTGCCGAGGAGCTTTCAAAAGCTGCAAGCGGAAAGGTAATAGCGTTTGATGGTTACTCTTCTGCCGAATTTAAGGAGCTTGTTAATGTTCTTGCAGGAGCGCTTAAGCTTGCGGGAATTTCTTATAAGGTTATAAATGCAGCAGATTATTATAAGTCGGCAGAGGTTATTGAGGAATTGCTATCTGATAATCTTAAAATTGACAAAGAGAAGGACCCTGTTAATCTTTTCGGCAAGCGCGTTGAAGATGGGTATGAGCTCGTTTTCGATGCTCAAAAGGTTGGGACTCTTGAAAAAGACATTAAGGACCGCGAGGGTGCGGTTATACTTTACGGCTTCGGTTGCACATATTTTGAGCAAATTCGTGAGCTTTGCGACACTATTGTTTGGCTTGATGTTGCGCCCAAGGCCGCAGTTTTGCGCGCAAAGAGCGGCAGAATGACCAACATAGGCGATAAGACCTCAAGGCCGTTTAAGGAAATGATGCGCAGAGCATATTATGTAGATTTTGAGGCGGCACTAACCCTTAGAAGAGAGCTGCTTCATAAGGACAGAATTGATTATTATATCGATAGCACCGAAGAATATAAGATGCTCGATAAGGTCGCTTTATCCGAGCTTACAAGCAAGCTTTCGTTAATGCCCTTCCGTAATAGACCTGTTTATATAGACGGCGTTTGGGGCGGTCAATATATTAAGAGCCTTCGTAATGTAGACGAGATGAAGAGCATCGCTTGGGTATTCGATTTTATACCGATGGAGGTAAGCGTTGTTACCGAAATCGGCGATGAGCTTTTTGAAATGCCCTTCTATACCTTCTTGCAGTCCCAAGAGGTTAACATTATGGGTGAGGCCTGTGTTGAGAAGTTCGGCGGATATTTCCCCATTCGCTTTAACTATGACGATACCTTCCATTCCTCAGGCAATATGTCTATTCAGGTTCACTCGGGCAGTCAATATAATAAGGAAAACTTTAACGAGTTTGGCAGACAGGACGAGAGCTACTATATAGTTAACGCAGGTCACGGAGCTAAAACCTATTTAGGCTTCCGCGATGAGATTGACCCCAAGGAGTTTATAGAGCTTGCTAAGAAGTCGGAAAAAGACCATTCGGTAATTGATTATAAAAAATACATTAATGCCGTTGAGTCAAAGCCCGGCGTTCAGGTTATGATTCCCGCAGGAACTATACACGCTTCAGGTCAAAATCAGCTTATTTTAGAAATCGGCAGTCTTACCGTAGGCTCTTATACATATAAAATGTATGACTATCTTCGTCTTGACCTTGATGGTAAGCCGCGTCCGATTCATAGCTATCACGGTGAGCGCGTTCTTTGCACCGAGAGAAACACAACCTGGATTAACCAAAATGTTGTTCAAGCGCCTCGCACCATTCGTGAGGGAGATGGCTTTAAGGAGTCTATAATCGGTGAGTGCGATTTGCTTTATTTCTCACTTCGCCACTTAGAGTTTGAAAAGGAAATCCGTGATAATACAAACGGTAAATTCCATGTTCTTTCATTGGTTAACGGTGAGAAGGTTCGCATAGAATCCGTTTCGAATCCCGAGCATTACTATGAGCAAAATTTCCTTGATATTATCGTTGTTCCTGCATCTATGGGTGAATATAGAATAGTAAATCTCGGCAATCAGCCCATTACCATTCATAAGACCTGCTTAAAGGATGGCTTTGAGAACGATAAGCTTTAATTTGCAATTTGAGAGGGAAACGTAATGAACATTTTATTTATAACTGCAGATATGTGCGATGATTCGGAGCTTTTTTATCCGATATATCGCCTTTATGAAGAGGGATATTCCGTTACGATAGCTTCTTTTAAGAGAGGAATGGTTAATGCAAAATATCATTTTTCCACGGAGGCGACCTTGGCGGCAGATGAGGTTGACATCAACTGCTTTGACGGTCTTATGCTTCCCGGCGGTATGGCTCCCGAAAAGCTTCGTCAGGATGATAAGATAGTTTCAATAGTGAGAGAATTTGCCGAGAGCGGAAAGCCGATAGCAGCTATATGCCACGGCCCGCAGCTATTGTTTTCGGCAGATGTTTTAAGAGGCGTTAAATGCACCTGCTATCCGGGGCTTCGTGATGACCTTAAAAATTGCGGCGGAATATATTTAGATGAGCCGGTTGTGATGGATAAAAATATCATCACCTCGCGCCGTCCCGGTGACCTTCCGTTCTTTATGAAAAAGTTTATAGAGGCGTTAAACTCTTAAAAAAACCATAACCCCTCGGAGCATATGCTCTGAGGGGTTATTTTTTGAAATATTTCGTTGACTTTGGCGGTTTATTTTATTATAATTTATTATGGAAAAATTTATAAATTAATGGCCTTGAAGGTGATAAAATAATGAGGATAGTTGTGAAAATAGGCACATCAACTCTAACCCATAAAACAGGGTGCCTTGATGTTAGAAATACAGAAAATCTTTCTAAAATATTAAGCGATGTTAAAAACCGCGGCAACGAGGTTATAATAGTTAGCTCCGGAGCAATCGGAATGGGCGTCGGCAAGCTTTCGCTTAAAAGCAAGCCGCAGGATATACCCACCAAGCAGGCCGCGGCAGCGGTCGGTCAGTGCGAGCTTATGTATACCTATGATAAGATGTTTGCAGAGTATAATCATACCATAGCTCAAATTCTCATAACTGGTGATGATTTTTCTTATAGCGATAGGTATAATAATTTTGTAAATACTATTGAGCGCTTGTTAGAGCTCGGCGTGCTTCCTATTATCAACGAAAACGATACCGTTGAAACAGAGGAAATTAAGGTTGGCGATAACGATACGCTTTCGGCATTGGTTGCCAAGAGTATTAATGCAGATATGCTCATAATTCTATCTGATATTGATGGCCTCTATACCGCAAACCCAAGCGATGATAGCTCGGCAAGTCTTATACCTACCGTGCAGGAAATCACCCCCGAAATTAAGGCTCTTGCAGGCGGTGCAGGCTCGGCGCTCGGAACGGGAGGAATGAAAACCAAAATTGATGCGGCCGAGATTTGTATGAATGCGGGCGCAGAGATGGTAATACTTAATGGCAAAAAAGCCGAGCTTATCTATGATTTGCTCGATGGTAAGAGTGTGGGCACAAGGTTCAAGGCGGTGAAATAATGACTTATCAGATGCTCGAAAAAGCAAAAAAAGAGGTAAACACGGCGGCAACGCTTTCAACCGCGCAAAAAAATCTTGCGCTTAACACGATGGCTGAATGCTTAATAGAGGAAAGTGATAGCATTTTAGCCGCCAACAAAAAAGATGTTGAGGCGGCAACCCATCTTTCAAGCGTTATGGTCGATAGGCTTTTGCTAACCAAGGAGCGAATTGTTTCTATGGCCGAGGGCATAAAGCAGGTGGCAAAGCTTCCTGACCCCGTAGGTCGAGTGCTCGCCGAAAAAAACGCCCCTAACGGACTTCAAATTTCAAAGCTTTCCGTTCCCTTCGGAGTGGTTGCGGTGATTTTTGAAAGTCGCCCCAATGTTTCGGCGGATACTGCAGCGCTCGCAATAAAAAGCGGCAATGTTTGTGTTCTGCGCTCAGGCAAGGAAAGCTATTTTTCCTGCAAGGCTATTGTAGATGCAATGCAAAATGCTCTTGCAAGGTTGGGACTTCCAAGGTGCCTTATAAATCTTTGCGAGGACCGCTCCCGCGAAAGCGCCCAAATTCTTATGACCGCCAATAAATATGTTGATTTGCTTATCCCGCGAGGCGGGGCAGGGCTTATACGAGCTTGCGTTGAGAATGCTACCGTTGCGTGCATAGAAACGGGAACAGGCATATGCCATATTTATGTTGATAAAAGTGCTAAAATCGAAATGGCACTTGATATTATTGAAAATGCCAAAACGAGTAGACCTTCGGTTTGCAATGCCGAGGAGGTTTGCTTGGTTAGCGAGGATATAGCGCAGGAGTTTTTACCGTTTCTTAAAAAGCGTCTTGTTGATGATAGAATTGCAAAGGGTGAGATTCCCGTTGAGCTTCGCCTTTGTGAAAAGGCGCAAAAGATAATTGAGGGCAGCGCGGCCACGGAAAATGATTTTAATACTGAGTTTTTAGATTATATTTTGGCGGTTAAAATTGTAGAAAATGTTGATGAGGCAATATCCCATATTGATGCTCATTCAACCCATCATAGCGATGCAATTATAACCGAAACGAGTGAAAACGCCGAGAGATTTATTTCATCGGTTGATAGTGCGGCGGTTTATGTTAATGCCTCAACTCGCTTCACCGATGGCGGTGAGTTCGGCAACGGCACCGAAATCGGCATATCAACCCAAAAACTCCATGCAAGAGGGCCGATGGGGCTTAATGAGCTTAACACATATAAATATGTAATCCGCGGAAACGGACAAATTAGATAGGTGATATAAATGAAGTATAAGGTAGGCTTTATCGGTTGCGGTAATATGGGCGGAGTTTTGCTTAGTGCCGCTCATAAAAATATCGGAGCCCCAAATTGCTGTGTTTGTGAAAAAATTCCAGAAAAGGCAGAAAAATTCACCCGCGAGGGTGTAAAGCTTCTCGATATATCAGAGCTTGTAAGCCATTCAAAATATATCTTTTTGGCGGTTAAGCCGCAAATGCTTGAAAATGTGCTTTCTTCGGTGGCCGAGGCCATAAGGGCAAATCGCGAGGCTGTTATTGTAACGATGGCGGCGGGCGTTGAAGCTGCTAAAATTGAGCAGTATATAGGCGCCAAGCTTCCCGTCATCCGCATTATGCCTAATATGCCGTGTTCGGTAGAAAGAGGAGTAATCTTATATTGTTATAATAACCTTGTCGATGAGCAAATGCTCGAGGAATTCACCGATATATTAGCGGGTGTTGGATTGCTTGATTATATAGTCGAAGAAAAAATAGATGCCGCAAGCGTGGTATCGGGTTGCGGGCCGGCATTTGTTTATATGTTTGCCGAGGCGTTGTCTAAGGCCGCTCAAAAGTGTGGACTTGACTCTGATAAAGCAAAGCTTTACGCTCTTAAAACCGTTGAAGGTGCGGCAAGACTTGCACAGACAAGTGATAAGGAAATAAGCGTGCTTGTTGATGAGGTTTGCAGTCCTAAAGGCACCACGATAGAGGGTGTTGAGGCACTTCGAGAAAATGGGCTTTACGAGCTTTTGGATAAAACTGTAAAGGCTTCGTATAATAGGACCTTAGAGCTAAAGGACGAATAAATAATTTTATATATGGAGGTGTTCCGCTTTGGAAATAAACAAAAAGACTACTAAGCAGATTCTTTTTATCGTTGCAATCAGTATTCTTATGCTTTGGGCGGCGCTCAATCTAACGGTGATAGGCAGTTGGATAGGAAAAATCATATCCGTGTTAACGCCGTTTATTATCGGCTTTTGTATCGCCTTTGTTGTTAATCTTTTAATGAAGCCGTTTGAAAGCTTGCTTAAGAAAATTTTTAAAAAGCAAGAAAAATTTTATAAAAAAATAAAGCGCCCCGTGTCGCTTACACTTTCAATGATAATTGTTCTGGGCGTGATTTTTGCTGTTATGTTCGTAGTAATTCCTGAGGTTAGCAGAACGCTTATAACGATAGCTGAAAAATTACCCGAATATTTTGAGGGCCTTAAAGGAAAATGGGCAAGCCTATCCAAAACACTTGAAAAGTTTTCAATAACACTTCCGGAATTTAGCGGTGAGACAGGTATATTTTCAAAGCTTACAAGCTGGCTTACCAATATAGGTGAAAGGCTTGTAGACCAAACAATCAAAACAACCACAGCGGTATTTGGCGCGGTTGTGGATATATTCATCGGCTTTGTGTTCTCGGTATATCTTTTGGCGTCAAAAGAAAAGCTTGGCAGACAGCTTAGAAAGCTTGCTGTAGCCTTTATGAATAAAAACAAGGCAGAAAGCCTGTTTAGCTTTACGGATAAGGTTAAAAAGACCTTCACTAACTTCATTACCGGTCAGGTGCTTGAGGCAATTATCTTGGCAACGCTTTGCTTTATAGGTATGACTATATTTAAGATGCCCTATGCCTATGTTATAGCAATTTTAATAGGCATAATGGCACTTATTCCGATATTCGGCGCACTTATAGGAACTGCTATCGGTGCATTTTTAATTTTGGTTGATAGCCCAATTAAAGCGCTTTGGTTTGTTGTGTTCATAATAATTCTTCAGCAAATAGAGGGCAACCTCATTTATCCTCATGTTGTAGGAAAATCGGTAGGTCTTCCGGGAATTTGGGTGCTCGTTGCAGTAACTGTGGGCGGTAATTTATTCGGCGTTCTCGGAATGCTGTTGGGAGTTCCGATTTGCTCAATTGTCTATTTCTCTCTTGCCGAATTTGTATCAACGCAACTTAATTCCCGCACAAAAGAAAAAAACGCCGAGAAAAAATAAAAGATAAAAAGCTGTGATGAGGCTCATCACAGCTTTTTTGTTTACCAATTAACCGACCATCTTTTTTTATACTCGGCCTTTAGCTTTTCTTTATAGGGCTCAGGCCTATAGCTTGAAGCGGCAGCTTTTTTTGTGAGAATCTCATTGAATTTTTTCTCATCAAAGGGAAGGGAAACGGGGATACCACCCTGCCAAGAGGATAGATATGCGGCATTTGATATTGTGAGTGATAAAATGCCGTCGGTGCCCTTGGCGATTAATTCTTCACCGCTTATACAAGCGTTTGCAAAGTTTTGGAGAATTCCCTTGTGTGCGCTTTCAGCCTCGATTTGCCTAATTCCCTTGTAGCTTTGTTGATAGCTTGGAAAAGCATCAGGGCAGTTTTTGTTAAGCTCTCGCTCATCGGTGCCGAGCTGCCACCATTTAAGAACCCCATCCTCGATAACAAGCTTGCCGAGCGTGCCCGTTATTTCAAGTCGGTTTGTTCCGGGTGCCTCACCCGTTGAGGTTATAAAGGCTCCCGTGGCGCCGTTTTCAAAACGGGTTAAAATTATAGCGTCGTCCTCAACCTCAATATCGTGGTATTTGCCTTCAAAGCAATTGGCGGTAACACTTGTTGGCATTCCGCAAATCCATTGCCATAAATCAAGCTGGTGAGGCGCTTG
This sequence comes from Acutalibacteraceae bacterium, assembly GCA_045589375.1. GTDB lineage: Bacteria > Bacillota > Clostridia > Oscillospirales > Acutalibacteraceae > UBA737. The sequence continues at coordinate 6,239 of JAZNOY010000042.1, read as the reverse complement.
ATTTAAAAGCACTCCGCCGCCTTCGCCCGCCCAGGTGGCGCGCCAAGAGCCCGAATCATAGTAGTGTTGCGTGCGATACCAGTTGGTAATAATCCAAACTGTCCGTTTAAGCTCACCAAGCTGTCCTGATTTTACGATTTCACGCGCTTTTGCAAAGAGCGGATTTGTGCGCTGATTAAACATTATTCCGAAAACCTTATCGCTTTTTTGGGCTGCTTGGTTGAGATTTTTTGCCGCCGTAACGGATATATCGGCAGGCTTTTCAATCAATACATTCATATCGGCATTTAAAGCGTCAATGGCTATAATAGCATGCAGATTATGAGGAACTGCAATTATAACGGTATCAACAAGACCGCTTTCAAGCAAATCGGTATAATTGCAAAAGCTTGGAATGTTGGGACAAATTTTTTTAAATGCATTAAGCTTTTGAAGGTCTATATCGCAAACGGCGGCAAGGCGCATACCTTTAATCTCGCCCTTATATATGCAGTTTGCATGGGCAGAGCCCATATTGCCTATTCCTATAACACCAACCGAAAGATTAGACATAAATGCCTCCTGTTATTTGTTGCCTCCATAGGTTTTAGAGGTATCTGCAAACGTGGCCGCAACATTCTCCTTTTTACGAGAATTTTTAACCCTTTTCATAAGTTCGTCATAATACAGCTCATCATCAAAGGGAAGCTCGATTTTTTTATTTAAGAAAGAGGAGAGATGCATAGCGTTTGAAAGGGTAAGTCCGTTTATACCCTCAGCACCTTCGGCAATCAAAGGAGTGCCTTCAAGAATTGCACCGGACCATGCATTTAAAACGCCAATGTGCTGTTCGTTTTTGCCATCGGTTTTAACATCAACAATATTTGCCTTAACTGAGCCAAAGGATTCGGTGTTGGTAGCAGAAAACTCCTGCTCGGTCATTTCGTATTCAAGAACTTGAAGCTTATCGTCTTCAATAACGATTTTTGCCTTGTCAAGCTGTATTTCAAAACGATTTGTGCCGTGAGCATCGCCCGTCGAGGTTATGAAAACACCGGTTGCGCCGTTTTCATACTCAACATAAGCGGTAACATCGTCCTCAACCTCAATATCGTGCCACTTGCCGAAATGCAGATGAGCCTCAACCGTTTTTGGCATTCCGCAAATCCATTGCCATAGGTCGAGCTGATGGGGGCATTGATTTAAAAGCACTCCGCCGCCTTCGCCTGACCAAGTGGCACGCCAAGCGCCCGAATCATAGTAGCACTGCGGTCTATACCAATTGGTAATAAGCCAGTTAGTTCTGCGGATTTGGCCATAAACGCCTGATTTTATAAGCTCACGAGTTTTTCTGTATATATGATTGGTGCGTTGATTAAACATCATACCGAAAACAACCTCGGGATGCTTTTTTGATACAGCGTTCATCTCCTTGACCTGCTTTGTGTAAACGCCTGCAGGCTTTTCTACCATAACATGTATGCCGTTTTCTATGCACATAATGGCGTATTTAGCGTGGTCATAGTGGGGAACGGCTACTAAGCAAGCCTCAATGGCTTTGCTTGTAATCATTTCTTCGGCATTATTGAACAAAAGAACATCTTCGCCGATATTTTTTCGAGCCCAATCGAGTCTATCGGGGTTTATATCGGCAACTGCAGTAATTTTAAGATTAGGGCAACTGCCTTTTAATATGTTGTTTGCGTGGGACGAGCCCATATTACCAATTCCGATTATACCGAGTTTTATTTGTTTTTCCATATTTAATCTCTCCTTATTCAAATCCAAGGGACTTTAAATTTTTATAGCTTCGTTTCAAACATTCAAAGGGGTTTTCACCGTAGCAATCATCCTGCTCAACAAGCATATATTCCGTGTTGCCTGCTTTCGCTGCGGCAAAAACTCTATCAAAGTTTATATTTCCTTCACCTATTACTGCCATATCTCCGTTATATTTGTGGTCTTTAAGGTGGATGCAGGGGATTCTGTTTGCAAGCAGCTTTAAAAATTCTGCAGGGTCGGCACCCGCATGCTGAGCCCAGTAGGTATCAAAGGTGAATCCCATTTCATTAGGTGGAAAGTGCTCTGCTAAATGCTCAAGGATGGTTTTGCCCTCAAGCTTTATAAACTCGCTTGAATGATTGTGATACATAAAGTGTTTATTGTTTTCCGATAACTTTTTTGCGGGGGAAGAAAACTCATTTATAAATTCCGCGAAGGCATTTTCTTTTGCAAAATCAAAATACCCAAGCCCGATATAACGGCAATCAAAAATATTATGTTCATTTATTGCCTTATCGGTTTCGTTAATGAGCTTCTCTGCGGGGATGTGGGTTAAAACACATTTAAGTCCTGTTTGCTCAAGCGCATTTTTAAGCCAAGCCGCATCGTATTCACAAACTCCCGAAACCTGAATATATTTATATCCTATATCAGCTATTTTTTTAAGCGTTTCAAAAAGGGAGTCGGTATCCTTGCAAAAATCTCTAACGGTATACAGTTGTGCTCCTATTTTCATAATACACCTCAAATTTTGCTTGCGATATTCTTAAAGGCGTCACACGCAGCGTTAAATGCCTCAACAGGACTTTCGTAAACAAATTTCTTTCCGATTTCGCTTGTGTCACCCTCGCGCTCGAGGCCCTCTAGTCCGCTGAATATGGTTAAGTGCGGCTCAAGGGTAAAAGCTTCTCCGCCCAAGCCGATAAAATCTCCTACTATCTCTTGAAGATTGCCTTCGCCGCAGCCTGCGGGAACAACGCTTCCGTCTGCAAGAGCATCCTTTATATGCATATATTTAATGTAAGGCTTGAGCATATCCCAAGCAGCTTTGGTATCAACACCGCACTGAATGAAGTTTGCAGGGTCGAAAATGCCCTTAAGCTCCGGCACCTCGGTTAAAATCTCAAGACAACGCTCGGCATTGTCGCCGTAGATACCCTTTTCGTTTTCGTGGCAAAGGTCAATATCGTAGCCCTTTGCAAGCTCAACATAGGTCTTAAGACGCGCTATAACCTCGTCTTTAAACTCTTTTGGGTCTTTATTCTTTGGAATAAAGAAGGAAAAAAGCCTTATATTCGGTGCGCATAAAATCTTTGCGACCTCGAGGGTATGGATAAATCTTGCCTTTTCTTTTTCAAAATCATCTTTTTCTATATCTATTTTACCAATGGGTGAGCCTATAGACCAAACAGAAAGTCCTGCGGCATCAAGCTTAGATTTAACCTCGGCTGCTTTTTCAAGCGAAATTGAGGAAATGTTTTCACCGTCAACTCCTCTTATTTCAAGGCCGTCAAGCTCATTTTCCTGCATGGCTTTGATTTGGCCGTCTATGTTGGCATCGGCTTCATCGGCAAACGCGTAAATTTTTATTTTGTCCATATTAAAACCTCCTAATATGATTGATATTTTCATTATATATGGCTTGTATTGACAATGCAATTGCAAAATCAAGCATTATATATTGCGTTTTTGAGCATAAAATGCTATAATATAAACAGGTGATAATATGAGCAATCAATTCAAGCTAATAAGCGGCGGTTTTGATGGACACCATCTTATTTCAAATCCGCCTGAGCAAACCGATTTTCTTATGCATGCCCACGATAAGCCCGAAATATATTATTTTATATCGGGAAATGTGGCATATTATGTTGAAGGTAATGAATATACGCTTCACAAAGGAGACATTATGATAATGCGTCCTTCTGAGGCTCATAATCCGCATATCCGCGGGAGTGAACCCTATGAACGAGTGTCTATTCATTTCCCCGTTTCAATTATTAAGGACTTTGATAGCAGTGGCGAATTGATGCGTCCCTTTTATGAAAGAAAGCTCGGCACACTTAATAAATACAGCTTAGAGGAGTTCGATAACAATCTTTGTGCCCAATGCTTTGAGGGGATAAGCGAGGGCAAATTACCGCTCGAGCTCGATGTTAAAGCAAAGCTTTTGGCAATACTTACCGAGATTTATAAGGCCTATATCGCGAAGCTTGAAAAGGGTGATGCCGCCACACAAAACAATGATATTTCCGTTCGGCTTATCAACTATATTAACAGGCATCTTTTTGAGGAGCTCTCACTTGAGAGCATTGGTGCACGATTTTATTTAAGCCCCTCGCAGATAAATCGAATTTTCAATAGAGCTACGGGCAGCTCGATTTGGAAATACATAACCGTTAAAAGACTTTTGAGTGCCCGTGAGAAAATTTTATCGGGCGAGGGTGCAATTAAGGCGAGCAGTGAATGTGGGTTTAAGGAATATTCTTCTTTCTATCGGCTCTATCGAAAGTATTTTGGTGTAAGCCCTAAGCGAGAAAACAGTCAAGAGCAAAAGATTATAATTAAATAAAAAAAGGCGCTCAAAGAGATTTCTTTGAGCGCCTTTGTTCAAACAAGGATATAAAGGAAAATGGCAAGACCGTGTAAAATGCTTCCTATAACTACAAATATATGAAAAACCGAGTGAAAATATCTAACGGTTTTTTGAGCGGCAACAGCATACAATACAGCACCGATTGTATATGCGGCACCGCCTGCAAGCAAGAGTGCAAATGCGCGTGAATCTAAGGCACTTATTGTTATTTTGCCGGGCATAACAATGCACCAGCCAAGTACCAAATAACAGATATAAGAAAAAACATTGTATTTTTTAAGGTCAATGGCGTTAAGGGTTATACCGAGCGCCGAAACGCCCCAAACTACACCGAAAATTATCCAACCCACAGCCGCATTTTTTGTTCTGAGGGCACAAAGGGAGATGGGTGTATAGGTGCCTGCAATCAATATAAAAATAGTGCAGTGGTCGATAATTTGCATAACCTTTTTTGCCGTTTCGGGCCGAAGACCGTGATATACGCTTGACATAGTATAAAGGACAACCATAGAAAAGCCGTAAATAAAGGCACTAACAATTTGATATGCATCGTGGTTTAAAAAGGCTTTTATAACACAGCCCGCAAGCGCTATAACACCAAAGCCTCCGCCTACTATGTGGCTGACCATATTAAATATTTCTTCGCCGCGAGTATAGTCGGGCAAAACTCGGTTTTTAAGCTTGGTTCTTTTCATATTATTTCATAAGAAGTCGGCTCATAATAGAGGGACCATGCTCAATAAAATTACCGGTTTTGCGAGCAGAAGCTTCATCAAAGCATTCAACTCCCGAAAGCTTTTTGCGGCTGTCATATATAAGATAGGGAACAGGGGCGCTTGAATGGGTTTTAATATCAAGCGGTGTGGGATGGTCGGGCATTATTAAAATTCTGTAATCCTCGCCCGAATCATTCAGATAATCGAGAATAGGCTTCAGTGCGAGTGAATCAATAAGCTCAATGGCACGAACCTTATTTTGAGCTTCGCCGCGGTGACCGCATTCATCGGGAGCCTCAAAATGCAGATAAATCAAATCATATCCATTCTTTAATGCCTCGATGCCTGCATTGGCTTTACCGCTGAAATCGGTATCGATATATCCCGTAGCACCCGCAACCTCGGGAACGAGCATATTGGCGCATTTGCCAATGCCTTTAAGCAGGTCAACTGCGCTTATAATTGCACCCTTAACACCGTTTTTGTCAAAAAAGTCCTCAACGCTCGGCCGAGTTCCTTCGCCCCATAGCCAAATCGAATCGGCGGTGCGAAGGCCCATTTCGCGCCTTTTAATATTAACAGGGTGGTTTTTTAGAATTTCGTAGCTTTTCTTCATAAGCTCGATAAGCGGTTTTGCATTATCGTGTGAGCTTAAATAATCGGTTATAACCTTGCCGCTTATATCGTGGGGCGGGGTTAGCGTTCCAAGCTCGGTTGTTCCGTTTTTAACAACAAGGCAATGCCGATAGCTTACGCCTGCATAGAAGGTATATATATCATTACCAAGCTCCTGTTTGATTGTTTCGATTATTTCGGCGGCCTCTTGTGTTGAAATATCGCCTGCACAATAATCAACCATTACCTTGCTTTCGTATGGCTCATTATCGCTCAGCGTTACAAGATTACAGCGCAGAGTAACATCGGTATCAAGAAGATTAATACCGATTGAAGCGGCCTCAAGCGGAGAGCGGCCGGTATAGGAAACGAGCGGGTCATAGCCCAAAACCGAGAGGTTTGCGACATCACTGCCGGGCTTAAGGCCGTCGGCTACGGTTTTGCACATTCCAACCTCGGCGCACTTAGCAAGCAGGTCCATATTCGGCTTGTCGGCACACATCATCGGAGAAGTCGGAGGCCAAGCGGACTTAGGAAGACAAGGATTTGGT
>JAZNOY010000041.1:0-46824 GCA_045589375.1 Acutalibacteraceae bacterium | reverse complement strand
AAATGTGCGATATGTAGCAAGAACCACACTTTTTGAAATGTGAAAACCGTCGCAGATTATTTGAGAATAAATGTTTTTTTCAATTGCGGCACCAATCGGCCCCGAATTTCTGTGGTGGAGAGGAGGCATAGCGTTATATATGTGTGTTAGACATTTAGCGCCGGCATCTATAGCATCAACGGCAGTATCATAATCACAATCGGTATGACCTATCGAAACAACAGCAAATTTTGATGCCTCTCTTATAAAATCAATGCCGCCTTCAAGCTCGGGGGCAACCGTTATCATTTTAATATTTTTAAAGTCCTTAAATTCATCAATAGACGGTGATTTAATGTATGCTTCGTTTTGAGCGCCCTTTTGCTTTTTTGATATGTATGGTCCTTCAAGATGAAACCCGATTATTTGCGCGCCAGAGCCACTCATGCTTGTGTTGGTAATTTGAGCAAGCTCTTTTGTATCCATTGTCATAGTAGTGGGCAAAAAGGCAGTCGTTCCAACCGACGCATAAGCCTTGCATAAAGCGCTAAAATCTCGGTCTGCCACATCATTTCCCAAATATCCGTGGGTATGAATATCAATAAGCCCCGGAATAACTCTTTTGCCACCGGCATCAATATCCGCCGATATGTCACCCTCGCATAACTCGGAAATCACACCATTAGAAATTATAATGTTTTTAATTTTACTGTCGATAAGAGCGTTTTTAATAATCATTACATTCACCGTGTTCATTGTAGCACAACTATATATTAATAGTAAAGAAATATATTTATGATGACAAATTTATCTTTTTGTGTTATAATGAATAAAAATTATGTGAGGTATATTATGGATTATTGTTTAGCAGTTGATATTGGTGCTTCAAGCGGCCGTCATATTTTAGCGCATTTAGAAAACGGTAAAATGTGCCTTCGCGAAATCTATAGATTTGATAATGGTATCGAAAACCAAGAGGGCTCTCTTGCTTGGAATATTCAAAATCTTGTCCTTGAAGTAAAAAACGGAATTAAAAAGTGCGGTGAGATGGGAATTATCCCAAAAACTGTTGCTATAGATACTTGGGGAGTAGATTATGTTCTCCTTGACCAAGATAAAAACGAAATTTTACCCGTTAACTCTTATCGCGATTCTAAAACAAACGGCATACCCGAAGAAATAGATAAAATAATCCCTCGTGATGTTCTTTTTTCTCGTAATGGTATTCAGCCAACAAATTATAATACAATATATCAACTCTTTGCCGATAAGAAATCGGGCAAGCTTAATAAAGCGAAATATTGCCTTAATATTCCTGCCTACCTTTCTTATAAGCTTACCGGCGTTTTATCAAACGAATATACAATGCTCACCACCGGCGCGCTTATAAATGCCACCACCAAAAAAATTGATGATGAACTGCTTGATATGCTCGGCATTAATCCCGAAATCTTCGGTGAATTCTTGATGCCCTGCAGTAAGCTTGGTAATTTTAATAAGGAAACCAAGGATTTCGTCGGCTTCGATTCGACCGTGATTTTCTGCCCGTCTCACGATACCGCCTCGGCTGTTGCTGCTTGCTCGGTAGGGGATAGCGGTATTTATATTTCATCGGGCACCTGGAGCCTCATCGGAACCGAAAATCTAACGCCCATTCTAAGTAATAATGTTTTAGATGGCGGCTTCACCAACGAGGGCGGTATTAACTATCGTTATCGCATACTTAAAAACTTTATGGGTATGTGGCTTTTCCAAAATATACGCAAAAACCTCGATAAAAAATATTCCTATGATGAAATGATGAATATGGCAATGAATAGCGATTTTTGCGAGTATATCAATCCAAATGCCCCCGAATTTATGGCACCCGATAATATGATTGAAGCTATAAGAGCACACCTCAATAAACCCAATCTGCCTATTGCCGATGTTTTAAATTCAGTTTATCATTCGCTCGCGAAATCGTATTCCGATGCCGTTAAAACCGTTGAGGAAATCTGCAATAAGAAGATTGATAGAATTAATATCGTAGGCGGCGGCAGTAAGGATGAATATTTGAATTCTTTGACCGAAAAATATACAAATTGTCCCGTAAGCGCAGGTCCCGTTGAGGCAACGGCAATGGGCAACCTTCTTTCGCAGTTTATGTATTTGGATAAAACTCTAACGCTCGAAGACGCCCGCAAGCTAATTTGATATTTCACTAATTATTAAAAAACGGCTGAAAATTCAGCCGTTTTAGTGTTATTTCCCGCAGCCTTTATCAAAAGAGGGGTTACAAGCATAGAAGTTTTTGCGGTTAAGCCGCTCCGTAGTGTGACGAAGCGCTTCACCAAAGCGTTGATAATGCACAATTTCGCGTTCACGCAGGAAGCGCAGCGGGTCTATAATATCAGGGTCATCGATGAGCCTTAATAGGTTATCATAGGTCACTCTGGCCTTTTGTTCAGCAGCCATATCCTCGTGCAAATCAGCGATTGTATCGCCTTTTGCTTGGATATATTCTGCGCGCCAGGGTAGAGCAGAAGCAGCGATTGGGTAAACAGCGGCAGTATGGTCAACGAAATATTTATCGAAGCCCGAAGCCTTGATTTGTTCAGGTGTTAAATCCTTTGTAAGCTGATATACCATAGCGCATATCATTTCGAGGTGGGCAAGCTCTTCTGTACCAATATCTGTCAAAACACCTTTTAGCTCGTCATAGGGCATACTGTATCTTTGAGTCAGATAACGCATTGAGGCACCGAGCTCACCGTCGGGGCCGCCGTATTGGCTGATAATTATTTGGGCATATTTCGGGTTGGGGTTTTTAATATTAACAGGATATTCAAGCTTTTTATTATATTGCCACATTCTTATTCGCACGCTCCTTCATTTTCCCAAGGCCACGGAGAATTAATCCATTCCCAGCGATTATCGGGATGCATATTTTTTGCGGTGGTAACAAATTTACCAAACTGTTGTTCATATAATCTAACAAGCTCCGCACGCTTCTCTTTATATTCATTAAAGGTATCAATTGCGCGCTGGCAATTAGGATGCATATCTAAAAATAAATTTAGGTCGATTAATGCAAAATCATATTGATGAATTCTGCGCTTTAGTGATTCCTTTGAGTCGCTTGGCATCATTCTCATTTCATATAACCCTCCTTAAAGGGCTTGTTAAGCTCGGGGAAAATCGTTCCGCTTCTAAAGCCCTCCTCAAGAGGATATAGCTCGCCAAACTCTTGGTTTTTAACATAAGCCATGGCAAGAACCATATCTTCACATAGAATTGTTTCGTTATTCACGCGAATTATCTCCTTTCGGACTGTCTGTCCAATTACATAATATGCTAAATATTTATAAATGACAAAAGCACAGGCTATGGGTCCTGTGCTTTATATTATTGGTGTTCTCCGTTTATTGAAAATTTTTCGTCACGGTATTTGTTGGGCGTTATTGCCGTATGCTCTTTAAAAACTTGACAAAAATATGCCGTATCATTAAATCCGACCATATTAGCAATATCACTTACAGAATATTCAGTGTTATGTAAAAGCTCAATCGCGTAGATAATGCGCAGTTGAATAATATATTTCATTGGCGAAATATTATATAATTCTTTGAAAATTCTTCTAAAATAGGTTGCGCTGACAGCGGATTTTGCAGATATATCCTCAATGTTTATTTCAGAATTGGTATAATTCATTTTAATGTATTCAAGAGAAGAAATTATTTTCTTTTCTTTTGCTGATAGGCCTGGTGAGCTTAGAAGCAACTGCTGTTTTATATGATAAAAAATATCATTTAAAATAGAATTTGATTTATAAATATATCCCGCTTTTTTAGAGTTCCAATTGTTTGATAATTCTATAAACAACTTATCAAACAATTCTTTGTTTTCAAGATGAATAATAGTAACTTCGGAAATCGGCGCATTTTGAATATCAAAGTCGACCGCAACTATACTTTCAAATTCTGTTTTCTGATGATAGTCAACAAACGGCGGTATGTAAATCAAATCACCTTCGCTCACCTCACAGCAACGGTCTTTGAAATAGAAGCTCGACCTTCCTTTAATTCTGTATCCTAAGGCGTGTGCCGTTTTTTTGGTAGTGCTTATTGATTTGTTTTGCCGTGTTAGTCTAACTGCGTCATATATATTAAATTGTAGGTTTTCACCGCTAAAAATCATATTTATCACCGAAAAAATTATATCACTAAATTAATAAATTTCAACCCTAATTTCTATTTTTGTTTCGAAAACTTATATTTTCAGTTCGTTTTTTCTATATCTTTAAGTATTATTGTGACTTATAATAAGGACATAAAATGTTTAGGAGAGAAAAAATGTCGAAAATCAGCAAAATTTCAATTACTCCTCTTTCAATGATACGAAGCGACGGGCTTCAAAAAATTCTTTTTAAAGCATATTCGGCTTGCTGTGAGCACTTAAAGCTTTCCGTTTTCGATAGCACCGGTAATTTAATTCGTGAGGGCGCGTTAAACGTATCCACCGGTGAAAATGAGCAGGGAATATTTCTAAATCCGATTGATAGTGATACCGAAACCGTTTGGAAAGCCTTTGATAAAAAGGGCAGGGAGGTTTTTTCGAAAACTTTACTTTGGAAAAAGCCTCGTGAATGGACAATAAATGTTATGATTTCATCGCACACCGATATTGGCCTTCATAACTCTCAATATGTTCAAAGATATAACACACTAAAATTCATCGATAAGGCGAAAACCTTTTGCGATGAAACCCAAAATCGTCAATTTAATGATAGATATCGCTATACACTTGAGGGAACTTGGGTTTTTAATAATTATCCCTCAGACCGCGGCGAAGAAGCAGGAAGGGAACTTGTTGAAAATTACATAAAAGAGGGTAAATTCGGAGTTTGCGCCGGAGTTGCCGGCAATCATACTCATACTTACGGCCTTGAAGAAATGTGCCGTAGCACGTATTCAAACCGCCGTATGCACGATAAGTGGGGCATTGATACTAAAACGATGACCATGATTGATAATAACGGTCTCGCTTGGCCAATTGTTCAACCATATTGTGATGCAGGTATTGAAAACATAATTTTTGCTCCTAATCAATGGAATCCGCTGCCTTCAACCGTATGGTCTTGTGATAAATCGATTTTTGCTTATATTTGGAACCCAGAAGCGCAGGGTGGAGGCTCTCGTATTGATGTTAGAACTTCTTCCGAATTACCAATGGTTTTTTGGTGGGAAAGTGCCGATAAAAGTCGCAAAATGCTCGTTTGGTGTTCAACCATATATTCACAAGGCGCTTGGGTTTTTGGCTTTTTACCAAATAGCAAACCTAATATGGATACCATTGGCGTTATGGAACGCTCGGTTGCAAATCAGCTTCAGGGAATGGATAAACGATATCCGTTTGACGAGTGGCTTATCGTTTCTTATATTGATGACCAAGAGCCTGATATGTTGACTACCGATTTATTATCTCTTTGGAATAAAACTTGGAAATGGCCGCAATTCAAAACTCTCGGCAACCCGAATACACCTTTTGAAAAAATTCGAGATAAGTGGGGAGATAAAATACCCGTTTTGCGCGGTGATATAACGGGAGGCTGGTATCAGCATCCAATAGCGGCTCCTGAGCTTTTGGCACAAAAGTTAAATGTTGACCGCAAACTCACAACCGCCGAAAAACTCGCTAGCTTTGCCTGCCTTAAAAACACGGATTACGAATATCCGGCCGAGGAATTTGAACGCGCTTGGGATTATCTTGTTATGAACGATGAGCATTCCTACGGCACAAGCGGATATAAAGGCAGACGAGTTTATGAAACCTGGATGCAGCATCGTGATTGGATTGATAAAGCGGAGCTTATCGCAGACCGTGAAATAGAGCTTGCCTCTAAAGCAATTGGATTGAAACTAAAAACACATCAAAAGGGTATTTTGGTATTTAATCCAACCGCAAATCATCGCACTGAAAAAATCGGTCACGGTAACCAATATGCAATTTGCAGTGTTGAGCCATTTAGCTATAGCTTTATTTCTTTTAATCGAATGCAAAACACAAAAGAGGCTTCTATATATCAAAACGGCAATCCACCGATTGTGGAAAACCAATTTTATCGGCTTTGTTTTGCAGAAAACGGCGCAATCAAATCAGTTTTTGATAAAGAGTTAAATCGCGAATTACTTTATACTCAATCGGAGTTTTTAGCAAACGAGATTGTTTATACAAAGGATAATCATAAAACCTTTTTGAAAATTGATAATGCGGAATTTGATATTAAGCAGATTAACGATGATATCGTTGTTACGGTTTTGAGCGAGGATAAAAACACAAAGGCGCAAATCATTAGAACAATAATCCTTGATGCGCTACATAAGCAGATACATATTGAAAACCAATTTAATCACATAAGTGATATGATAAACAATAATCGGTATAATAGATACTTATATTTGGCCTTTCCCTTTAAGGTGGAAAATGCGCAACTAATATGTAATCTTAATGGCTGTGAAGCGCGGTATGCCAAAGATGTAACCGGTCATGGAACCGATGTTTATATGGCCGCTCATGAGTGGTGCTGTGTTGAAAACAATGATTTCGGTGTTGCTTTGCTTCAAAAGGATAGTCAACTTGTTGAATTCGACCATATACATCCTGATAAAACTGATTTCAACAACACGGGTGATGGCTCTGCAATCTTCTGTTATTTAGCTAACGATTGGCTTCAAATGCATTGCACAGGCGGTAGCCATCTGAACTTTAATTTCAGGTATAGCATCACTTCGTATAAAGGAAACCACAAAACGGCAAAAATTCCAAAGCTTGCTGAAAATTTTGTTAATCCGTTGTGCGTTACCGAAATAGGTTCTAAAAGAGCTCCTGACGCATCCTTTTTAAACAGCGAAAAACTGCTTGAAATCAATAAGAATAATAGACTCATAAATGTTAAACGCTCCGAAAACGGCAATGGCTTTATTGTTCGATTACTTGGTGAAGCCGACGAAAATTCAGTCCAATACGAGAAATATAGCGTAGAAGCTTGTGCTATCGATGAAAGTGAAATTGCTTTTTGTGAGAAGACCGGTGGCTTTACAACTTGGAAAATTGGTAAGGATAAAATTAAATTTAAAACCCGTAAAAATACTCTCGATATTATAAATGAGGAAAAGCCCGCGGATATCGGTTCGGTTTATACGGGACTTATTACCGAGCCTCGTGCTGCATGCGGTGAAAATGACGGTCATCTGTATCTTATTTGGGGACAAAATATGGAAAGCAACCTTTCGCATTATGAGCTTTACCGCTCGGAAAATCCGAATTTTAAACCTGATGAAAGCAATTTGATTGCCAAGGTCAAACCGGGTGTTTACCGAGTTGCTTTATATGAGGATAGGGGACTTAAAACGCACACAACTTATTATTACCGTGTTCGCGCAGTTAATAAAAACCGTAGAAAAGGTAAAATCAGTAAAGTTTTTAGCGGAACAACAAAAGAAATTATATTATAAAAAGAAAGAGGTTTTAATATGCATTTTAATGTAAGAGAAGAAATCATCGCATTAACTCCGCAATGGAAGGGTGAAAGATTGCCCGATGGCAGACCGAAGGTTGATGAAAAATACCTAAAAGCGCTTAAAAACTTAACGCTTGAAGAGGTTTGGAAGCCGATTTTTGTAAAGGGCTACGAAAGCCAATTTGAAGGTAGACTGCACACTTTACACGATGATGGCAGAAAGCTTATCGGAAGGGCGGTTACCGCCACATATTGCCCGTTCAGACCTGACCTTGACGAAGTCGTAAAGGATATTGGACGCAGTGAAAACCGAACAGGCACTTATAATCAATGGGTTATAGATAATCTAATGGAATATGATGTTCCGGTTATTGATATGTATGATAAGATTTATAAAGGAACCTTTTTGGGCGGAAATCTTACAACCGGTATTAAAAATAAAACAAAAAACGAAAATGGCGGAGCAGTAATTTGGGGCGGTGTTCGTGATACTGAACAGATGAAAAAAATCGAGGATACTCAGGTATATTACCGCGGCATAGACCCAACTCCCATTCGTGACTTTATAATGACCAGCTATAATACCCCAACTCGTATCGGTAATGCAATTTGTATGCCCGGTGATGTTGTTTTTGGCGCAGGCGGCGGTGTATTGTTTATTCCTGCTCATCTTGTTGAGGAGGTTGTTGGGGGTGCTGCAAAAACGCAGGTTAAGGATTTGTTTGGTTTTGAAATGATTACGCTTAATAAATTCACAACTGCACAAATTGATAAAAACACCTGGACTAAGGAAATGCTTGATTTACTTATGGAGTTTATTGAGAATGACGAGCGTGCTGCTGAATATAGAGGCCTCGATTGGTCGCTCGAATATGACCTTGCTATAAACGGTGACCCGAATGACACACAATCAGCACTATAATATTTATGTATCATCCTCTGTAAAAGACGGTGGTATTATTCATCTATGCTTTGATGGTGAAAATTTAGTGAAAAAGTCTCATTATAGTATCGGTAATTCTCAATATTCGGTTATATCAAAAAACAAATTTTATACCCTTTTGCGCGAAGACGACTATAGTTGTAACTCTATTCTTTCGATATATAATCTTTCTCAAAAAGGCGAGATAGGGAAAAGAATATCAAATTTTAATACAATGGGTAATGTTGCTTGTCATTTGGCTGTTGTTGATGAAAATGTATTTGTAACGAACTATATTTCGGGAAGTGTATTTAAAACGCCCGACAAAATTTTAAACTTTAGCGGTTCAAGCATTAATAAAAAACGGCAAGAAGCGCCACATGCTCATTTTGTTTGTGAAACGCCTGATAAAAAGTATATTTGTGTTACCGATTTAGGCTCAGATAGAATATATTTTTTAGATAAACAACTTAACCTTGTTGATATCACAAAAACGCGCGAGGGAATTGGCCCGCGACATTTAGTTTTTTCGCAAGACGGTAATTATCTTTACTTAATTTGTGAATTATCATCAACTGTTGAAGTCTATAGTTATAATGATGCAAAGCTTTTGCTTTTAAATTCTTATTCAAGTGTTAGTGATGATTGTTCAGTAATTAGTGAAGCCGCCGCAATTAAAGTAAAAAACGGTTATCTGTTCGCTTCTAATCGAGGCGAAAATACTATTGCTGTTTTTAAGGAAAATGGTGCCGAGCTTGAAAAAATAGGTGTTTTTGATTCATTAGGCAACTGGCCTCGCGATATTGAAATAGTAGGAGATTTTTTGTTTATTGCAAATCAATACAGTAATAATATTTCTGTTTTGAAAATTTTAGATAACGGGAGCTTGATTCCCACCGATTTTCAATTTGAAATTCAATCTCCAACTTGCATATGCGTCGATAATGCTTAAAATTTGTTTATATACTGAAAGGACGAAAATCAATGTTTGATTTAACTAATAAAAAAGCACTTATAACCGGCTCATCTCAAGGTATCGGTGCTTCAATCGCTGAATGCTTTGCAAAGCAAGGAGCGACAGTCTTTATTCACGGCTCATCATCTGCCGAAAAATGTAAAAGGATTGCTGATAAAATAGGTGTTAATGCTAAAATTGCGGTTGCCGATTTATCGAATGATGATTGCGCCGAAAAGCTTTATGAACAAACAGGCGATATAGATATTTTAGTTTTAAACGCCTCTATTCAGTTTAGAAAAGCTTGGAATGAAATTACACTCGATGAATTCAAAAAACAGATAGATGTTAATTTGAGAGCGTCCTTGCAGCTCGTTCAGAAATACGCGCCTAAAATGCTTGAAAATCGCTACGGAAGAATTGTTTTTGTGGGTAGTGTTCAACAATTCAAGCCGCATAAGGATATGGCGGTCTATGCCGCTAGTAAAGAGGCACAAATCAGCCTTATGAAAAACCTTGCAAAGCAGTTTGCGCCCTATGGGGTGACAGTGAACGGCTTGGCGCCCGGCGTTATTTTAACTCCCCGAAATGATACGGCCCTTGCTGATGAAGAGTATGCCAAAAAAGTATATGAAGGCATACCTGCAGGTTTTGCGGGCGCTCCTTGTGATTGCGCTGCTGCGGCATTGCTTCTTTGCTCAGATGAAGGACGATATATAATTGGCAATGATTTGGTTGTAGATGGTGGTATGCATTTATGATTTTAACTGATTATTTTCGCTCGAATCACGACTCCACTTGGGATTATGCAAAACAATGCGGCGTTAACCACGGTGTCATTCGTCTTCCTGAAGATGAGAAATTTGACATAACAAATTATTCGCATTGGCAAAGTGTTCATGAAAAGTTTATTGATTTCGGCATTAAACCTATTGTAATAGAGCCAATGCCCAACGAGCTTCACGACCATATAAAAATCGGCGATAATATGCGTGACGAATCAATTGAAAAGGTCATTAAAATGTTCGATTTTATGAATGAGCTCGACATTCGCACAATTTGCTTTAATTTTATGGCCCACATAGGATGGTTAAGAACTGAAAGCAATATAAAAGAACGCGGCGGTGCCTTGGTGACTGGATTTAATTATGATAACTTTAATGAAGTAACCCCTAAAATCACCGAAGAAGAATTATGGCACAACTATGAATATTTTATAAAAGCAGTTATGCCGTATGCCGAAGAAAAAGGGATTAAGCTGGCACTTCATCCCGATGACCCGCCAATCGCTAAAATCGGCAATGTTTCTCGAATTTTTATCAACCGCGAAAACATTAAAAAAGCGATTGAAATTGCGAATTCAGATAATTTCGGCTTAACCTTTTGCCAAGCCACATATTTAATGATGGGTGAGGATTTATATAAAATCATACCCGAGCTTGCCAAAAAAATTTTCTTTGTTCATTTTAGGAATACAACGGGTGAAAAATATAATTTCAGGGAAACCTTTCACGATAACGGTAACATAGATATGGCTGAAATTATGAAGCTATATAAGTCGTGCGGAATTGATGTGCCTATTAGAGTCGACCATGTTCCATCAATGTTTGGCGAGCAGGAAAATACGGGCTACACAGCGCTCGGCAGATTGTTTGCAATTGGATATTTAAAAGGAATTTTAGATGCAATATAAAAAAGAGCAGATACATTTTTGTATCTGCTCTAAATTTTTATTTTTTAATCAAATAACATATCCGCCGTTAACGCCGAGCACCTGACCGGTTATATAGTTTGCATCGTCTGATGCGAGAAATAGTGCTGCAGCGGCAATTTCATCAGCGTTGCCCATTCGCCCTAGCGGTATATCATCAACGAATGCGTTTAAGTCCTCAACGCTTATATTGGAATTCATAGTAGTTTCTATCAAGCCGGGTGCAATAGAATTAACAGTAATTCCGCTTGGTGCCAATTCCTTTGCAAGAGCCTTTGTAAGACCGATAACGCCCGCCTTTGAAGCAGAATATGCTACCTCGCAGGAGGCGCCAACCTGTCCCCACATAGAAGATATATTAATAATTTTCCCCGATTTTTGTTCAACCATAGTTGGCACAACCGAACGGCAGCAATTATAGACGCCCTTTAAATTAATATCAAAAATCCTATCGGCGTCGTGCTCGTCTGTGTCGGTGATAAGTCCTACTGCAGAAACACCGGCATTGTTTATCAAAACATCAATACCGCCGAATTTATAAACCGCTTCCTTCATCATTAAATCGGTTTCAAGCTTATTGGCAACATTCGCTTTAAAGGGCATAACACTGTATCCTTGCTCCGATAGGGAAGAGCAGAGCAGCTTTATTGCTTGATATGATTCGTTATAGTTTAAAACAACATTATAGCCCTTTCTTGCAAATAAAATAGCGGTGGCAGCTCCAATGCCTTTAGATGCACCGGTAATAATAACAGTTTTTTCCATAAAAATTTACCCCTTAAAATTTCTTAATTAATTATATCATATTTTTATTAAAAATCAATACGAATTTTACAATAGATTGGGGTAAAATGAACCACCAAGTCCATATATTGTGTGGTTTACATAATCAGTTTACATAATACGAATTAGTTACAAAATTGTTATTGACACAATCTGAAATTTGTAGTATAAATATATATACACGCATTATTATATTAAAATTTGTATTATTATGTTTCAAATTTAGTTTACATAATGTTATTCCACACAATATCTTGATGTTTGCATTTCGAGGCAATACAAAATGTTGTCCTTTTCTTTTTTTGAATATCTTGTCCCTTTTGTTCATAATATTTTATTACAAAAGGAGAGGGTATTATGAAAAGAAGTGCTGTATTTTCTCTTAGTGGGAAAAATTCTTTGGGTTTTATATTACATAATAAATTTTTGTTTATTATGTGCTTTTTATTTTTGATAGGGTTATCTATCGGAACCTTTACATATTCGCTGGGCGAGAATTTCAAGGCAATTTCAAGCGATAATTTTGAATACTTTTTATCGTGTAGAGAGGGCAAAACCTTTTGGAGAGTGTTTTTTAATACCTCACTAAGCTCGAGCGTTTTTTTGCTGGCTTTGTTTTTCAGCGGAACATCGCTGTTCGGTGTAGTTTTAGTTCCGTTTTTGAATGTTGCTTTAGGCTTTTATTTTGGCAATTTATCAGCTTTTCTATATTCCGAATATGCGTTTAAGGGAGTGGCGTTTAACGCGCTTTTGATACTTCCTTTTGCATTGCTTTTCTCATTGTGCATTTTTTTCTCTGCAAAATTTTCTTTTGAGTTTTCACTGCAGCTTTTAAAATTGACCTTTCCAAAGAGCAATCAAGTCAATATCAATAATTTTTTTAAAGCCTTTTGCAGCAAATATTTATTGTGCTTTTTAGCAATTCAATTTTGTTCCTTTATTTCGGCCTTGTTATCGGCTTCATTCTTAAAATTTTTCGAATTATAACTTTTAAAAGGGAGGTGTCGTTATGAATGAAACTCTTGTTGGCTTTAGCGCTTTTTTATCAGATACTAAAAAGTGCTCTAAAAACACATTAGAAGCGTATATGAGAGATATATCGCAATTTATCGACTACTGCGAATTAAACGGCACCGCAACTCTTAAAAGCATAGATGAGAAGTATATACATAGCTATCTTGAATATTTAAGCATTACCGGAAAATCAGATTCAACTAAAACTAGAATTATAGCTTCCTTAAGATGCTATTTCAAATATCTTTGTAGTAGTGGCAGTATCAAGAAAAACCCAACTGCATCGGTTAAAAATCCTCGCACCGCAAAGAAAATGCCCGGTATACTCGATTCAAAGGAAATAATACAATTGCTTTCAGCTCCGGGCGGCAAGGATTATAAAAGCCTGCGCGATAAAGCCATGCTTGAGCTGTTGTATGCTACAGGCATCCGCGTTTCCGAGCTTATTGATTTAAAAATCACCGATATTAATCTTCAAATCGGCATTTTGCACGCTCATAACGGCCGTCAGGACCGCATTATTCCTATATATCCCGCCGCGGTAAAGCACATAGGCGAATATTTAAGCGTCGCAAGACCTGCTATAGTTCAGGATGATGACCAAAATCTGCTTTTCACTAATATGAGTGGACAGGCTTTATCAAGACAAGGCTTTTGGAAAATAATTAAACAGTATGCCGATAGGGCAGGGATACGCGCTGAAATAACTCCTCATACGCTTCGTCATTCGTTTGCGGCGCATTTGCTTGAAAACGGCGCTCAGCTTAAGGACATTAAAGAAATGCTCGGTCACGCTGATATTTCGTCAACGCAAATTTATGCTCAGATAGTAAAGAGTAAATATATTCAGTCCTACGCAAAATTCCATCCGCTAGCAAAATAAAAACAACCGTATCGTGAATAGATACGGTTGTCTTTATATAATAAATAATAAGATGCCTGAGCAGGAGAGCACCCTGAAAATTTTATATCTAATTATACAAAATGAATATTTTGTATAATCAAGGGAAGCGCTCAGACGGTCAAAAAGCTGTTTTTGCCGCTTTTATGGCTTTCTGCTATCTTTTAAGCAATATTTGCCATTACTATTATATTATAATGTCTTAATTAAAAAATTTCAAATCTAATTGTAAAGTTTATTTTATTTCTCCGTTTACCTTTATTAATTTTTAAAAACTATACCCTTTAACATTAAATCAGATTTAATTCATTATATTGTTATTTTTTATCCTACTTCTCATCGAATCAGTTTTTTCCAAACGATACATTGTCTGTCAGAAATAAACTGATTCGATGACGTTTTTTAATATTGTGATTAATATGATTAATAGCACATTAAAATAATCATTATCATAAATAAAGATATTTAATTCAAATCTTAATGCATTATACAAATAAATTATATAAATAATCGTCCGTATGCCCTTTTAATATATGGCATAGAAAAACAACCTCATACTACCCTTTTGTTAAAATTTTAACAATCTACCCCAACATAACATCGAGCAGCATCATTACGGCAAAGCCTACAACAATACCGGCAGTTGCCGTATATGGCTTTTGTGAGTTGTTTCTCTGACATTCAGGTATCAGCTCGTGAACTGCAACCAAAATCATCGCTCCTGCCGCAAAAGATAACATAAACGGTAATACGGTCTCAATGTAAACGACCAGCGCCGCACCAATAACACCGGCTATTGGCTCGACCATGCCAGAAGCTTGACCGTAGAAAAAGCATTTTGCTCTACTAAAACCCTCTCTACGCAGCGGAATGGATACAGCCGCACCTTCAGGAAAGTTTTGTAGTCCTATTCCGAGTGCAATACTAATCGCACCCATAATTTCCTCGATTGAGGAAATTTTAGTGCCAAGTGCACCAAAAGCCACACCGACCGCCAAGCCCTCAGGTATATTATGAAGTGTTATTGATAATATCAGCATTAATATTCTGTTGGCTTTGTCGTTTTTTGTAGCATTCTCATTATTAGTTCGATTTCGCGCCCAAATAACAATTTTATCGGTAAGCCACATAAATCCTGCTCCTGCTAAAAAACCGCTTGTGGCAACCAAAAACGCGGGATAACGCCCCTGCTCCTCTGCCCTATCGATTGCAGGCTGTAATAGCGACCAAAAGCTCGCCGCTATCATCACACCGGCAGCAAAACCCAGCATTAGATTTAATATGGAAATATTTGTCTTTTTAAAAAACACAATTGTAGCGGCGCCAATTGCAGTTAACAACCAAGTGCCAAGCGTTGCAATCAACGCCATAATAACCACATTTTTCATCATGCACCTCCTCAATTTATTATATAAAGGAGTTATAATTATGGTGAATGGTTGTATACTAATCAGTAAGGCCCAAAAATGCATAAAAACAGCAAAAATTGCAATTTTTTACTTGACATATAAGTGCCGAGTTGTTATAATATTTAGGCTGTCTAAAAGCGTATGATCCATTAGCTCAGCTGGTAGAGCACATGACTTTTAATCATGGTGTCCGGGGTTCGATTCCCCGATGGGTCACCAATATCCGCATATTGCGGGAAAAGCACTTATCAAAACAGATAAGTGCTTTTAATTTTTTTAGAAAATTTTAAGCGCCGAACCCAAAAAGTTCGGCGCTTGTATTATTTAACCACTATATTAACAAGACGCTTTGGTATATAAAGCTCTTTAACTATGTTTTTGCCATCAATTTCGGCCGCTACGGCGTTTTCACTTTTAGCAAGAGAAATAGCCTCGGCCGCTTCAATATCAGCAGCAACATTGATTCTCGCTCTGATTTTGCCGTTTACCTGAACTGCAATCTCAACGGTTGAGTCGAGGCACTTGCTCTCGTCGAAGTTTGGCCATTTTGCTTGATTGAGCATACCCTCAAAGCCCGCAATTGCCCACATTTCCTCGGTAATATGAGGAGCAAACGGATTAAGCAAAATAATAAGGGTTTTAAGCTCACCGCGAGTGATTTTGCCTGTGGCAGAAATGGCGTTTAGTAATGACATCAATGCAGCAATTGCCGTATTCATTTTAAGGTTTTCTATATCCTCAGTAACCTTTTTGATTGTCTTATGGAATTCGGTTTCAAGCTCAGCTCGGTAGCTGTCACCATCTACCAAAATGTCCATTAATGAGAATACCTTCTCAAGAAAACGCTTACTGCCCTTAATAGACGCCTGGCTCCAAGGTGCCGCCTTTTCAAAATCGCCTATAAACATTTCGTAAACGCGCATTGTATCGGCACCGTAATCGCGAATAATCTCATCGGGATTAACAACATTTCCGCGCGATTTAGACATCTTTTCGCCGTTCTCACCGAGAATCATACCATGGCTTGTGCGCTTGGCGTAGGGCTCCTTATTAGGAACAACACCTATATCATATAAGAAGCGGTGCCAGAATCTGCTATACAACAAGTGAAGAGTTGTATGCTCCATACCGCCGTTATACCAGTCAACAGGTCCCCAATATTCAAGCGCTTCTTTGGAGGCAAGAGCGTTATCGTTATGCGGGTCGCAGTATCTAAGGAAATACCAAGATGAGCCTGCCCATTGAGGCATTGTATCGGTTTCGCGTGTGGCCTTGCCGCCGCAATGTGGACAGGTGGTGTTAACCCAATCAGTAATTTTTGCAAGCGGAGATTCACCGTTGTCTGTTGGCTCATAAGAATCAACATTAGGAAGCATAAGCGGCAAT
Organism: Acutalibacteraceae bacterium; assembly: GCA_045589375.1. Classification (GTDB taxonomy): domain Bacteria; phylum Bacillota; class Clostridia; order Oscillospirales; family Acutalibacteraceae; genus UBA737. The sequence goes on along the minus strand of JAZNOY010000041.1, from coordinate 30,263 downwards.
TCGCTTTCGGGAAGCGGAACATAACCGCACTTTTCGCAATAAACCATCGGTATAGGCTCGCCCCAATATCTTTGACGGGAGAAAACCCAATCACGAAGCTTATAGTTAGTTTTGCGCTCTCCTATTCCCTTCTCAATTAGCCACTCTTGAATTTTCTTTTTGGCCTCGTCAACCGAGAGACCATTTAAAAAGTCAGAATTAACCATAGTGCCGGTGTCGCAGTCGGTATAGGCCTCGGTATCAACATTTCCGCCCGAAACAACCTCAATAATAGGAAGATTAAACTTTTTGGCAAACTCCCAGTCACGAGTATCGTGAGCAGGAACGGCCATAATAGCACCGGTGCCATAAGAAATTAAAACATAATCGGAAATAAAAATCGGGATTTTCTTGTTGTTAACAGGATTAATAGCGCAAACACCCTTTAGCATAACGCCGGTTTTGTCCTTTGCAAGCTCGGTGCGCTCAAATTCCGACTTTTTGGAAGCCTCATCAATATACGCCTTAACCTCGTCTATGTTCTCAAGCTTATTTGCCCATTTTTGAATTAGCGGATGCTCAGGCGACAAAACTGTATAAGTAGCACCAAAGAGAGTATCAGCTCTCGTTGTGAAAACCTGAAATTCATCGCCTAAGGTTGTCGAAAACTTAACCTGTGTTCCATAAGAGCGACCAATCCAGTTTCTCTGCTGAGTCTTAACGCGTTCAATAAAGTTAACATCATCCAGACCTTCAAGAAGCTTTTCAGCGTATTCGGTAATTTTAAGAGTCCATTGGCTCTTAACCTTATGAACAACCTCGCTGCCGCATCTCTCGCAAACACCGTTTACTACCTCTTCATTAGCAAGAACACATTTACAAGAGGTGCACCAGTTAACCGCCATTTCCTTTTTGTAGGCAAGGCCGTGCTTATAAAGCTGCAAGAAAATCCATTGTGTCCATTTGTAATATGAAGGGTCGGTTGTATCAATTTCCCTATCCCAGTCGAAAGAAAAACCAAGAGATTTTAACTGACGTTTAAAGTTTTCTATATTCTTTTTAGTAACAATTGATGGGTGAATGTGATTCTTGATAGCATAATTTTCCGTAGGAAGTCCAAACGCATCCCAACCCATTGGATATAAAACATTATAGCCTTCAAGGCGCTTCTTACGAGCCACAATATCAATGGCGGTATATGAACGCGGATGGCCAACGTGGAGTCCCTGTCCTGAAGGATACGGGAACTCTACAAGACCAAAAAATTTAGGCAATGAATAGTCATTTTTTGCCGCAAAGGTTTTGTTATCATCCCAAATTTTTTGCCATTTGTTTTCAATTTCAGTATAGTTATATTTCATACTTAATCACCTATCTCCTCGTCAAGTATATTATCAAGATTAACAACAACAGCATCGCTCCAAATTCTATCAAGCGAGTAGAATTCGCGTTGGTCGGGCGTGAAAATATGAACAATTACCGATTCATAATCCAAAACCATCCAACCTGTTGATTTGCCCTCAATATGATGCGGAACAACCCCGTTGTTTTTTAGCTTTTCCTCAACCTCATCAGCAAGCGCGCGAACATGGGTGGAAGAGGTAGCATTTGCTATCAAAAAATATTCGCCAAGCGCCGTAAGGTCATCAATTTTAAGCGCATTAATATTTCTCGCCTTTTTGCCGTTTAGAGCATTAGCGGCAATTTTTAAAATAGAATTTGAATCCATTATTTTAAATTTCCTTTCAATGTAATCTCGTTAAACGCATTAAGTGTATCAGGATGAACGGGTGATTTCTTATCAACCACCTCTTTAATTGAATAAGAAAGAGCGTATAATAAGGCATCATCGAGCGAGTGGTTGACAATACCGCGCAAAATATGAACATCATCGTAATCGCGGTCAGCAGATGTAAAATCCGCAAGATATATAACCTTCTCAAGCAGGCTCATACCAGCCTTCGCGGTAGTGTGGTATCGAACTGCTGAAATAATCTCGCTATCAGCGATTTTCAGAACATGTTTAATATATTCAGCGCCCGATATAGCGTGCCAAAGCTTTATTGAATTTTTTTCGATATCGCTTAACATTATATCAAAGCTTGAAAAAATATTCAAGTGCTCCTCGCGGGTTGCGTTTTTAGTAATATCGTGCAAAAGTCCTGCCAAATAGGCCTTTTCTTCATCAGCACCATATAACCTTGATAACCGCACCGCCTCATCAGCGACCGCCAAGGAGTGCTTGTATCTTTTTTCGTCAAGCCGTTCTTTTAATAACTGCTTGTATTCCTTATAATTGTTTTCCATCATAAATTCCTTCAGAAACAATATACTCATAAATTTTGCTTGGAATAAGGCTTTTATCAAGATGATTTCGAAGCGCCGTTGAAGACACATCGGTTATTTTATCTTGAAGTAAAAGAATTTTTACGCCCAAATTCTTAAGAGCCTCAAGCTTTTCATCAAAGCCTGCATATCCTTCTCTGTTAAAGGCTATAAATTGAACCTCATGCTTGAGCTTTGAAAAATTATACCAACTGTCAAGCGTCATAATCATATCACCGCCGCAAACCACAAAAAATTCATCGTTTGGGAAGTGATTTTTAAGCGCCAAGACTGTATCATAAGTATAACTTTTTCCATCACGCTCAAACTCAATCAGATTAAGCCGCGCTTTTGAAAAATCCTCGCAAGCTAAAGAACACATCTTTATTCTTTGCTCATTCGAAGCTAAAAAATCGCATTTTTTATGAGGCGGAATATTATCGGGAGTTACTAAAACCTCGTCAATAAAATCCAACTTACAAAGAGCCGCAAGCATCTCATAATGGGCAATATGAAAAGGATTAAAGGTTCCGCCAAATATAGCAAAATTCGCCATTTATTTCACCAATTTTATAGTTTTATTATCCTTGCTTTCTCTATATAAAATGAAGCGTGAGCCAATCACCTGAACAACATCAGCGCCAACAGACTCGGCTATTTTATCAGCCGCAGTGCGAGATGTTTCCTCAGAAGTGTCGAGAACACGAAGCTTAATAAGCTCGCGCGCCTCAAGCGCTTCATCCACCTGCTTTAATAGCTGCTCGCAAATGCCACCCTTGCCAACCTGAAAGATAGTATCAAAGCCATTGGCCATACCGCGCAATTGTGCGCGTTGTCTACTGTTTAACATATTATTTTTCCCCTTTTAAATATTTTTCAAGCTCTGTTTTAAAGATTTTAAGTGCTTTTCCTCTGTGACTCACACTATCCTTTTGCTCGGGTGTAAGAGTCGCAAAATAGCCAAGCTCACCTATAAAATAAGGGTCGTAGCCAAAGCCGCCATCACCACAGGGTGAAAAAGCAATCTTACCGTAACATTCTCCGCGAACGGTAAACTCTCTGCCATCGGGGAAAACGCAGGCAATCGCGGCAACATAGTGCGCTCCTCTTTTTTCCTCGGGAACACCCTCAAGCTCCGCCATAAGCTTGTGATTGTTTGATTCATCGTCACCGTGTTCTCCCGAATAACGAGCAGAATATATGCCCGGCGCGCCGTTTAAGTAATCAACGCAAAGTCCGGAGTCATCGGCAACCGAAATTAGTCCCGTGTTTTTAAGGCCGTTTCTCGCTTTAATTAGCGCATTTTCCTCAAAGGTATTTCCGTCTTCTACAACATCGGGAAAATCTGCGCCTAAATCCGCTTGAGAAATTACATCAAATCCCATTGGAATCAATATTCTTTGAAGCTCTTTGAGCTTCTTTTGATTTTTAGTAGCAATAAATATTTTCATTAATTTTCACCAACATCAAAAATTCCATCAGCAAATTCCTCGGCGTTAAAGCGCTGTAGGTCATCAATACCCTCACCAACACCGATATATTTAACAGGGATGCCAAGCTCATTATGAATTGCAATCACAATACCGCCCTTAGCAGTTCCGTCAAGCTTTGTTAGAACAATTCCCGTGATATCGGTAACATTCTTAAATTCACGCGCTTGATTAACAGCATTTTGACCTGTTGCGGCATCTAAAACCAGAAGTGTTTCAATTGAGGAATCAGGCAGCTCTCTTTTTATAATCCGATTGATTTTTGCAAGTTCCTCCATCAAGTTCTTTTTGTTATGAAGACGGCCTGCGGTATCGCAAATTATAACATCGGCACCCTTAGATTTCGCGGAAGCGATAGTATCAAAAACAACGGAAGCGGGGTCGGTCCCCTCAACACTTTTAACCATTGAAACGCCTGCGCGCTCAGCCCAAATTCCAAGCTGGTCAATGGCTGCCGCACGGAAGGTATCAGCCGCACCCAAAACAACCTTTTTACCGCTGCTTTTGAGTATTGCGGATAGCTTACCGATAGAGGTGGTTTTGCCAACGCCGTTAACTCCTATAACAAGAATAACCGATGGCTTAGTATTAAGGCTTAAACCACAATCCTCACCAAGCATTTCAATAATTATTTCGCGCATTACGCCCTTAATTTCTTGGGGGTCCTTTATCCCCTTTTCCTTAATTGTTTCGCGCAAGCGGTCACAAATTTCAGTGGAGGTTTTCACCCCAATATCCGACATAACAAGTAATTCCTCAAGCTCCTCAAACAATTCCTCGTCAATCTTTGTGAAGCTGTTGATAATGCTTGCAACACCATCGGAAATCGATGCCTTTGTTTTTTTAAGACCTTCTTTAATTTTGCTGAATAAGCCCATTCTATGCTCCTTGGTTTTCAAGTAATAATTTCTTTTCAAGCTCGGCAACATTAAGCTCGAGCAATTTAGTAACGCCCTTCTCCTGCATCGTTACACCATAAAGCATATCTGCCGCTCCCATAGTGCCTCTGCGGTGGGTTACGCAGATAAACTGCGTATTAAAATCAGATTTTTTCATATAATCTGCAAAGCGGTCAACATTGATATCATCAAGAGCGGTATCAACCTCATCCAAGAAACAAAACGGAGGTGCGTTAACGCGCATAATTGCAAAGTATATTGATAGGGCAACGAGTGCCTTTTCACCACCCGAAAGACCTGAAAGACTCGGAACATTTTTACCGGGGAGATGCGCTTCAATATCTATGCCGCTTTCAAGGATATTATCAGGCTCGGTGAGCTTAAGCTCGGCAGAGCCGCCGCCGAAAAGCTCACGGAAGGTTTTGGTAAAGTTTTCATTAATCTTATTAAATCCAACAATAAACAGCTCTTGCATTTGAGTTGTTAACTGATTAATAAGCTTGTGAAGCTCGGCGCGCGCTTTATTCACATCATCAATCTGTGCCGACATAAAGTCATAGCGTTCCTTAACTTCCTTATACTCCTCAATTGCCGATACATTTACATTACCAAGCGAACGGATTTTTGATTTAACATCAGCAAGGCTTTTTTTAGCCTCAGCCGGCTTTTCAATTTGAATAGCAACTTCTTCGGCCTCACTCTTGGTAAGCTGATACTCATCGAATAACTGACGAATCACATCGTCGTATTCTCTCATCATAACATCCTTGCGTTCGCAAAGACGCGCAAGCTCACCGCCTATGCGCTCACGCTCCATTGTGCGCTCGCGCTCGCTCGAACGAAGCTCGGTGCCAAGCTTTTCGGTGTTGTTGCGGCACTCCATAAGCTCGCCAATTTTTTTGTTAAATTCATCAATACTAAGCTTTAAATTATCAATATTATCACGAGCTTCGGCAATATCAGAATTTAGCTGATTATTTTTATAGGAAATGGCTGATATTTCCGCGGAAATATCGCTAAATCTCTTGGCTCGGTCATTAATAGTTGATAACAAATCCTCCGCACTCTTTAAAAGAACGGAAACATCCTTTTCGTTATCAATAATTTCAAGCTTAAGCTCGGTAATAGCATTGCCAAGCTCCTCGCGTTTAACAGAAATACTGTCGCGGCCGCCCGTCATACCATCAATTTCATTTTGAAGGGCGCTCTTTTGCGCTTCGATTTCCGTAATACCATTCGCAGCCGCAATCGCCTGCTCATTAAGTAGCTTGATTTTTTCGTCACCGCTTGCGCGTTCGTTGGATAAAACAACATTATTTTCCTTATGATTGGAAATCAAATCCTCAATACGCTTAAGCTCGGAAAGTGTTCTGATTTTGTCCTCGTTTGCATTAGCAATATCTGCATTTACAGCTACTATATCAGCTTTAACCTCGTTTAGCGCAGAAATTGCATCGTTGAGCATAGCACTATTTTGCGCTTCTTGCGCTTCAAGCTTAGCGATTTTCTCTTTCAAAGCCAAAATATCGTTTGAACGGCCAAGCATACCGGCGTGTTTAACAAGTGAACCACCTGTAAGCGACCCGCCTGAATTTACAACCTGACCGTCGAGTGAAACAACCTTAACGCGATAGTTGTATTTTTTAGCAAGTGCAACCGCACTGTCTATATCCTCGGTAACGATGGTAGCACCCAAAAAGAACTTGATGATTTCGCTGTATTTCTTGTCAACACTCACAAGCTCACTTGCGATACCAACAAAGCCGAAAATATCCTCAAAGTCGGTTTCCTTAAATTCTCTTGCCTTAATTGCAGAGACGGGAGAAAATGTTGCTCTGCCAAAGTTGTTGCTTTTAAGGTAATTAATCGCACGCTTAGCATCACCTTCATTTTCAACAACAATGTTTTGAATGGCGTTGCCAAGTGCCGTTTCAATAGCAATTGAGTATTTTTTATCAACGGTTATTAGCTTGGAAATTGGTCCATAAACACCGCGAAGAATGCCCTTTTCGGCTTCGGAAACGACCTTCTTTACTGCGTTTGAGTATCCATCCATATTGTTTTCAAGGTCAACAAGTATCTGCACTCTGCGCTTTTTAGCCTCAATGTCAAGATGAAATTCCTCTGCCTTTTGCTTGAGCTCCTCAACGGTTTTGTTTCTCGATTCAAGTCTTAGTTCATATCCCTTTAGGGTGTTCCCATAAGAAATAATATTTTCATCAATTCTTTCAAAAAGCTGCTTTGTTTCATCAAATTGTGACTCAAAATCACATATCTTGCGCTCATTTTCCGAAATTAATACATCAATATTTTGGCTTCTTGCCGAAATCTCCTCAATTGAAGTATTGGCAGTAGACATTTCAACGCGCAAATCAGAAAGCCTTGAGGTTAGAGCATTAATAGCCTTTACCTGCTCCTCAATCCTTCGTGAAATGCTTTCGCTGTCGCTGATAAGTGTGGAAAGCTCGCTTTCTAAGCCTGAAAGCTTATTGTTAAGCTCTGCCATCTTGTCCTTTTTCTGCTCGGCAAAAATATGCTTTTGGGCAATTTCCTCATTAGCAGCAGCATCACTGAGCTCAAGCTGTGCTTTCTCGGTGTTTAGGCGCTCAATAAGCTCATTATTGTGCAATATATCATTATTAAATACCGAGATATTTCCCTCGAATTTCACCGCCTCCTCATTAGAGTTGGCAATTTCTGTTCTTAAATTTTCAATTTCCGCAGTCAGTCTTGCAAATTCTGCAGTATTTTTCTCAGTTTCAACATCAAATTGACTGAGTGCATCCTCAATCTCCTTGTATTTTAATTGAGCAGTAGCAATCTTGCTTTCGTGCGCTCTGAGTGCATCCTTTGAATTGTTAAGCGTATATAGCCAAAGACCGATTTCAAGCTGCTTTTTACTCTCTGCAAGCTCTAAAAAACGCTCTGCCTTACGACTCTGCTCCTCAAGAGGTCCTACCCTACTCTCAAGCTCGTCCATAATGTCTTTTAACCTTAAAAGATTGTCCTCAGCGGCCGAAAGCTTTCTTTCGGCTTCGGTTTTTCTATATCTGTATTTTGAAATTCCCGATGCTTCCTCAAAAATATCTCTGCGCTCATCGGATTTTGAACTGATAATATTATCAATTTTTCCTTGACCAATCATCGAATAACCATCGCGGCCGAGACCGGTATCCATAAATAGCTCGTGAACATCCTTAAGCCTTACAGAAACATTGTTTATAAGATATTCACTTTCGTGTGAACGATAAAATCTTCTTGTTATAGAAACAAAATCATTATCAAAATTAAGCGTTCTGTCAACATTATCTATGTTAAGTGTAACCTCACAAAAACCATGCGGACGGCGGGTATCCGTTCCGCCGAAAATTACATCTTCCATAGATTGACCGCGAAGACTTTTGGTAGATTGCTCTCCAAGCACCCAGCGAACCGCATCTGAAATATTACTTTTTCCGCTTCCGTTAGGGCCGACAACTGCAGTAATACCCTTGCCAAACTTAAGTGTTGTTTTATCCGCAAAGGATTTAAAGCCCTGCACCTGAATAGAGTTTAAAAGCACAGCCTATCCTCTCCTTTCAACTAATACTTGATACTCTAAAAGAGTATCCATCGGTTTAACGGTAACATTAAACCCGAGCTCTTTTAATTTATTTATATTATCCTTCTTTTGACCAATCATTTTTGAAATTGCCGTTGGCTCAACATAAATATCATAATCACCTGCATCGCCCATCTGTTTTTTTGCATTTTCAAAAAAGATTTTTGATTGGCAAAGCTCACTAAAGGCGGGATGCCAAGGGCCTGCAACATAGGCGTTTTGATTTATCGTATGCAAACCAAGGCGAATAACATTAATACCTGCTTCACTAAACATTAAAAGCATTTTAGAGCAAAGCTCAACCGCGCCCTCAAGAGTTTGTGGCTTATATTTATTATCATAAAACAATGCCGCAAGGTCGGTATCCTTTAAAACAATTGTTGGATAAATTCTAACTGTATCGGGCTTAAGCGTAATAACCTCATTAACCGTTTTTAGCGCCTTATCCTCGGTATCTGAAAACAATCCCGTCATAATTTGAAGTCCTAAAGAAAACCCATATTCCTTTATAAGCTTAGAGGAATTGACGATATCCTTCGCTAAATGGCCGCGATTGTTTTTCCTTAAAACAGTATTATCCATACTTTGAGCGCCAAGTTCAATCGCCGTAACGCCGTATTGCTTTAAGATTTCAAGTATTTCTTTGTTAATAGCATCAGGCCTTGTGGAAATCCTAATGCCCGAAACGATTTTGTTTCTAACAAATACCGATGCCGTTTTCAAAAGCTCAAGCATATAATTACGGTTGATAGCCGTAAAGCTACCACCAAAAAAAGCAATTTCTGTGCTTTCGGGGCAATAATTTTTGCTTTTAGCGGCAGTTCTAACCGCCTTCACAATATCATCTACCCTAGGCGCAATAGATGCACCCGTAATATGCCTTTGATTGCAAAAGCTGCACTTGTTAGGACAACCAATATGCGGAACAAATATAGAAATATTAGAGTGTTTTTGACTCATACACTTTCACCCATCAGTTCAAGTGCCTGCTTAGCCGCCATTTGTTCAGCGCGCTTTTTGCTCTTGCCCACGCCACAACCAATCACATTAGAATTAAGATGAACCTCAACTGTGAATTTTTTATCGTGGTCAGGACCTTCTTCGTTAATTAAAAAATAACTGACAGACTCCTCAGGATTTCTCTGAATAATCTCCTGAAGCGTGGTTTTATAGTCCTTAAAATCATTCTCGTCTTTGCAGTTTTCAAGCTCGCGTAAAACAAAATTCATAACATGGCGCTTCGCACAATCCATGCCGCCATCGATATAAATTGCTGCTAAAACCGCCTCAAAAGCATCGGCAAGAATTGAATCGCGTTCTCTGCCGCCGCCTTTATCCTCACCCTTGCCAAGCAATAGGTATGAGCCTAAATCAAGCTCGCGCGAATAAGAGCAAAGCGCCTTTTCGCAAACAAGCGATGAGCGAAGTCGGGTAAGGTCCCCTTCGGGCATGTCCGAAAATTGAGAATAGATATATTCCGAAACAATCAAAGAGAGCACGGAATCACCTAAAAACTCCAATCTTTCATTCGAGCTTGTCCCGCTTCTTACTTCATTAGCATAAGAAGAATGTGTTAACGCGTTTTTAAGCAAGCTTATATTATTAAATTTATAGCTTAACTTTTTTTCGAGGGAATTCATATTATTCTACTCCGTCTTTGAAATACTGCCGCTAATGGCGTCTATTACATTGTTACGAGAAAAAATAACGGCTTGGCGAATTGCGTTTTTAATTGCCTTTGCATCAGAGCTTCCGTGCGCTTTAATAACAGGCTTTGAAACACCCAAAAGAGGTGCTCCGCCCGTTTCAGAACTGTCCATCATAGATTTCAAGGAATATAAATCCTTTTTAAGCACAAGCGCCGCCAGCTTTGAAACTATATTTTTATATAATATATTTTTAATGAGCTTAAACATAGTAATAGATGTGCCCTCAATAAGCTTTAGAGCGATATTGCCCGTAAAGCCATCAGTAATAACGGCATCGCAAACACCCTTAGGCATTTCGCGAGATTCAACATTACCAACAAAATTTATAGGTGCTTCCGATAATAGCTTATAAGCCTCATTTCTAAGCTCGTCACCCTTTGTTTCTTCCGCGCCAATATTTAAAAGAGCGATTTTGGGATTGCTTCTGCTTTCCACCTTTTCAAGATACGCACTTGCCATAATTCCAAATTGTGCAAGCATTTCGGGTCTGCATTCGGCATTGGCACCCATATCCATAAGCATATATGAGCCGTTAGGCGAAGGAATACTTCCCGCCAATGCAGGACGCTTAATTCCCTTTATTCTTTTAATTATTAAGGTGCCACCAACAACAATTGCTCCGGTTGAGCCGGCAGAAACAAATGCATCTGCTCTGCCCTCGGCTAATTCCTTAAATGCAAGCGCCATTGAAGAATTAGAATGGGCTTTTAAAATAGTAGTAGGGTCATCGTCCATACCAATAACATCATCGGTATCAACAATTTTAAGCTCGCCCCAAAATTCCAGTTGGTTTTCATTGATAATTCTTTCAATCTTGCTTTTGTTTCCTGTTAAAGTAACATCTACCTTTTGTTCGATTGAGCCTAAAGCTGCACCTTTAATGATTTCAAATGGCGCATTATCGCCGCCAAAGGCATCTACAACAATTCTCATAAAGCTACCCCCTCATTTTATCATAAAACTCGAGTGAGCGCTTGGCAAAAGCCATATAACGCTCGCGTTTATCCTTTATAACATTCTGAAGTGCGGGTAAAATTCCGAAATTTGCACCCATTGGTTGAAATTCTTTAACCGATTCATCGGTAATATAGCCAAGTAATGCACCAATCATTGAAAAATCGGGCAAAATTAAAGGTTCTTGATTAAGCAACAAGTTAGCCGCATTTATACCCGCAACAATACCTGATGCCGCCGATTCCATATATCCTTCAACACCTGAAAGCTGACCTGCAAAAAAAATGTTTTTTGCTTTCTTAAGTGATAAATTTTTTGCTAAAAGCTTCGGCGAATTAATGAATGTGTTTCGATGCATAACACCATATCTCACAAATTCAGCGTTTTCGAGTGAAGGAATCATCGAAAATACTCTTTTTTGCTCGCCAAATTTCAGATTTGTTTGAAAGCCAACTAAATTATAAAGACTCCCTGCATAATTTTCTTTTCTTAACTGCACCACTGCCCACGGCCTACGGTCAGTTCTCGGGTCGCGAAGTCCCACAGGCTTTAAAGGCCCAAAGCGAATGGAATCCTCTCCCCTTTTTGCTAAAACCTCAATTGGCATACAGCCCTCGTAAACCTTAAGCGGTTTATCAAACTCGTGATGTGAAGCAGACTGTGCAGTAATGAGCGCATTATAAAACCGTTCGTATTCTTCTCGGCTCATAGGACAATTAATATAATCGCCCTCAGCACTTCCCTTATCGTATCGTGAGGCCTTAAAGGCAATAGAAAAGTCAATACTTTCTGCCGTGATAATCGGCGCTGCCGCGTCATAAAAGCTCAGATTACCCGATTCGCAAAATTCCTCAATTTTACAAGCAAGAGCGTCATCGGTTAACGGTCCCGTCGCAATAACAGTGACTTCATCCTGCGGAATATCCGTTGCAACACAATTGACAATCTCAATATTAGGGTGTGACTTAATACTTTTCGTAATATAACTTGAAAAAACATCGCGGTCGACCGCTAAAGCACCGCCTGCCGCAACACTCGCGCAATCTGCCGCTTGCAAGCAAAGTGAGCCTAAACGCCGCATTTCTTCCTTTAAAAGACCTGCTGCCGAATCAACGCGCGCCGCCTTAAGCGAATTAGAGCATACAAGCTCTGCAAAATTATCGGTTTTATGAGCGGGTGATTTTTTAATTGGCTTCATCTCAATAAGTCTTACCTTAACACCCATATTCGCTGCGGCCCAAGCGGCTTCACAGCCGGCTAAACCTGCGCCGATAACTGTTATTGAGTCCATTTTAACTTTCCTTTTTGTTTTTCTCGGTTTTAGCTCTTGAGGCACATTCCGAATTCATACAATACTTGCGGCCGCGAATACCCTTAACAATGTAGCTGCCGCATTCCTTACAGGTTTCACCCGTAGGTATTCCGGGCGAAGCGAAATCGCAGTTGGGATAATTCGAGCAGCCATAAAAGGTTTTGCCTTTTTTAGAAACCTTTTTAAGTAGCTTGCCACCACACTTGGGGCACGGCTCTTTTATTTCATTTTCAGGCATTGGCTTCGTGTTTTTACACTCGGGATAACCGGGGCACGCGAGGAATTTGCCAAATCTACCGTTTTTTTCAACCATTTTTCTGCCGCATTTTTCGCAAACAACATCGGTCTCTACAGCAGGGATTTTAACACGCTTGCCGTTAAGCGAATTCTCTGCTTTTTTGAAAAGTGAGTCAAAATCATCATAAAATTCACTCACCGTGTTAACCCAATTTAAGTCGCCCGTGCCAATCTTATCAAGCTTGTTTTCAAGATTAGCAGTAAACTTAACCTCGAAAAGCTTTTTAAAGTATTCGCAAACAAGGTCGGTTATAACAATACCGAGCTGAGTCGGCTTAAGTGACTTTTTCTCACGCTCGATATAATCTCTTTGTAAAATATTCGAGATAATAGGAGCATAGGTCGAAGGTCTGCCGATACCGTTTTCATCAAGAGCTTTAATTAAGGTGGGCTCGGTATATCGCGCGGGTGGTTGAGTGAAATGTTGGTTGGGTTTAAGCGACTTAAGCTTTAAAACATCGCCCACCTCCATTACGGGAAGTGTAACGCTTTCGCCCTCATCCTCGTCCTTACCCTCCTCATATAAGGCGGTAAAGCCCTCAAATTTCACTGAATATCCGCTTGCCTTAAACAAATAATCATCGGCAGTAATATCAACAGTAACAGTATCCTGAACGCACGGCGCCATAAGAGAAGCGATAAAACGCGACCAAATCAACCGATATAGCTTATACTGCTCTGCCGTTAACGAATCCTTTATGGAATCGGGAGTTAAAAACAGATTTGTAGGTCGTATTGCTTCGTGGGCATCCTGCGCTCCGCTTTTTGTCTTAAAATAACGAGGCTTAGCAGGAAGATAATTCTTGCCGTATTTCTGTGAAATATAACTGCTCGCAGCGGCGCGTGCCTCCTCAGAAATACGAAGCGAGTCGGTTCTCATATAGGTAATTAAACCGGTAATGCCGTGTGAAGCAACATCAATACCTTCGTATAATTGCTGCGCAATACGCATGGTTTTTTGTCCGGTAAAATTATGTCTCCTAGATGCCTCTTGCTGAAGCGTTGAGGTGGTAAAGGGTGGCGCGGGCTGTCTGTTTCTAACACCCTTTTTAACATTGCTTACAACAAAGCTTGAATCGCTGATTTTATCAACAATTGCCGTTGCGGCCGCCTCATTAGGAATTAAATCAATTTTTTCGCCGTTAGCCATACCGTAAAGCTTTGAGGTAAAGGTTTTTCTACCGGCTGTTAAATTTGCCTCAACCGACCAAAACTCCTCGCTGTTAAAGCTATTGATTTCACGCTCACGGTCTACAATCAAGCGAAGAGCAACCGTTTGCACTCTGCCGGCAGAAAGACCGCTTTTAACCTTGCGCCATAAAAACGGACTTAGCTTATAACCTACTATTCTATCAACCACTCTTCTGGCTTGCTGAGCGTCGACTAAATTCATATCAATTTTTCTTGGATTGTTTATTCCTGCCGTTACACCCGATTCGGTAATCTCGTTAAAGGCTATACGATTTGCACTGTTTAAATCAAGAGATAAAATATGCGCCAAGTGCCAAGAAATTGCCTCGCCCTCGCGGTCGGGGTCGGTTGCGAGAAAAACCTGCTCGCTATCGGCAGCCGCATCTTTTAAGGACTTAATAACATCCTTTTTATCAGCCATATTGATATACTGCGGTTTAAAGCCGTTATTAACATCAATACCCAAATTGGATTTGGGCAAATCGCGAATATGGCCAACCGAGGCCATAACCTCGTATCCGCTACCTAAATATTTCTTAACACTTTTGATTTTTGAAGGTGATTCGACAATTACAAGCTTTGCCATTGAGTTAACTCCTTTTTAAGAGAATATCAGTTCATAAAGACCGCCGGGCAACGCCCTTATATAATGCTCCATTTCAAGTTCGGTGAGTGCCGAAAGCAGCGCATCATCAGAAATCGAAAGAGATAATAAATCATCGGCGGTAAATTTTTGCTTATTCAAATTATTATACACTATTTTTGCTTCTTTTGAAAGACTAATATCAGACTTTTTTACAAATTTTTTAGATTTTTTAGATTTCCCCTCTTCCTTAAATGCGTTTTCAAGATTAATCTTTTGAGGAAACCTCGGCAAATACTGATTAAATACATCAGAAGCATCAATTAAAGGTAACGCTCCGTCTCGAAGTAGCTCGTTTGAGCCGGCATATTGCGGGAATGTTGGATTGCCGGGAATTACAAATACCTCTTTGCCTTGGTCATTAGCGTGCTTTGCAGTTATAAGCGCACCGCTTTTCTTGCCCGCTTCTATTACAGCAGTTCCAACCGATATACCCGCCATAAGCCTGTTTCTTATGGGGAAACAAAACTTACTTGTCGGCGCAAAAGGCGGATGCTCGCTTATAAGACAATAGCTTTTAGCAATCTGCTCACGCATAGAAGCATTTTTTTGAAGATAGTTATAACAAATACCGCAGGCAAGAACTGCAATCGTTTTACCACCGCAATTAAGCGCGCCTTGGTGTGCATAGCTATCCGTGCCGACGGCTCCGCCGCTTACGATTATCATACCCGCGCGAGAAAGTCTTCGAGCTAAAGAATAAGCCGCCTTCGCACCAAATTGCGAAACATCACGGGGACCAACAATACAAAACAGCGGTTCTTCATCAATTTTCGGTATTTCACCTTTGATATATAATACAAGCGGCGGCACCGAAATATTACGAAGTCTATCGGGAAAAATGCTGTCGTTTATAGTAATAATTTTGATTTCATTTTCAAAACAATCGGAAATAATTTTACGGATTTTTGATGCTTTAACCGCCGAAAGCTTTTTATTAATTTCATCCGTTAAAATATTTTTTGTAATGATTTCACTTAAAGGCGCATTTAGCATACCGTTGTCGAAAAGCTTTTCATATATACGATAGGCAGTTATGCTTCCAGCGCCAAAAGCCGATTGCAAGGTTAAAAGATTTTCAAGCACAATCCCACTCGACATATTATCTCCTACTTTTTCATTTCCCACATTGCGATAGTTGCCGCCGCTGCGGCGTTAAGTGATTCAACACTACCCTGCATTTTAATAGTTATTTTTTTAAACGAATTTTCCTTTACATAATCGCTGATTCCATTAGCTTCATTGCCGATTATAAGAACATCGCCGTCTGCAAATGTTGTATCTTTAATGTTTTGGGCGTCTGCATCAACAACACCGGCAAAACAACGCAAACCATTAGATTTTGCAAACGAAATAATATCGTCAGTAATAAATAAAGGAATTCTTAAAAGTGTTCCCATTGAGCACCTAAGCGATTTTGGGCTATATGGGTCACAACCGCTTTTTGTAAGAATAATGCCGTTAATTCCAAGTGCTTCAGCCGTTCTTGCGATAGCGCCTAAATTCGTTGGGTCCGAAATGTTGTCAAGTGCTACATATCTTCCCTTTGCGGAAATTATATCATCATTATTTGGCAAAGGACAAACCGCTATTATCCCTTGCGGCGAATCGGTATCACTAATTTTTTTGAATAAATCATCCGAAATCAAATAACATTTTTTTGAATTATTAGAAAATACGACTATATCTTTTTGGTATTTAACCGCGGCCGTTTTGGAGACAATCAGTTTATCAAACTTAATTGAATTATCATAAGCATCCATGCAAATTCTAAGTCCCTCTAAAACAAACAAATTGTTCTCTTTTCTTGATTTTGCAGAGGTCTGTAATGCACAAACAAGCTTGATAAGCGGATTGTCTTTTGCTGTAATTTCGATAAAGTTATTCATAAATACCCTCCTTTTTAAGCCATTTTTCGCAACATAAAAAAGCAAAATTCGCCCGAGATTTTTTCTCGGGCGAGGTAAAATTATTTTGCTAAAGCCTTTTGAGCAGTTTTAACGAGATTAGCAAAACCTGCTGCATCGTTTACTGCGATATCAGCGAGCATCTTGCGGTTAATCTTAACGCCGGCCTTGTTAAGACCATTCATAAATGTAGAATAATTCATACCATTAATCTTTGCGGCCGCAGAAATGCGGGTAATCCACAAACGACGGAAATCACGCTTTTTAAGTCTACGACCAATATAAGCATAGTTCCCAGATTTCATAACTGCTTCTTTAGCAGTTTTAAAGAGCTTTGATTTAGCGCCAAAATAGCCTTTTGCAAGCTTTAATGTCTTTTTTCTTCTCTTGCGTGTTGCTAACGCACCTTTTACACGAGCCATTTAAGTTACCTCCAACTTTCAAGTTTTTCCGATTATTTATACGGAATCATTTTCTTTACTGCTGCAACATTGGTTACATCAGCACATACGACCTTGCGCAGATTTCTTTTACGCTTTGTTGTCTTCTTATTAAGAATATGAGACTTGAAAGCATGAGCGCGTTTTACCTTGCCGTTTTTTGTGAGCTTGAAGCGCTTTTTAGCGCCGCTGTGTGTTTTAATCTTAGGCATTTTATATCCTCCTATAAACTTTATTTACCTGATTTCGGAGCTAAAAACATTAGCATGTTGCGTCCTTCCATCTTGGCAGCCTTTTCGACCGTGCAAGCATCTGCACAATATTCCGCAAAACGCGCCATTGTGTCAAGACCAAGCTCCGGATGGCCGAGCTCTCTACCTCTAAAGCGGATAGAAACCTTAACCTTGTTACCATCTTTAAGAAAACGAATAGCGTGATTTCCCTTGGTTTCAAAATCGTGCACATCAATGCCGAGACCCAAGCGAATCTCCTTAATTTCAATAACCTTTTGGTTCTTTTTAGCTTCCTTTTCCTTTTTTGCCTGTTCAAAACGATACTTTCCGTAATTCATAATCTTGCAAACGGGCGGAACAGCGTTCGGCGAAATGTTTACAAGGTCAAGGTCCTTTGCGTAGGCAGCCTCGATAGCTTTATCGATAGGCAAAATGCCAAGCTGAGAACCGTCAGAATCAATTACTCTAACCTCTTTGAACTTAATAGCTTCATTAATGGCTAATTCTTTGCTGCTGATTGTGAAGCACCTCCGTAACGGTAAAATATAATAACAAAGACGTGAACATAACATGCCCACGTCTAAAACTACAATATTCCTAAAGGAAATTCGTCTTATTAACCCTTTGATAACACACATAAGGGTGAGAAACATGGTATGTTCTTCTTCATTGTCAACGATGATTATAACATATTTTCCAAAAATGTCAAGTGTTTTTTATGTTATTTCGAGCTCTTTTATGGAGCGAAGCTGATAATTCACATTTTTAAGCAGCTCGGGCTTTCTTATAGCAACAGCCGCACCCCTTACAACGCTGTGGGTTGGGTCTTCGAGCGAATGAACTCTCGTGCCTAAATAATCAGCTATAAGCTTATCCATTCCGTTGATAAGTGAGCCGCCACCCGTTAAATACATACCGTCAGTTTTTATATCTGCAACGAGGTCGGGGTCTGTTTTAGAAAGCACTGCCCTTATTGCATTACAAATTGAAGCGGCAGTTTCCTTTATGGCGTTATAAACCTCATCAGAGGTGATTTCAAAACTCTCGGGAAGTCCCGTAAAAATATTTCTACCTTTAGCAACCATTGCAACCTCAACAGGTCTTTGAACAACCGTTCCAAGCTGCTTTTTAATGCTTTCTGCCATCAGCATACCGATTTCAATATTATATTCTTTACGAACATATCTGATTATCTGCTGGTCAAAATCAAAGGAGCCGACTTTATAAGAGTCACAAGCAGAAATACCGCCCAAAGAGATTACCGCAATATCGGTAGTGCCGGCGCCGATATCAACAATTAAATAACCGTGCGGCTTTGAAAAATCAAGCTCAAGCCCAAAGGCAATCGCCAAAGGTCCTTCTATAACCGATATATTTCTGCCGCCACCCGATTCAACAACATTCGCGAGCGTATGATGCTGAAGCTCGGTTAAGCCACAGGGTAAAGTAGCAATAATTCGAGGCCTTAAAATTTTATCCTTAAAAGCCTCTTTCATATATTCCTTAAGCATTTTTTCAGAAATATCATACTCCGCAATAATCCCGTGCTCTATCGGAAAAACGCAGGAAAAGCTTTCGGGAGTTCTGCCGAGAGTTTTCTTGGCCTTATCGCCGAAATATACCGCCTCCCAGGTATCGTTTTCAACCGTTACAATGCTGGGGCGTTCTAAAACGACTCTGTTTCCCGAAAAAACAACCGTTTTGTATGAACCTAAATCAATTCCAATGTCTGTTGCCATAATTATCACCAAACTGATTATATAATATCAAATTAATATTTTCAAGATTTCTTTTTGGCAGATACGAGTGCCGTCACCGCATACACCTTATCGGCACCGCCGAACAACAATTCTTTTGCACATTCATCGAGTGTTGCACCCGTAGTTTTTATATCGTCAACCAAAAGCACATTACCCTTGATTTTTCTGCCGCTATAGTAATACTTCCCTCTCACATTTTTAAGTCGGTCAGCATACCTGCTGTAATGCTGCTTCTTTCTAAAGGGCTTTGTCCTTAATCGGTTGCGCAAACGCCTGATTTTAAGCAGCCGAGCAATCCTTTCACAAAGAACTCCGCTATGGTCAAAGCCTCTCTTTAAATAACTTGAATATGAGGTTGGAACAGAAACAATGTAATCAAATGACACTCCGTGAAAATTGCTAATAACCGATAGCGCCATTTTCTGTGCGAAAAAATCAACATAATGCATTTTACGATTAATCTTATAGTCATAAAGTGCCTTTTTGGGAAGCCCATCATTTTTATAAACGGTAGTTATCGCCTCAAAATGAAAAACCTTATATTTACATTCGCACTCACTCTTGCTTAAGCCATCTTTTAAACAAGGGTTTTCAATGATAAAATCGTTAATTTGCGAATGACACTCGGAGCACAAATACTCATTATCCTCTATTATATCTCCGCAACAAACACATTTATTGGGATAAATAGATGATATTAAAACGCGAAGCGCCCTTTTAATTAAGCTCACAAGTTCACTCCTCACATAAAAACTCCTTGAGCAAGGTGTAGCGTAGGGTTTTTCTGTCATTGGCAGCCATTTGAAAATATATACTTTCTTTTCCTACAATAACCAAAAGCTTTTTAGCCCTTGTAACAGCAGTATAAAGAAGGTTTCTGTATTTTAATTGTGTTGGAATATCCGAAAGTGGCAGAACAACACAATCAAATTCACTTCCTTGACTCTTATGAACAGTAATTGCATAAGCAAGCTCTATTTCGGATAAGTTTTCGCCGAAATATGTCGCTATCTTATCGTCGTATTGCACCTTAACAGTGCCTGCACGCTTATCAATTTCAGTTATAAAACCAACATCGCCGTTAAATACCCCACAACCGATTTCATTGCTTGTCCTAACCCATTGCAAATCATAGTTGTTTTTTATCTGCATCACCTTGTCGCCCTCACGGAAATAAACTCCTTTATAACTGTATTGCGGTTTATGCGGCAGATTCGGGTTTAATGCAGATTGTAGTAAATTATTGAGATTAACAGTTCCGCAAGGTAAAATTTTTGAAGGACAAATCACCTGAATATCATTCACCGAATTAAAGCCATAAGCACTAGGCAGTCGTTGGGTGCAAAGCTCAAGAACGGTATTTGATATATCATATTCTTCACTGCGGTTTAAAAGGAAAAAGTCACTCGACTTATTTGAAAAATCAGGCTTTTCGCCGTCAATTAATGCATGCGCATTCTTGATAATGGCACTTTGCTCAGCTTGCCTGAAAACCTTTTTAAGAGCAACCGTCGGAAACATTTCGGAATCGACCAAATCATTTAATAAATTCCCCGCAGAAACGCTCGGCAGTTGGTCAGAATCTCCAACGATAATAATTCTGCAGCTTATTCTAACAGCGCGCAACAAGCTTTCAAATAGCAAAGTGTCGACCATTGAGGCTTCATCAATAATTAAGACATCACATTGGAGCAAATTGCGCTCGTTACGCGCAAATTTTCTTTCGTTATTGCCTGTCCATTCTGCCTCTAATAAGCGATGAATGGTTTTTGCTTCTCTACCTGTAAGCTCAGTCATTCTTTTGGAAGCTCTACCTGTAGGAGCCGTTAGCTGTATGTTCATATCACGCTGCTCAAAAAGCTCAATAATTGCATTAAGTGTGGTTGTCTTGCCCGTTCCGGGACCTCCGGTTAAAATAAGCAGACCGTCTCTAAAAGCATTTTTAATGGCGTTTCTTTGCAGCGACTCAAATTTAATTCCAAGCTTGTTTTCAACATAATCAATTTCAAGCTCATCTATAGTTGAATTGGCATCTCCTAATGATAAAACCGCCTTAAGCCTTGCGGCAATATACTCCTCCGCAACATAATAATCGGGCAACGATAAATAAAGAGCGTTATCAATATATTTAGAGCGAAGCGCAAAGCCATTAACTAATTCAGTGCAGGCTTCCTCGAGTAGATTTTCCTCGCATCCTAAAAGCTTTTGCGCAACCCTTAACAGCTTTGCCCAGGGCAGGCAGGTGTGACCGTTTTTAAGGTTGTTGCGCAAAATATATTCTATGCCCGATTTTATTCGATTAATGTTTGAAGCGGGCAACTGATAGCTAATAGCAATCGTTTCGGCAAGCTCAAAAGGAAACTCAATGCCCGAAGAACATAAAATGTATGGATTTTCCCGAATAAGCTCTCCTGCCCTGCTTCCTAAGGCTCGATATACCTTTATGCATCTTTCAAGCGAAATATCAAACTCTGAAAGCGCAAACACCACATCCCTAAGGCCGAATTGCTTAACATATTCCTCAGAGATTTGATAAGCTCGCTGTTTGGATATGCCTTGAATTACAACCAATTCTTCAGGGTGATTTTGGATAACATTCAAGGAATCTGCGCCGAATTTTTCTACAATCCTTCCCGCTGTTGCCGGTCCCACGCCCTTGATTACACCCGAAGACAGATATTTAAGTATGCCCGCTACGGTTGTTGGCGCAGTCTTATTGAAGCTTTTTACTGAAAACTGTCTGCCGTATGTTTGGTGAACAATATACTCACCAAAAAACTCACCGGCTTCACCCTCGTTTAAAAAAGGCAATGTTCCGACAATGGTAATTTTTTCTTTCCCGCTTCGAATAATAGCAATTGTATAACCGTTATTTTCGTTCTTATATGTAATTTTTTCTACTAAACCTTTTACTGATTCTAGTTTTTTATTTTCCATACATAATCACTGCTCAAAATCTAAAAATTCTGAAATACTAGACCTTTCGGTTAAAAATATCTTAAATTTGTCCGAACAAAACTCCCTGCACGCAGTCCAATCTGATTCATCAACATTATCTAATACCGCAACAATATTTTCAGCAAATTCATCGCCGTGCCAAAGAAAAGAATCGTATACTTGCCTTAACTGCAGAAGCGGTTGCTTGTTACTCAAAAACACAAGCAGCATTTTTCGAGGCTTTTCAGTAGGCGAAAACAATATTCTCCTAAAGAAATGAATTACATCGCAAATCCCTAAAACCGCCAATATAACAAGCGCCACCAATAATATAGACTTAATCACAAATACCACCTCGCTACATTTTATGTCGCAGAGGCGGTATTGTTAATAACATAGACTATTTAACAGTAACAGCCGTGCTGTAATTTCCAACCTGCCAAACAGTTTTAAATTTATCGGATTTGATAACAACATCTACGGTATGAATGCCCTCGGACTTATCCTCTAAGGTAACAAGACCGTAAAAATCAGAAGCCTTTACCGATTTCATAATGTTTTTAGGACCGCAAAGCTTAACATTCTTTAACGATGAGCCGGTAGTTGCAGAAAGTCCCTTTTTAAGTCCCGTGCAACGAATATCACTGATATTAAATGTTTTCTCAACATAATTTGAAGTGTTAATCGTTACGGTGAAAAATTCAATATTATCAAGGATTTTAACACCATCTTGTAAAACTGCAGAAACCTCAAAGCTGTTGCTGTTGACGGATACCGTTCTAAAGTCGATTGCAGAGAGAGAAATCTCCTTAATACTATCAATAATTTCCGGCTGACCGATAATGGTAACACTTGGATGGTCAACTTTAAATGAAATATCGTCGGCGCCTAAATCTAAAGGTAGATTAGCAAAATTAGGCTTAACCTTAACAGTTTTAGATTTTGAAATCGGCTGTGTAACCTTTGCCGAGGTGAAGCTCAAAGTAAGATTTGAGTTTGCAAGTGCCTTATCGTCCTTGTCAAACACACTGCCATCAGCCGAAAATCTATAGAGCACCTTTTCGTTTTCATCATACAAAACAACGTCACTCTCAAAGCTTTGGGTTTCGGAGAGGGTTTTGTTAACAACCGCATAGGTGGCAACCGAATTGATTTGGTTCATAATTGAACGCGGGCCTTTGATTGTAATTGTAGCTTTCTCAGCGTTAGAAAGAATTGGTGCTTCGGCGATAAGACCATCTGCCGCACTTACTCCAACCAGCTTAGGCGTAACCGTAAACTCTTTGGTATCAATGTAATCAAAAGTAACATCAATAGTAGACGGCGAAACCGATTTAAAGGTATAGCCCGCCTTACTGCTGTTCCTTGAAGGCAAAATTTCCATCGAATATGTTCCGGGAGTGTTAATGTCGGTGAGCGAGGTAGTCAAAATAAAATCAGTCGATTTAACCGAGCTTACAACATAGTTGGGACCACTAATCGTTACGGTGAATTTTTGATTGGACAAATCGGAAACTACTCCAAGTCCCATATCGCCTGCCGCAGTATTTTCAAGTGAGATTGTTACAGGAATTTCCGTGAAAACCTGCTCTCTGATAGGATTTTGCTTAATCATAACAACAAGCCAAATGATAAATGAAAGCACAACCGAAAAGATGATTCTAAAATTTTTCTTGGCAAATAAAGCCCTAAAATCAATTGAAGGAAATTTAATTTTCATTTTTTGTTCCTCCTGATTCGGTTTTCTTTTTTGATTTTCCACTCGTGAAAATTTTCTTAACTGCAGTAACAATAGCCGCATCCTTTTCTTGAAGCTCCTCATCAATGAGCTTATCCTTAATGGCGGCATATGCGGTAGCAACCGAGTAATCCCGCTTGATTTTACCATCAAACGCAATTGAAATAGTTCCTGTTTCCTCAGAAACTATTAAAACGATGGCATCGGAATTTTCAGTCATACCAATTGCGGCACGATGGCGAGTGCCCAGTTTTGAAGAAAAAGAACGGCTTTGGGTAAGCGGTAAAATACAGCCTGCCGCATATATCCTACCATTTCTCATAATAACAGCACCATCGTGCAGAGGTGATTTCGGGAAAAACACATTATTTACCATAGAAACCGAGGGCTTTGCATCAATAACAGTTCCGGTATTAATAATTTCACCAAGCTGTGTTTTTCTTTCAAATACGATTAATGCGCCGGTTTTAGATTCCTGCATAGCACCTGCCGCTTTGCAAACACAGTCAATAGCGTTGCTGATTCTTTCGCTTTCACTATCAAGTGATTGAGAGTGGCCAAGCTTAACCTGACCTACTCTTTCAAGAATTCTACGAAGCTCCGGTTGGAAAATAACAGCCAAGGCGATTAGTGCCGAACTAACAATGGCAGAAAGCAACCATCTTAATACTGCAAGCTCAAACCAGTTAGCGATTAAAAACAATGCCAATAAAACAGCTATTCCCTTAACAAGCTGACCCGAGCGGGTTTCACTGAGAAATCCTATAGCCTTATAGATAATAAAAGCGATAATTATAATATCAATGATATCAAAAATTCGAAAGTTAGAAATTGCAAATAATATTTGATTCCATAGCGTATAAATCGCATTTAACACAGCATTCACCAATAACATCCCTTTCAGTAAACACATTTTTCTATATTTTAACACATTTAAGTAAATGCTTCAATAGTAAATTAATATTTTTTTAATAAATATATAAGTTTTTTGATTTCTGTTATGTTATTAAAATACCCAGTCGAAACCCTCACAGTTCCTATATCGGTTGTCCCTATCTTCTTATGAGCCGTTGGTGCGCAATGTAGTCCCGCCCTAACGCAAAGACCGTTTCGGTTTAAATAAGCCGCTGTTTCTTCCGAATTTTTCCCATAAAGGTTTAGGCTCATTAATGGCGCAAAAGCGAATTTATAAGGCCGTTTTGTATATAAAACTATGTTTTCGTTTTTAGCAATCTCGTCATAAAAAAATTGAAGCATTTTCATTTCTCGCTCGTAAAAATTAAAATAATTATTTTCAACAAACCCAATTGCGCGATTAAGAGCAAATATTGCAGGAACATTTATTGTGCCACTCTCAAAATCCTCGGGCAAATTGTTGCCTTGAATCAATTCTCTTGAATTACTACCTGTTCCCCCTTGAATTATTGTTCTTTCGATAGGCTTGCGTGCTATTAAAACACCTAAGCCCATCGGCGAATATAAGCATTTATGAGGTGCTATACATAAATAGTCAATGTTACTTTTGGTCATATTTATCGGTATAATACCCGCAGTTTGAGCGGCGTCGACGCCAAAAAGCAATCCCCTTTCTTTGCAAAGCATACCTATTTTTTCAATGGGTAAAATATTACCCAAAACATTAGAAGCGCCCGTGCAAAAAATCATTTTTGTTTCCTTTTTTATTGCTTTTTCAAAATTCTTTATAGTATTCTCATCGCTTTCTAAGGAAACCTCAGCAGCAGTATAATCAATGCCCATATTTTCAAGCGGTCGCATAACAGCATTGTGCTCAAGGTCGGATATAACTATGTGGTCACCTTTGCTTATAACACCCTTTAAAACCATATTAATAGCCATTGTGCAATTAGCTGTAAACACTATGTTTTCAGGTCCGTCTGCTTGAAAAAAATCCGATATTTTTTTCCGAGCCTTATACACTTCCTCGGCAACGATTGCTGAACGCGTATGACCGCTTCTGCCGGGATTCGCACAAAGCATATTAAGCGCATAGTTTATAGCGCCAATTACCACGGCAGGCTTTTTTCCGCTTGTTGCCGCATTATCTAAATATATCATAATTTTCACCCTTAATTATATGTATGAGCGACCATTTGTCGCTCATAGGATTTCTTCACTTATATCTAAAATTTTTATCTCGTTATTTAGTAGTAATTCGCTGATTTTTTCAGCTTCTCCCTTGGCTAAAATGACATATCCGCATCCAAGCGCTGAATTTCTCCTTGCAACCGAAGCTGAATAGTTATTATTCCTTAATAAATCTCTTCCTTTTAGTGCATAGGTAATTGTTCCTGTCGATATAACAATTTGCTTCATAAAATCACTCTGTTTTTTGTTTGTCCCACAAAATATACTATGCACTAACAGTCCTTGTTGCTCGTCTCTGCCTCCAATTCTTTTTTGTAATAAGCGATTACAACAATAAGAATAATCGGAAACAGGATAATACCAAAAAGTCCTAAGGTTTTATAACCCAAAAACATTGCAAGTAAGGTAAATAGCGGGTTAATATTTATCTGTCCGCTTATTATTTTGGGCTCAATAATGTTCCTAACAATGCCGATTATTAAATAGATTATCAATAGACCGATTCCTTTTTTATAATCATCTAAAAGAAAGGAAACGATACTCCATGGCAAAAGAACAGTTCCTATTCCAAGCACAGGTAACAAATCCACGATAGCAATTAAAATCGAAACCACAATAAAGCTTTTTATACCCAAAATACCCAAACCGAGCGCCAGTTCAAAAAAGGTGATAAGCATTATTAGTAGATAACCAAACGATATTTTTATAACGCTTTGGGCGATTAAATTTTTAATTTTTACGATTTTTTTGTATTTTTCATTTTCGATTAAATTATTAATAAAGCTCTTGAGTTTTTCATAATCCTTCGCAATATAAAAGCTCGCAACCAAGGTTACTACCGAAGTGAAAAACACAGAAGGCAATTTTTTCGCAACATTAGTTACAAAATTCGATAAAAATGAGGAAATCCATTTGGATAAATTTTCAATTAATCCTTCAAATACTCCTTCAACCATATTTTTCATTTCGTTGCTTGAAGCAAGTCTTGTCGAAAAAATTTTATTTTTTAACACATGGTATTTTTCGGTAATAGTTTGAAAAAGCGGTTCGATTTCGTGAACAAGCTTTTGAAGCATTGGAAAAAACAAATATATAATATAGCCAAGCAATGCAACTATGAAAACATAAGTCATAACCGATAGAATTGCTGCCAAAGCATTCTTTTTAATCCTCGTTTTTTCCGAAAGCATTTGGGCAGGCTTTTGAATAATATATGCCACTATAATGCCAAGCAAAAAAGGAAGCAGATAAACCAAAGTAAATTTAAGTGAAAATATAAGTAAAATTGCAACCACAAAAAAATATAAAAAATTAAGTAAAAATACCTTTTTTTCTTCAAAATTCATAAAAAAACTCCCCAATTGTTACCTATATTTATAATATTGCCTCAAAATTCAATTTTATATTGATTTTTAAATTTATGTGTAGTATAATTAAACACATCGTTTTTGAACGGAGGACAGATATGGATAAAAACTGTTATCTTCTTGTTAACACAAAGGTTTTACCTTCGGTTTATAAAGGAGTAATTAAAGCGAAGAAATTACTCTCTAGCGGCGAGGCTTCCAACGCCTCTCAAGCCGTTAAAATGGCGAACATTTCCAGAAGCGCTTTTTATAAATATAAGGATTGCGTTTTCGAATATGAGGACGATAATAAAAACACAATAAATTTCAGTGCACTACTTGCGGACAAAGCCGGTGTATTTTCTGCGATGACAGCTGTCCTTTATAATTATGGTGCTAACATCATCACCGTCAATCAAGGAACTCCCGTTGATAATGTTGCTCGCGTTTCCCTAACGGTTAGAACTGATGATTTAAACATTTCGGTTGATGAATTAATTTCTAAATTAAAGGATGTTGACGGCATCATTTCAATTAAAGCTGTCTAACAGGTTTGGACTATTCTCGTCACCTTATTTTTAGGGCGAACTATTACCGAAAATTTTGTTTTGCAGGCGTGAAGTGTTGGACTCTCGTCAACATAAAGATATATATGGAGGTAGAAAATGGTTTATACTGCTATTATGGGGCATGGAACGGTTGGTTCTGGCGTCGCCGAGCTTTTAATCGACCACGAAGGTATGCTAAAGGAAAAAATCAGGGATGACATTGAGGTAAAATATATTCTCGAGCTTCGCGATTTTTCCCATCTCCCCTATGCCGATAAATTTACAAAGGATTTCAATGTTATATTAAACGACCCTGAAATCAAAATTGTTGTTGAGGTTATGGGAGGTATTAATCCCGCCTATGATTTTGTTAAAAAATGTTTGGAAAACGATAAAAGCGTCGTTACCTCAAATAAAGAGCTTGTAGCCGCAAAGGGCGCGGAATTGCTCAGTATCGCCAATAAGCATAATGTTAATTTCCTGTTTGAAGCGAGCGTCGGCGGCGCAATACCGATTTTAAGGCCCATTTCACAATGCCTTGCCGCAAACGAGATAACCAAAATCACAGGAATTTTAAATGGAACTACTAACTACATTTTAAATAAAATGATAGTAGATAATATGGATTTTGATTCAGCCTTGTCGTTAGCGCAGGAAAAGGGCTTTGCCGAAAAGGACCCCACGGATGATATTGAAGGCTTTGATGCTTGCCGTAAAATTTGCATATTAGCGGCTATTGCTTTCGGTAAGCATGTTTATCCCGAGCAAGTAAAAACCGAGGGTATAACAAAAATTTCAGCATCTGATGTTGAATATGCTGACCACTTTAACTGTGTAATCAAGCTAATTGCCCAAGCCTGCAAGGAACAAGACGGCAAGATTTCTGCCACCGTTCGTCCAACGCTCGTGAGCCACGATAACATAATTTCAGATGTTAACGGAGTTTATAACGCAATAATGGTAACGGGAGATTCAACAGGTGATGTTATGTTCTACGGTAAGGGTGCGGGTAAAATGCCAACTGCAAGTGCTGTAGTTGCCGATGTCCTTGATTGTGCCAAGCACCTTAAAACCCGTAAGTATCTCGACTGGAGCGATGGCGATGAGAATTATGTGATTTACGCAGACAAAAAGCTCAGATTATATGTTGCCGCACAAGCAAATGATTTTAACTCGCTTATAAAAAGCTTTAAAACAACATTTCCGAAAAACACTTGGTTTGTTAAGAATGACGAGAAAAATGAGCTTGCCTTTATAACCGAAGAAGATTACGAGAGTAAGCTCATTGATAAGATAAATTCACTTTCTGCCGATTGCATAAAAACTATGCACACACTGTTTTAATTGGAGGTAATTAAATGGCACTAATAGTTAAAAAATTCGGCGGCTCATCAGTCGCTAATGCTGAGCGAGTTTTCAATGTCGCAAACATTATTGCAGAAGAATATAAAAAAGGCAATGATGTTATAACGGTTGTTTCCGCACAGGGCGATACAACCGATGACCTTATTGAAAAAGCAAAAGAAATCAATCCAAACGGTCCCTCTAAGCGCGAGATGGATGTATTGCTCACCGCCGGTGAACAAATTTCGATAGCGTTGCTTGCGATGGCGATTGAAAAGCTCGGTTGTCCCGTTATATCGCTTCTTGGCTGGCAAGCCGGCTTTAATACCGACTCTAATCATGGTATTGCAAGAATAAAGAACATAAACCCTGAAAGAATGAAGGCTGAGCTTGCAAAGAAAAATATAATAATTGTAGCAGGCTTCCAAGGTCTTAATAAATATGATGACCTCACCACCCTCGGCCGTGGCGGCTCCGATACGAGCGCCGTTGCTATTGCCGCATCAATGAAGGCTGATAGATGTCAAATTTATACCGATGTCGACGGCGTTTACACCGCCGACCCAAGAAAAGTAACCGGCACTAAAAAAATGGACGAAATCACCTATGATGAAATGTTAGAGCTTGCAACCCTCGGTGCACAGGTTTTAAACAATCGTTCAGTTGAAATGGCTAAAAAATATAATGTTGAGCTTGAGGTTTTATCAAGTCTTGAAAGAAAACCCGGCACAATTGTAAAGGAGAAGGTTAAAATGGAAAAAATGCTTATTCACGGAGTTGCGAAGGATACAAATGTTACAACCATTTCGGTTATCGGTCTAAAGGATTCCCCCGGCACCGCTTTCAAGCTGTTTAATAAGCTTGCTCAAAATAAAATCAATGTTGATATCATATTGCAGTCTGTTGGCCGTAATAATACAAAGGATATAACCTTCACTGTATCTCATGACCAAAGTGAACTCGCCGTAAAGGTAATTGAAGAAATGAAGGACATCTTTAATTTCACCCAAATTACCCATAATGATGATGTTGCTAAGGTTTCTATAGTAGGCGCAGGTATGGAAAGTCATCCGGGTGTTGCTTCAAAAATGTTTGAAGCGCTTTATGATGGCGGCATTAATATTAAGATGATTTCTACAAGTGAGATAAAAATTTCGGTAATTATCGATGTAAAAGATGCTGACAAAGCCGTTCAGGTTGTTCACGATGCATTTATGAATTAATGTTTAAAATCCGCAGTCTAAAAACTGCGGATTTTTCTTAAATTTAAAGCAAATTTTCCTTGACAAATAAAAGTGTTATGGTATAATAGACTTTGCGTTACGGTGGATGTAGCTTAGTCGGTTAAAGCGCCAGTTTGTGGCACTGGAGACCGTGGGTTCGAATCCCATCTTCCACCCCACAAGCTATAGCTCCGATTGATTTATCGGGGCTATATTAAATTAAATATTGGGGTGTCGTCAAGCGGTAAGACACAGCACTTTGACTGCTGCATTCGTAGGTT
>JAZNOY010000040.1:0-34486 GCA_045589375.1 Acutalibacteraceae bacterium | reverse complement strand
TATCCGGGTGTGGCGCAGCTGGTAGCGCGCTTGACTGGGGGTCAAGAGGCCGCAGGTTCAAGTCCTGTCACTCGGACCAAAAATCCTCATTCGTAAGAATGGGGATTTTACTTTTTCACTCTTCACTATTCTCTACGCTTTTGTATAATGAGGATTTTTGGAAGTAATAGGTAATAGTGAATAGTGAAGAAGTGCTAATGAATAATTTTTATTGATACAAAATAACACGCACAATAAAAGGCGGAGAGGGTTACCTCTCCGCCTTAATCTTTATTAATCTTTGCTTTTGTAATTGGCTTTGGCTACAATAGCCTCGGTGACATCGGTGAGAACACAAACGCCGTTTTGATTATATGCCGAAATCGTGATTTCAACGATGCCGTTTTTTGCATTTCGTTCGGTAAGCCTTGTGACGACTGCCTTGCCGCTTAAAGTATCCTCAGCGAAAACGGGGTTTAGCCATTCGATTTTTGTGGATTTACCGGCGATAAGCTCCCGACCGAAAAAATCGACTTCCAAGAACTTTGCCCATACCGACATAAACGACATAACACCCGGAGCAATAAGAGTGCCAAAGTGGGTGGTTTTTGCGTATTCCTCGTCTGTATGCAGGGGAATATTATCATATTTTAGTGCGAAATCGAGCATCTGTTGTTTTTTGATAACAATGGGTGCTATTTCTATTTCCATTCCGAGCTTTATATCATCAAAATACATACTTTTCTATCCTTTTTAGAAAAAACATTATTTTTCATTCTCAACCGAGTAATCCTTTTTAAAGCCGTGGGCGCCGAAAATTTGCCACTTGCCTGCGCCAAGCCTTTGCAAAACTGCCTTTCTTTCCTCAGCGCAGAGCGCGGGGTCGGTTTCAACCGAGGTCATAAGAATGGGGGCATACTGATTGTATTCGGCTTGCGCTGCCGTGAGGCCGTGGGTGTTGATATAAATATCACCCGTAAAGGCAATATGATTTTCATAATCAATCAGCACAAGCTCGCCCGGCAGGTGACCGCCCTTACCCTCATAGACCTCAAAATGCAGCTCGCCGAAATCGTAAAAACCGATTTGAGTAAGCGGTTGAGTCAAGCGGTCAAAGTTATTCCATAAAGCAGTTACCTTTTGCGGATTGACAGGGTTATAGGAAGTTAGAATTTTGCAAATGTTTATATAGGGCTTATGAAGCGGATTGGCTTCTCGAAATCCGTCTTTACCCTCATATTGATTTTTGAGGCATTCCTTGGTTTTAGCGTTTGCAATAACCTCATCGAAAATGGGAAGCAAGCCGCAATAGTCAACATCTGCATGGGTTACAAGAACGGTCTTTTTCATTTTATCAAAATCGGGGAAAAGACCTTTAAAAATTTTGAGCATTTCCTCTTGGTAGCAGGCATAGCCGCTATCTATAAATAATACCCTTTCATCACTTTTTATGATTATGGTGTTGCTGCCGCAGGGCGGTTCTATAAGGGTGATTTCGGTATTTGAGGCCACTTGATGAGTGGTGATTCTCGGATTAAAGCCCTCACCCTTTGAGGCCCCAAGCAGCTCTGCAAATTTGCTTATACTATCAAAGGTGCGGAAAGGGGAAAGCCCTTTATCATCGAGGGTTTGCATTGCAAGATTTGCATTCACTAATAGCTCTTGACTCACATCCTCGGAAAGTCCTACAGATTGGGTGAGCCCCATTATATATGTGTTATAGAATATACTGTTATCATAAACCTTTTCGGAGCTGTTATAATCTATAACTCTAACCTTACAAAGCTTATTTGCCTCATTTAAAAATCCCGAAATTTTATCCGAATCATCTACAAACAAGCCCATTTTAAAGTATTGATAATCGGTTGCGTTCTCTTGGGAATTAATATACGAAATATTAAAGTTAAATTTATTAATTAGTCTTAATATATCGGTTACGCTGCCGGGGACATCCTTAAGCTGAAATTCCAACAAAACGATATTTGTTTTATTGCTGTTATTTTGCAGATACCCAATCTTTTCGAGTTGGGCATCTGCTTTTTTCAGTTGTTCTTCGGTTCCCTCGGCGTCTATGAACAGGGTATGGGAATCCACTGCCTTATTATAGCTGACGCGCGTGATATTTATATTAAGCTCAAAAAAGCACTCACTTGCCTTTAAAAATGCACCGATATGGTCCGGCATAGAGGTTACATAGGTTTTTTTCAAGTTTATCACCTCATTTAAGTGCTAAATAACATTTTTATGTTATTTTTTCATTTTCTCAAGGTCGTTTTTGCGGATTTCCACTCTGCGAACCTTGCCGCTTATGGTTTTCGGAAGCTCATCTACAAATTCAACTATTCTTGGATATTTATAGGGAGCGGTATGAGTTTTAACATATTCCTGAATTTCGCGCTTAAGCTCGTCAGAGCCTTCCTTGCCCTTTACAAGCACGACAGTTGCTTTAACAATCTGACCTCTAACCTCATCGGGAACAGGGGTGATTGCGCACTCTAAAACATAGGGCAGCTCCATAATAACGCTCTCAATCTCGAAGGGTCCTATGCGATAACCCGAGGACTTGATAACATCGTCAATTCTGCCGACATACCAAAGATAGCCGTCCTCATCCATGGTTGCTTGGTCGCCGGTATGATAATAGCCATCGTGCCAAACCTCGTTGGTTTTCTCCTCGTCAAGATAGTAGCCTATAAACAGACCGCAAGGCGGATTATCTTTTACGCGGATGCAGATTTCACCTGTATCACCTGTATTACATTCGTTGCCATCGGGGTCTAAAACAACAACATCATAAAGCGGGCTCGGCTTACCCATTGAGCCGATTTTTGAAGTTGAGCCCACAAAGTTTGCGATAGACAAGGTGGTTTCGGTTTGACCAAAGCCCTCCATTATATCAAGGCCGGTTGCTTTTTTGAATTGGTTGAACACTTCGGGGTTTAACGCCTCGCCTGCAGTTGTAGCATACTCAATAGAGGAGAGGTCATATTTTGACAAATCCTCTTTGATGAAGAATCTATACATTGTGGGCGGAGCGCAGAAGGTTGTAATTTTATATTTTGCAAACATCGGCAAAATATCCTCAGAATGAAATCTATCGAAATCATAGGTGAAGGTCGCCGCCTCACAAAGCCATTGGCCGTATAGCTTGCCCCAAAGAGCTTTACCCCAGCCGGTATCGGAAATGGTGAAGTGAAGACCATCGGGATTAACATTATGCCAGTGTTTTGCAGTCGGATAATGGCCGAGCGCATATTTATAGGAATGGGTTGCAATACGGGGGTATCCTGTTGTGCCTGAGGTGAAAAGCATAAGCATGGGGTCGTTACCGCAGGGGGTATCCTCGGTTCTGAAATAGTGAGTGCTGAAACGCTCCATTTCAACGTTGAAATCGCGCCAGCCTTCCTTTTCGCCGCCAACCAAAACCTTGACCATATCGGGAAATTCTGCCGCAGCCTTTTCGGCCTCTGTGGAAACATCGCCGTCTGCTGTGCAAACAACGGCCTTAACTCTTGCCGCTTTATATCTATATGTGAAATCGTGTTCAACGAGCTGATTGGTTGCGGGGATTGCGATAGCACCGATTTTATGAAGTGCTAGCATACAGAACCAAAATTGATAATGCCTTTTAAGCACGAGCATTACCGTATCGCCCTTTTTGATGCCGAGGGATTCGAAATAATTGGCGGTTTTTGCCGAATATTTCTTCATATCGCTAAAGCTGAAGCGCTTATCGGTTTTATCGTTTGCTACCCACAGCATTGCCAATTTATCGGGATTTTTCTCGGCGATTGCATCAACGCAGTCAAAGGCAAAATTGAAGCTATCCTCGTTTTTAAAGGCAATGCCGTTAAAAACACCATTTTCATCGTAGTAGGATTCGATATATTTATCGGCAACCGTTTCAGTTTTTTCGCTCTTGTCGGTTGATTTCTCTACAAGCCTCGGAGCCTCGGGATATTCTTCGCTTACAGTGCCATTTTGTGGGTTTAAAACGACCGCGTGGAACTCACAGCCACCTTCGGAAACCGCAATCATACCGTGCGGAATAAGGCTGTTGTAGAAGATGGAATCGCCCTCGTTGAGCACATCAACATGGTTGCCCACCTGAACCTTAAGCGAGCCCTTAACTATGAAATCAAATTCCTGACCATTATGAGAGCTTAGTTCAATAGGCTTATTTTGCTGTTCTGCAAGGTATGGAAACTTGACCAAAAACGGCTCTGCGAGCTTATCCTTAAATTTTGGAGCAAGATTGTTATATTCTACACCCTGCTTTTTAAAGATTTTAAGGCCTTCGCCCTTTCTTGTGATGGCAAAGGAGGAAAGGGTAGTGCTTGTTCCCTCAAGCAAATCAACAACCTCAACACCGCACGCTTTGGCACACTTATAAATAAATGTAAAGCTAAAGTCGGCCTCTCCGCTTTCTAAAACCTTATAATCCTCGAGTGATACACCCGTGAGCTTGGCTAATTCCTCTTGTGTGTATCCCTTTGCTTCGCGCAGGTCATGAATTCTGCCTGCAACCTCTTTCAAACTGTAATCCATCGTTTTGTCTCCTTTCATTCTGACAAATTCTATTCTTGGTTACAAATCTGAATAAAACAAAAAACCCGCCTCAAAAGCTAAAACTTTGAGACGAGTTTTAATAACCCGCGGTACCACTCAAATTACGAAAATATAAAATTTTCGTCACTTAGTCGAGCTCTAATAAGCCCTTTGCTTTTACGCAGCATTACGGAAGGAGTCTACTCGGAAAAATCCTTTCGGTCCTCCGACTCGGAGGTGATAGGTTATAGGAAGGTTTAGCCATTGCCTTGCACCAAACGGCAACTCTCTTTAGACCTCACAATCCAACCGTCCTCTTCACAGTCGTTTTTGTGATATTCAAATTTGTCATATATTATATGCTCATAAATTTGTTTTGTCAAGTGTTTTTGGAAAATTTTTTTAACTCCTTTTATGTTTGGGGTTATTCACTTATAAATTTGAGTATATCATCTGCCATTTCTTTTTTGCAGGTATCGTTATGTATTTCGTGGCGGCAGCCCTCATAAAGCTTCATATCAACCGAACTCACGCCCGCATTTAAAAGTCCGTCATAAACCGCCTTGACGCCTTTGCCGAAATCACCTACGGGGTCCATGTCACCCGAAATTATAAGTATCGGCAAATCCTTTCTAACCGATTTAAACCAACTTTTTTTATTGCAATTATATGTAAGTGTTATAAGATTTTGAAGCGCGGAAACGGTAAAGTGAAAGCCGCAAAATTGGTCGGCTATATATCGGTCAACAATATCTATATCGGTGGTGAGCCAATCATAATCAGTTCTCTGCTCAAAGCGCTTATTATAGGCTCCGAAGGCGAGGGCTTCTACAAATGGCGAAAATGCCCGCTCGCCTTTAAAGATTTTAATTGTTGAAGCGAGGAAAATGCCGATTGCGGCCAGCGGATTGGGCCCTCCTGTTCCGCAGATTATAAGCTTATCGGCAAGATTTTTATAGCGAGCGGCTGCAAGCCGAGCAATAAACGAGCCCATACTATGCCCCATTAAAATATAAGGCTTATCGGGATATTCTGCCTTGACAGCATCTGCAAATGCTCTAACATCATCAATCAAAAGCTCCTCGCCGCGAGCTTTTGCTATAAAACCAAGCTCATCGGCATTTCGAGCGGTTTTGCCGTGTCCCAAATTATCAAAGCCCACGCATAAATATCCGTTTTGCGCCAAAAATGACATAAGTGGCTCGTAACGCATTATATATTCAGTCATACCGTGAACGAGATGAAAAATTCCCTTAATTTCGCCCTCGGGCACATATAAAACACCTGCGAGGCTATGAATTTTATCGGTTGAGGGGACAGAAAAATCAAGTATTTTGAAATTCATATAATCACTCCTTAAAAAATGTGGTGCTTTTAACAGCGCATTTCCATCCGTTAAGCCTTTGCTCTACCAAGTGAGAAGCCATAGCAGGTTTAAATGTAACCGCGTTTTGATTAATGTTTTTTAATTCTTCTTTGCTTTTGAAAAATCCACAACAAAGTCCTGCGAGCAGACAAACTCCCAAAGCAGTCGCCTCGGCGTTATCATACCTTATTACCGAAAGACGCGAAATGTCGGCTTGAAATTGCATTAAAAATTTATTGGCGGCGGCACCACCGTCTGCCTTTAAGGTGCCGAGCTTTAGCCCTGTATCATTTTGCATAGCACTTATGAGGTCTTGAGTTTGGTAGGCAATAGCCTCAAGCGCCGCTCTTATAATATGGTTTCGGTTACTGCCTCGGCTAAGGCCTAAAATACTTCCTTTGGCATACATATCCCAATACGGTGCGCCGAGTCCTGCGAATGCGGGGACAATGTAAACTCCGTTTGTATCCGAGACCGAAAGCGCACACTTTTCGCTTTCGCAGGCGTGGCTTATAAGACCAAGCTCATCTCGCAGCCATTGAACAACTGCTCCGCCTATAAAAACGCTACCCTCAAGCGCATATTCTTGAGGCTCGCTTTCGGTGGTGGCGGCAAGGGTGGTCAGCAGTCCGTTTTGACTTTTATATGCCGTAGTTCCCGTGTTCATAAGCAGGAAGCAGCCTGTGCCGTAGGTGTTTTTTATATCTCCGCTATCAAAGCATTGTTGGCCGAAAAGCGCGGCCTGCTGGTCACCTGCAACGGCGCAAACCGAAATAGGCTTGCCCATAATGTTTATTTCGCCGAATATGCTTCCGCTCGGTTTGACCTCAGGGAGCATACTTTCGGGAATGCCCAAAGCCTCAAGCAGAAATTTATCCCAACAAAGCTTATGAATATCATATAGCATTGTTCTCGAAGCGTTGGTGCGGTCGGTTGCAAAAATCTTGCCGTTTGATAGCTTCCACATAAGCCAAGTATCGACAGTTCCGAATAAAAGCTGTCCCGCATTGGCCTTTTCTCGCGCGCCCTTAACATTATCGAGAATCCATTTAATTTTGGTCGCGCTGAAATAGGCGTCAATTTTAAGCCCCGTAGTTTTAATTATGTAGTCCTCAAGCCCTTTGCTTTTAAGCTCCTCGCATATATCGGCGGTGCGGCGGCATTGCCACACAATAGCGTTATAAACAGGCTCGCCTGTTATCTTATCCCAAACCACCGTAGTTTCGCGCTGATTGGTGATGCCCACTGCGGCAATTTCCTCTGCATCAACGCCTGCTAAAATTAAACATTCGGTAATGGCGGAATACTGCGCCGATAAAATTTCAACGGCATCGTGCTCAACAAAGGAGGGCTTGGGGTAAATTTGCGTAAACTCATTTTGCGCCACCGAAATACTGTTGCCACGGTTATCAAACAAAATCGCGCGGGCGCTGGTGGTGCCTTCATCTAAAGTAAGAATATATTTTTTCATTTTTATACCTCAATTATAAAAGGGCAATCAAATTCGATTGCCCTTAAAATTATTTAATAACTCGGGGCACTCTTGGAGAAATACCGCAAACTATCTCATAATTAATCGTGTTACAAAGCTTTGCTAAATCCTCAACGGCCAGCTCCTTGCCGAACAATATAACCTCATCGCCTTCGGCTACATTTTCTATATCGCTTATATCAACGGATAATTGGTCCATACAAATTTTACCTATAATCCGCGCTTTTTTGCCCGCGATTAAAACATAGCCCTTATTGGATAGAGCGCGGGGATATCCATCTGCATAGCCTGCCGCAATTGTGGCTATTTTCATCGTGCTCTCGGCCTTGAAGGCCCTGCCGTAGTTAACGGTATCGCCCTCGTTGATTTCCTTAACCTGAGACACCACTGATTTAACGGTCATAACAGGAATGAAATCATCGGTTAGCTCTAAGTCGGCAGAGGGGGTGAGCCCGTAAAGAATTATACCGAGGCGCACCATATCAAGATGCTTTGGAATATCAATACAAAAAGCAGCCGAATTACAGCAATGAACGAGCGAGGGGGAAAGCCCTGCTTGTTTCATAATGTCAACCGCCTTCATAAATCGGGAAAATTGAATATCGGTAAAGCCATCTTCGGTTTCGGCAGTTCTGTCAGCCACGGCAAAATGCGTGAAAACGCCTTCAAGCTCAAAGGCGGGCAGAGCCGCACAGCTTACCGCTTCCTCGATGCCTAAAAGCTCGTCGCTACGGCAATTAAAGCCTATTCGGCTCATACCTGTATCAAGCTTTATATGTATCTTTACCTTAACCCCTGTGGCCTCGGCGTTTTTTGAGAGCCCGCGGGCGTATTCGGGAGAGTAAACACACTGCGAAAAATCGTTTTCGGCAAGCACCGAAGCCATATTAACGGGCGTGTAGCCGAGAATTAAAACGGGCTTTAATATATTGCATCTGCGTAGCGTGAGTGCCTCCTCGATGTTTGAAACCGCAAAGAAATCGGCACCGCACTCATCTAGAATAGGTGCTACATCGCAAACAGAGTGACCGTAAGCATCGGCCTTAACTACCGCCATAATTTTGGCGCCGTTTGCCTTTGCTTTTATAATATTAAAATTATGCCGTAGCGCAGAGGTATCAATCTCTGCCCAAGTTCTGTGTAGAAATTCCAAGCTTCACCACACCTTTTGAAAATTTATCTATAAAGTGTATTGTTTAGTTTTTTTGCGAATGGCATAAATAAGCCACTCAAAAAAAGCCAAAATATTGAATAAAGCAGACAAATTTGTCCGTTTAAATTAAAAGGCTGTTTACTGTAATCCCAAACATTTTTCTTGAGAAAAATGTTGAAAACCAAACCGAAAATATATTCGATAAAGGTTATAAGCGCGCAACCCATAATTGCCTTTTTAACAGCAGAGGCACTTTTCATAATTCGGTCGATAAAGCTAAGCCCCAAAAAAGAGAGCCCGCCCGCACCCAGCATAGAGGGGTGGGTGTGACCGCGCCATAAAAGCTCAATGAGCCCGTAGCCGCAAGCCCCTATCGAAAAAATCATAAAATTTGCGCCTTTTCTCTTCATATAATCACCGATAATATTATCGGTGATATTAAAAAATATTATACATTGAAACGGAAAAGAACAATATCGCCGTCCTGCATAATATATTCCTTGCCCTCGCTTCTGACAAGGCCCTTTTCTTTGGCCGTTACCATACTGCCGCCGCAGGCGATAAAATCATCATAAGCGATAACCTCGGCGCGAATGAAGCCGCGCTCAAAATCGCTGTGGATTTTTCCTGCTGCTGCGGGAGCCTTTGTGCCTCTCTCGATGGTCCAAGCTCTAACCTCGGGCTTGCCTGCCGTCAAATAGGAAATAAGACCTAAAAGGGCATAGCATTTTTGAATCATACGGTCAAGGCCTGAACGCTCAAGGCCGAGCTCCTCTAAGAATAAAATCTTTTCATCGTCTTCAAGAGAGGAAATTTCAGCCTCCAAAGCGGCACAAATCGGTAAAATCTCTGCCCTTTCGCGAGCGGCAAGCTCCAAAACGGCGTTATAATTCTTATTGTCGCTGATGCCTGCCTTAAAATCGTCTTCACTCATATTGCAGGCATAGATAACAGGCTTTGCCGAAAGCAGAGAGGTGGTTGCGATTATTTCATTTTGCGTTTCGTCCTCAATTTCAATTGAGCGGGCAGGTAGACCGTTTTCGAGATGGGAAAGCAAGCGCTTTAAAAAATCCACCTCGGATTGCATTGATTTATCACCCTTAAGCGCCTTTTGAGCCTTATCAAGACGGCGCTGGGCAATTTCCATATCCGAAAGAATGAGCTCTAAATTTATGGTTTCGATATCACGGATGGGGTCAACCGAGCCTTCAACATGAATAATATCATCGCTTTCAAAGCAACGGACAACATGAACTATGGCGTCGACCTCACGAATATTTGAAAGGAATTTGTTGCCGAGTCCCTCACCCTTTGAGGCGCCCTTGACAAGACCTGCTATATCTACAAATTCGATTACAGCGGGGGTGAATTTATCGGGACTGTATATTTCTGCTAATTTTTCAAGGCGGCTATCGGGCACACTCACCATTCCGACATTTGGTTCAATAGTGCAAAAAGGATAGTTTGCCGATTGAGCACCTGCGTTTGTTATTGCATTAAAAAGAGTTGATTTTCCAACATTAGGAAGACCTACCATACCGAGCTTCATTGAATTTTTGCCTCCAAAACTGTTACATTATAGATAATTATATATTGAATTTGTAATTATAGCAAGATAAATTGTAAATTTGTTAAAAAAAAGATTTAAAAATTGATAAATGTATAGTATAATAAGAGAAAGTGTAAAAAGGAGGATAATGTCTTGAAAACAGATTATACAATCCCACTTTCAAAAATCATAGAGGAATTTTCACTTGAAACGCTTTATCTGCCTGAGGATATGGGTGAGAGAATGATATCGACAACCGAAATCAATCGCCCCGGTCTTCAAATGGCAGGGTATTTTGAATTTTTTGCGCCCGAGCGCATTCAGATACTCGGCATAAGTGAATTGAG
Organism: Acutalibacteraceae bacterium; assembly: GCA_045589375.1. Taxonomy (GTDB): domain Bacteria; phylum Bacillota; class Clostridia; order Oscillospirales; family Acutalibacteraceae; genus UBA737. The sequence goes on along the minus strand of JAZNOY010000040.1, from coordinate 24,052 downwards.
CTTTATAAGAAGGTTCGACCGCGAGGAAGCAATCGCAAAAACACGCGAGTTCTTTTCTAAAAAGCCAACAGCTGTGGTTATTGCGAGAAATCTTGAGATTGAGGACTTCTATATTGATATAGCAAAGGAATTTGAAATTCCTTTGTTTAGAACTCACGAGTCAACCTCGGATTTTGCGGCAGGGCTTATAGCTTATCTAAATCTTCACTTGGCTCCGAGGATTACCCGCCACGGTGTTTTGGTAGAGGTTTACGGTGAGGGTATTTTACTTCTCGGCGAAAGCGGAGTAGGTAAGAGCGAAACGGCAATCGAGCTTGTTAAACGCGGCCATCGCTTGATTGCTGACGATGCGGTTGAAATAAGGCGTGTTTCGGGCAAATCGCTCGTTGGAACGGCGCCCGATAATATTCGTCATTTTATCGAGCTTCGCGGCATAGGCATTATTAACGCCAGCCGAATTTTCGGCGTTGGTGCGGTTAAGCTTACTGAGAAAATTGATTTGGTTGTTAATCTTGAGCCTTGGGATATAAACAAGGTATACGATAGAATGGGCCTTGAAGGTCAAACGACCGAAATTTTAGGACTGCAGATTCCCTCTCTCACCATCCCTGTTAAGCCCGGTAGAAACTTGGCGGTAATTTTAGAGGTTGCCGCTATGAACAGCCGTCAGAAAAAATTGGGATATAATGCGGCAGAGGATTTGCTCAACCGTTTGGGTATGAGTGATGATTTTTCGCAAAATACTGATAATGCAAAGGTTGAACCATTTTAAACGGAGGTAAATATGTATAAGCTTGGTATAGATTTAGGCGGCACGAATATTGTTGCCGGTGTTGTTGATGAAAACTTTAAAATTATAGGTGTTGCTAAAACGAAAACCGCAATGCCGCGCTCTGCTGAGGAAATTGCTGATGATATGGCGCGCGTTAGCTTTGAGGCGATTAAGAATGCGGGCGTTAGCATAGATGAGATTGATGGCTTTGGAATAGGTGCACCCGGCACGGTGGATACCGATACGGGCGAGATTTATTATTCAAACAATTTAGGCTTTAAGGATGTTAAGCTAAAGCAGCTTATGCTTGAGCGCACCGGCAAGGATTTTTATATTGCCAATGATGCAAATGCCGCAGCCTACGGCGAATATATAGCCGGAGCAGGCAAGGGGACAGACACCTTTGTTGCGATAACACTCGGAACGGGCGTGGGAAGCGGAATTATTATAGACGGAAAGATTTTTTCGGGCTCCTCTTGCGCGGGCGGTGAGCTCGGTCACACCGTTATTCAAATGAACGGCGAGGAGTGCACCTGCGGCAGGTTCGGTTGCTTTGAAGCCTATGCATCGGCAACCGCGCTTATTCGTCAAACCAAGCAGGCTATGGTTAGATATCCCGATAGCGTTATGTGGCAGCTTTGCGATAAAGATATTCGTAATGTCAGTGGTCTTACTGCATTTGATGCGATGCGCAATAACGATACTGCGGGCAGAATGGTTGTTGAGCAGTATGTTTATTATCTTTCGGTTGGCATTTCAAATGTTATTAATGCCTTCCAACCCGATATAATTTGTATAGGCGGCGGCGTTTCAAAAGAGGGCGATTACCTCATAAAGCCGCTTGAGCGCATAGTAAACGGAGAAAACTATGCTAGGGGGCTTAGAACAAAAACGGTTATTAAAACCGCAGACCTCGGTAACGATGCGGGCATTATAGGTGCCGCTTATCTTTGCGATATTTATAAATAATTTTTGAAGAAAGAATGAGCAGTTTGGATTTTTTAAGTCATTTAAGGGATGAAAAAATCGAATATTGTGAAAACGAGCCGATGAGTGCGCGCACCACCTTTAAAATAGGGGGTGCGGCTGATATAATCGTATCGGTCGGTGATTTAAATGAGCTTAGATATGTGCTTTTAAAGGCCAAGCAGCTTAAATTTTCCGTATTTGTTCTCGGCAAGGGCTCGAACATTTTAGTATCGGATAAGGGCATAGGCGGCGTCGTTGTAAGTCTTTCAAAAATGAGCCGCATTTCCGTATCGGGCGAAACCATAACCGCCGAAGCGGGCGCAAGCCTTGCGAATGTCTGCAAGCAGGCGCTTGCAAGCGGGCTTTCGGGGCTTGAATTTGCCTACGGAATACCGGGAAGCGTGGGCGGAGCGACCTATATGAACGCGGGGGCCTACGGCAGAGAGCTTTGCGATGTTATTGAATCGGTCTTTTGCGTTGACCAAAACGGTAACGAGCTTAAATTTGCTGCATCGGAAGCGAGCTTCGGCTACAGAGAGAGCATATTTAAAGAAAAGTCTTATGTTATAACACGAGCGGTTTTCAAGTTAAAGTCGGACAGCAAAGAAAAAATAAGCTCTCGAATGGAGGACTACATTTCCCGCCGCAAGCAAAAGCAGCCGCTTGAATGGCCGAGTGCCGGCAGCACCTTTAAGCGTCCCGAAGGGAATTTTGCGGGTGCGCTTATAGAGCAAAACGGGCTTAAGGGCTTGACTATCGGAAATGCGCAGGTAAGCGAGAAACACGCAGGCTTTATTATTAATAAGGGTGCGGCAACGGCCCAAGAGGTTCGCGAGCTCATAAAAAAGATTCAAGATATTGTTTTAGAAAAAAATGGGGTTTTACTTGAGCCCGAAGTGATATTTGTAGGAAGAGAATAAAGGGGGATTATTATGAATTTGCTCATTGTTACGGGTATGTCGGGAGCGGGTAAATCGCAGGCCGCTAATGCTCTTGAGGATATGGGCTTTTACTGTGTTGATAATATTCCTCCTGCAATAATTCCCTCGTTTATTGAGCTTTCGAAGCGCGGCAACGAGGAGCTCGGCAGAATTGCCGTTGTTACCGATGCCCGCGGCGGTGATATGTTTGAGGAAATTGATGAGGTTTTAAGTAATCTCAAGCAGGATAATACCGATTATAAAATTTTGTTTTTAGATGCATCTGATGAGGTCCTTATTAACAGATATAAGGAAAACCGCCGTCGTCACCCTTTATGCGACAGATTGGGGGTTTCGCTTACCGAAGCTGTTAGGACCGAGCGCAAAATGCTATCTAAAATAAAGTTTTCTGCTGATTATACGGTCGATACGAGCCTTGTTACCGCCGTTCAGCTCAAACAGCAGATTTTTGATATTTTCAACGATAAAAAGAGCGGTTTTAAAATAACCTTTAAATCCTTTGGCTTTAAATACGGCATTGATGCGGATTCGGATGTTGTTTTTGATGTTAGATGCCTGCCCAATCCGTTTTATGTTGATTCACTAAAGAAGAAAACAGGGCTTGACAGCGATGTTCGTGACTATGTTATGAACAGTGACGATAGTGCTGAGTTTTTCAAAAGGGTTCAAAGCTTTCTCGATTTTTCTGTTCCGCTTTATAACAAAGAGGGCAAGAGCCAGCTTGTTGTTTCCTTTGGTTGCACAGGTGGTAAGCATCGCTCAATAACCTTTGCAGAGCTGATGTGTAAATATATGGTTGAAAAGGGCTTTAACGCCAACGCCATACATAGAGATATAAACAAGAATTAGGTGATAGGTGTGTCATTTTGTTCTGAAATAAAAACCGAGCTTGCCCAGATAAGACTGTCTAAATGCTGTAAAATTCCGCTTTGCTACGGATTTTTGTTGTTTAGTCGGTCTTTTTCGGTTAAAAGGATATCAATGCAAACCGAAAACAAGCGAACGGCAGAGCTATATTCCTCGCTTATTAAGAGCGTATATAATGCACAGTCTAAAATGATTGAAGGCGGCGGAACGAGGACAACCTATAAGGTTGATATACCCGATGAGGTTGATAGGCTTAAAATTTTAGCCTCGGTGGATTTCGGTATATATGATGGTGAAATTAACCGCGAAAGCTTTGTGCGTGATTGCTGCGCCTCAAGCTTTATAAGAGGGGCTTTTTTGGCTTGCGGTCAAATAAGCGACCCCGCGGTTTCATACAGGGTTGATTTTTCGGTTAAAGAGCTTAAGCGGGCGCGCGAGCTGCAAACGCTTTTGGCTGAGCACTATATTGATGCAAATATTTCTCCGCGCGGCAAGGGATATGTTGTATATATTAAGCGCAGCGAGATGATAATAAATTTGCTGACCGTTATGGGTGCTTCGGCACGAAGCCTTGAGCTTATTGAAACCACCATAATAAAGAGTGTTAAAAACAATATGAATAGGGCCTGCAACTGTGATAATGCAAATATAAGCCGAACGGTTGAGGCCTCACTTAAGCAAAGAACTGCGATAGCCTTTCTTGAAAAAAAGGGGATTTTAGCCTCGCTTCCCGCGGAGCTAATCTCGGCGGCGGCGCTGCGCAGAGAAAACCCCGATTTATCGCTTAAGGAATTATGCAAGAAAAGCCCTGAGCCGATAACTGTTTCGGGACTCAATCACAGATTGAAGCGGCTTGTGGAAATTTATCAGGAATATAAAAAATAAAGAAAGGATTGATACGGCGTGGGATTTGTTCATCTTCATTTACACACTGAATATAGCTTGCTGGACGGTTGCTGCCGTATCAATAAGCTGATGGACGCCGTTTCGGCGCGGGGACAAAGCGCGGTGGCAATGACCGACCACGGCGTTATGTTCGGTGCGATTGAGTTTTATAAAGCGGCAAAGGCAAAGGGAATAAAGCCCATTATAGGCTGTGAGGTTTATGTTGCACCCCGCGGCAGATTTGAAAAGCAAAAGGGGATTGATAATGAGTATAGCCACCTGCTTTTGCTTTGTGAAAATAATGAGGGGTATCAAAACCTTATTAAGCTCGTATCGCTTGGGTTTGTTGATGGATTTTATTCAAAGCCAAGAATTGATAGGGAGCTTTTACAGCAGTATCACAGCGGAATAATTGCGCTTTCTGCCTGCCTTGCGGGTGAGATACCAAAGGCGCTTTTGGCGGATAACTATCAAAAGGCCAAGGAAACGGCATTATGGTATGAGACCGTTTTCGGCAAGGGCAATTATTTCCTTGAAATACAAAACCATAACCTGCCCGAGCAGGAAAGAATTAAAAACTATTTGGTAAGGCTTTCAAAGGAGACAGGTATACCGCTTGTTGCAACCAACGATGTGCACTATATTGAGCCTGAAGACAGCCTTATGCACAAGGTGCTGCTTTGCGTTCAAACCGGCAGTAAGGTTAATGAAAAGAGTCCGATTGAATTTAAAACGGAGGAGTTTTATCTTAAAACCGAGAGTCAAATGCTCGAAGCCTTCCCCGATACTCCAAACGCCGTTTATATGACCGAGCAGATTGCCGCAAGATGCAATGTTCAGTTTGAATTCGGTAAAATTAAGCTTCCGTTTTTTGATACGGGCGGCGTTGACCATTTTGAATATTTTAAAAGCAAATGCTATGAGGGGCTTTATAAAAAATACGGAGAAAACCCCTCTGATGAGGTTATAAAGCGGCTCGAATATGAGCTTTCCGTTATAGATAAAATGGGATATGTTGACTATTATTTAATAGTTTGGGATTTTGTAAATTATGCTAAAACCCACGATATTCCCGTAGGTCCCGGCAGAGGCTCGGGAGCGGGAAGCATAGCGGCATATTGCATTGGAATTACGGGAATAGACCCTATAAAATACGATTTACTTTTCGAGCGCTTTTTAAATCCCGAGCGCGTATCTATGCCCGATTTTGATATAGATTTTTGCTATGTTAATCGCCAAAAGGTAATTGATTATGTTATAGAAAAATACGGCAGTGACCATGTGGCACAGATAGTAACCTTCGGCACCTTGGCGGCGCGTGCGGCGGTGCGCGATGTCGGTCGAGCGATGGATATACCGTATAATGTGTGCGATAAAACCGCAAAGCTTATTCCGCAGGCTATAGGTATGACTCTTGAGCGTGCGCTCGAGCAATCAAGGGAGCTTAAGGAGCTTTATGACGGTGACTCTCAAATCAAAGAGTTTATAGATATGGCAATAAAGCTTGAGGGTATGCCGCGTCACGCCTCAACCCACGCGGCAGGTGTGGTTATATCGGATAAGCCGGTCAGCGAATATGTGCCGTTAGCCGTGAACGATGAGGCGGTTGTGACACAGTATACCATGACCGCCCTTGATGAACTGGGACTTCTTAAAATGGACTTTTTAGGTCTTCGCAACCTCACGGTTATTTCGGATACCGAAAAGGCTATAAGAAACTATAACGCTGATTTTAGCATTGAGAATATACCGATGGATGATAAGGCCACCCTTCAAATGATGGGCAGGGGAGAAACCGACGGTGTATTTCAGTTTGAATCGGACGGAATGAAAAACATTCTTCGCCGCTTCGGGCCTGAATCCATTGAAGATTTAATTGCGATTATATCCCTTTATCGACCGGGGCCGATGGATTCTATACCTATGTATATCCATAATCGCCACAACCCAAAGGATGTGCGTTATGATACGCCGCTTTTAGAGACGATACTTAAGGTGACCTATGGGTGTATTGTATATCAAGAGCAGGTTATGCAGATATGCCGTAGCCTTGCGGGTTATTCTCTCGGCAGAGCGGATATTGTAAGGAGAGCGATGGCTAAAAAGAAGCACTCGGTTATGGAGCGCGAGCGTTCTGCCTTTATTTACGGCGAGGAGGACGAAAACGGCGCGATTATTTGCGAGGGTGCTATACGCCGCGGCGTTAGCGAGGCCGCGGCCAAAAAGATATTTGATGAAATGTCGGCCTTTAGTTCCTATGCATTTAATAAGTCACACGCGGCGGCGTATGCCGTTGTTGCATATCAAACCGCATATCTAAAGTGCCACTATCCGAGTGAATATTTTGCAGCGCTTCTTACAAGTGTGCTTGATAATGCCGCTAAGATAACACTTTATTCAGCCGAGGCTAAGCGGTTGGGCATAAAAATTTTACCACCTTCTGTAAACGAAAGCTTTGAAAGCTTTACCGCTACAAGCGAGGGCATCCGCTTTGGGCTTTTGGCCATTAAAAATCTCGGGCGCTCGTTGATAGAAAAGCTTGTAGCCGAGCGCGAGGAAAACGGCGCTTATACCTCGCTTTATGATTTTTGCTCGCGCAACAGCGGCAGAGATTTTAATCGCCGCGCGCTTGAGGGACTCATAAAGAGCGGTGCGATGGATGGTCTTGAGGATAATCGCCGCCAAATGCTTTATAATATTGATAGTGTGTTGTCTGTGTTGGAAGAGGAAAGAAGATTTTCAAGCGAAAATCAGCTCGACCTGTTCGGCTTGCAGGAGCAGAAAAAGGAGTTTAAATTAAAGTATATTGAGGAAATGCCTCGCGCCGAGCTGCTTGGTATGGAAAAGCAGGCGACAGGTATGTATCTTTCGGGACATCCGATGGCGGCATACAGCGCCTTTGCGCGACAAAGAGGATTTATTCCCATCATTGACATTGTAAATAAAAAGTGCCGTGACGGACAGCGGGTAAAGGTTATGGGAATACTTGACGAGGTTAAGGTTAAGCAGCTTAAAAACGGCGGTGTAATTGTATACGCCTCGATTGAGGACACCTTGGCTTCGGCGCCTGTAACAGCATTCTCAAGCGCTTACTCACTTCATAAAAGCTTATTTAGCGCGGGCAATATCGTTATTATGAGCTGTAAAATAAGTGAACGCGAGGATAGAGATACCGAGCTTATATGTGAGTCTCTTGAGCAACCGCCTGAGGATGCTCAAAAAGCAGCAGCCGAAAGAAAGGTTAAAGCGGGGCTATATTTGAGGATTCCAAGTATGCAGGGTGAGGAATTTACGAGGACTTGTGAAATTCTTTCTAAATATCGCGGAGACCAAAATGTTTTTATGGTTTGTAAGGATACTAACAAGCGCTTTAATGCGCCCGAGCGGTTAAATGTTAGTCCAAGCCGTGAACTTTTAGAAGAGCTTAGCAGTTTACTCGGCGAAGAAAATGTTAAGAATGTCGATTAAAATAAAAAACTTGTTGAATTTTTAAAAGCAGTAGTGTATAATTTGCTTTGAAATTATTTGGAGATGATTATATGAAAACGATAGGAGTTTTAACGAGCGGCGGAGACGCACCGGGTATGAACGCGGCTATTCGTTCTGTTGTTAGAACGGCAATTTCGCTCGGCATGAATGTAAAGGGAATTCGCAGAGGCTATAACGGTCTTATTGAAGGCGATATAATCGACCTTGATGCTCGCAGTGTTTCGGATGTTATAAACAAGGGCGGAACAGCGCTTTATACTGCAAGAAGTCCTCGCTTTAAAACTCAAGAGGGTGTGAATGAAGCGGTAGAGAACTGCAAAAAGTTCGGCATAGACGGTATCGTTGTTATCGGAGGCGACGGCTCGTTTAGAGGCGCTCGCGATTTATCAAACAGCGGTATACCCTGTATTGGCGTTCCTGCCACTATTGATAATGATATTTCTTCAACCGATTATACCATCGGTTTTGATACAGCTATGAATACTGCTATGGAAATGGTTGATAAAATTCGCGATACAGCGCAGTCTCACGATAGATGCAGTGTTGTTGAGGTTATGGGCAGGCATGCAGGCGAGCTCGCACTTCAAACAGGAATAGCAGTAGGAGCCACTGCAATTCTCGTTCCCGAGGTTGAGGTTGATATCGAAGCGGTTATCAATAAAATAATAGAAACCCAAAAAACAGGCAAGAAGCACTTTATTATAGTTGTTGCCGAGGGTGTAGGCGGGGTTGAAGAGCTTTCTAAGAAAATTGAAACAGCAACGGGAATTGAAACCCGTGCTACAATTTTAGGCCATGTTCAGCGTGGCGGAAATCCCACCGTGCGCGACCGCGTTCGTGCAACGCAGATGGCAAACGCCGCCGTTCACCTACTGAATAAGGGTATAGGCAATCGAGTTGTTGCTTATAAGAACGGCAAGATAGTGGATTTTGATATTTTTGAAGCCTTGAATATGAAAAAGAGCTTGGATTTCGAAACCTTTAGAATTGCAAACGAAACATCAATATAATCATGACTACCGGCTAAGCCGGTAGTTTGCTCTGCGGCTATAAGCCGCTGTTACTGGCTGGACTGAAAGTCCACCGAACAATCTGCCAACCGCAAGCGGACTCTTAGCTACCGCTAAAGCGGTTGGTTATTTTTTGCTTGCCTTAACTGGCTCACCCGTAAACGGGTCAACCAATTCTTTTATACTCATTTGTTCGTACGCTAAATCTTCTTGTAATTGATTCCGTATATATTCTGCTATTGCCTTTTTGTTCTTTCCTACGGTATCTACATAATATCCTCTACACCAAAATTCTCGGTTTCCGTATCTGTATTTTAGATTCGCGTGTTTGTCAAAAATCATTAAACTGCTTTTGCCTTTGAGATATCCCATAAAACTTGATACACTTATCTTCGGCGGTATTGATACCAAAAGATGTATATGGTCGGGGCATGCTTCAGCTTCAATAATTTCTACACCTTTCCATTCGCAGAGTTTTCTTATTATTTGTCCTATGTCGGCTTTCACTTTTCCGTATATTACTTGCCTTCTATACTTTGGTGCAAAAACTATATGATATTTGCAATTCCATGCTGTGTGTGCTATACTACTTTTGTCGATTTTCATAATTGACCTCCTATGTCTTTAATGCTTGTGGTTGGCAGACCTTTTGCATTATATCATAGGAGCTCTTTTTTTTACTCATCGGCAAAAGCCTCTCTGGAACCACACGCTTAGCGTGTGGTTTTCGTTATACAAAAAATAAAACCGCAGTCGTGAGACTGCGGTTTTATTTTAAGGTCGATGCAGAACAAAGGAATAAATAATCATCCCTAAAACTATAATAGCAAGTATGGTAGATACTATCGAAAAAATCTTTTTAAACTTTCTTAAAAACCTATCCTCGCCGGTTTCAATTTCCTTAGGCTCGGGCTCGTTATCATAAGTGTATTTATACATTAGTGTTTACCTCTCCGATTATTTTTTTCGTATGGGATATATTTTACCTTGCGCTTATTTGATTTGCCGCTGTTAATTTTTATTACGGCGATAATGAATATTAAAACTATTGCACCGAGGATAATGTAGACTACCTTCATATAGCTTGAGGTAAAAAATTTCTTTATTCCGTTTAATGCCGATAAAAGAAGGCTTTTTTCGATATCCTCGTGTGAAATCAGGTCAACCGTGCCAAGCACCTTTTCGGCATAGATTATCTCCGCCTTGCCGAGAACATCGCCCTTTTTAATGGGAGCATCAATGCTCTGCTTTTCAATAATGGGCTTTATGGTTATAGTGGATTCGTCTGCCTCGTTTGGAAGCACCGAAACGAAGGCCTTGTCGATATAAAGCGAAACAAAATCCGTATTCATAGATAGGTTAACGCCTATTTCGCAAACGGGATTGTCGGTATCAGCCACCTGCTTGTATTCAAAGTTATTAAACGCCCAGCGGTATAGATTGCGGCTGTCGATAAACTCAACTCGCTGCGGGGCGTTTGAGGGGCAACCAAAGAGAATACACATATAGTTATAGCCGTTATATGAGGCTGTGCTCACAAGGCATCTGCCCGCCTCATCGGTGAATCCTGTTTTAACGCCCTTGGCGTAGCTATAATAATAGTTGGTGTTATTATCTTGAAGAAAATTGGTGGTTGAAATTGTTCTCTCGCCCGACATATTGGTAGGGGGAATAGTGTATCTCGTGCTTTCGCAAACCTTTTTAAAGGTGGGGTTTTTGAGCGCGTATTTGGTTAGAGCATAGGTGTCGACAGCGGTAGTGTAATTATCTTCTGAATGAAGCCCCACAGGATTTTGATAGTGAGTTCCCGTAAGTCCCAGCTCGGATGCCTTATCATTCATCATTTTAATAAAGTTTTCAACGCTGCCGCCATAATATATTGCCGCAAGATATGCACAATCACCAAAGGAGGACATTAAAACGGTATAGACCAAATCAAGTTGGGTTATTTCTTCACCTATTTGAAGGTTAGAAACCGAGCTGCCGGTGCCGCTTATAAGCCTTTGAACTTCCTCGGTCATAGCAATCTTTTCTGTAGGGTTGTATTTTTCGCTTTCGAGCATAAGAATTGACACCATTATTTTAGTGATTGAGGCGGGGAAAACCCTTTCGTTCTCGGCTTTTGAATATATGACCTCATCGGTATCCATACAAACAAGCATGGCGGTTTTTGCATTGACCTCAAAGCCCGAGGGCTCGTAGGCGCCCACCGACATTGAGGGCATAAAAAGCAATAAAATTATTAAAATTACGGAAAAAATCCTTTTAGGCATAGAAATATCTCCAAAACTGTGTTATAATATGTATTAAATTTATTATACATTATTTTTTGCTAAAAATAAAGCGAAATTTTTAAAATAGGAGGTGTGGCAGATGGTATATGTTACCGGTGATATGCACGGCGAGCTTGAAAGGCTTTATGATAAGGAATTTAGAAAGCTCAAAAAGGGCGATGTGCTTATAGTTTGCGGCGATTTTGGATATATATTCGATGACTCTAAAACCGAAAAAGAGGTTATAAATTATCTCGCGAAGCGCAAATTTACAACTGCCTTTGTTGAGGGAACTCACGATAATCTCGATAAAATCAACCGTTGCCGCACTACCGTTTGGCGCGGCGGAAAGGTGCATAGAATAAAAGGTAATCTTTTGCATTTGATGCGCGGGCAGATATTTAATATAGAGGGCAAAAGCTTTTTCACCTTTGGCGGCGGAGAAAGCACCGATAAGGATATGCGGGTTGAGTTTGGTAATTGGTGGCGGCTTGAGGAAGCGAGCCCTGCCGAGATGGCAGATGGGGCGCGCGTGCTTGACGAGGCAGGCTGCACGGTGGATTATATAATAACCCACGAGCCACCCTCCTTGGTTAAAAGCGCAATGCTTTTGCGTAGAGGCGGAAGTGACAATGTTAACAAGCTTAACGGATATTTCGAGGAAATCGGCCGCTCGTGTAGCTTCAAGCATTGGTATTTTGGCTCACTCCATGAGGATAGGGTAATAACCGAGCGTCATACCTGTGTTTTTAAAAAAATATTACCTGTTATTTCGGTCAAGGAGCATAAGGAAAATACCAACGCTTGACAAATGTGGTATAATCTTATTGTTATAAAGAACATATCGGAGGCGTTTTATGCAAAACATTGATAGACTTTGTCTTGGTTGTATGAACGATAACGGCGGAGAAGAGATATGCAGTATATGCGGATGGAACGCAGGCAATCAAAATCCGTCTGATAAATTGCCGTTAAAATTCTGTCTTTATGAGAGATATTATATCGGTAAGGTTCTTCGTCAAAACGGTGAGGGCGTTACATATCTCGCTTGGGATAATGTTGAAAATACTGCCGTTAATATAAAGGAGTATTTTCCAAAGGGCATAGCCCTTCGTAACCCCGATAAAACCGTTGCGATGGAAGCGGGCAAGGAATTTCTTTTCAACGAGGGATTAATCGACTTTATTGAAATAAACAGAAAGCTTATAGGTCTTGAGTATCCTTCCTTGGTTGCTACATATTCTGTTTTCGAGCAAAACGGAACGGTTTATGCAGCTACTGCCGCCGCTTCGGGAATTACGCTTCAAAGCTTTTTAGAGCGTAACGGCGGATATCTTAAGTGGGAGCAGGCAAGGCCGCTGTTTTTGCCGCTTATTGATACCGTTAAGGGACTTCACGAAAACGGAATAATCCACGGTGGGATTTCACCCGAAAGCATAACGGTTGGTCGTGACGGTAAGCTTCGCTTAACCTCAATATATATACCGAGACTTCGCTTTGCCAAGGACCAAAGCGCCGCCGAATTATATAGCGGTTATGCGGCGTGCGAGCAGTATGGTGAGGAGGGCTTAAGAGTTGGTGCTTATACCGATGTATACGGATTAAGTGCCACCTTGTTTAGAACCTTAATCGGTGTGGCTCCTCCTTCGGCGGACGAAAGAATGTCGAATGACACATTATCAATTCCTTCCCACTTTGCCGATGAATTGCCGAGGCAGGTTTTGGTTGCAATTGCAAACGGTATACAGGTATTCCCTAAAAACCGCACCGAGAGTATAGATATATTCAAAAACGAGCTGGTTTACGGCGAAACCAAGGAAAATGCTCGCAGAGCAGAGGCGGAAAAACGCGCCGAAGAAAAGAAGCTTAAGGCTAAGAATGCCCAAAAGAATAACAGCAGTCTTAAATACGGTGTTATAGCCGCGGCCTGCACGGCCGCATTGTTTGCGGTGGTGGGTGCGATTTTATGCCTCACCGTCTTTAGAGATGATATATTCGGCACCGCGAGCGTAGACTCAGAGGCCTCGGAGATTGTATCTATGCCGAGTATAGACCAAATCGGCGATTACGATTCCGATGCGGTTGAATCGGTTATGCTTTATAAGGTTCCTGATTTGTTGGGCAAATATTACTCGCAAATAGACGGCAATGAGGAATATGAGCGCTTTAAGATTGTGATTAAGAACAAGGAATACTCCACTAAGCATCCGCGCGGAACAATTTGCTCTCAAAGTGTAAAGGCGGGCACCGAGGTGGCCGATGAGACCGAGATAACGGTTTCTATCAGCCTTGGTCCCAAGGAGGTTAAGGTTGCCGATGTTTTGGGCAAAACGAAGCAAGAGGCAATCATAGAGCTTTTAAAGCAGGGCTTTTTGTATGAAAATATAGAAATTGTTGATAAGTATGATACCGATTCCAAGCCGGGCGTAGTGCTTGAACAAAGCCCAAGCTACGGCGAGAGCGTTAACGCGGAGATTGTAGTTAGAATTTATATAAATTCTTATGAGGGCGAGCAAATTGAGACCTCATCTAACTCTGCTAACGGTTTAAATTCGGCAACGGAATAAAAAATACTTGATTTTATTATTATATGTGTTATAATAGCTATAGTAAGTTTTAGAAAGGTGAGTGGGGCAACCCGCTCACTTTTGTTATGGAGGAATGTGTATGGCAGGAATAGCCGAGAAGGTGTTTGCTGCAATCGGCGAAACGGTTGCCTCTTGCGGTGTTTCACTTTGGGATGTTCGTTTTGTTAAAGAGGGGGCTTCGCATTATCTACGCGTGTTTATTGATAAGGCCGAGGGCGTTTCAATAGATGATTGCACCGATGTTTCTCATGCGATTGACCCTATAATTGATGAGCTTGACCCGATTGATACGCCTTATTATTTAGAGGTTTGTTCTCCGGGAATTGAGCGCGAGCTTTCGCGCGATGAGCATTTTGTTGCGATGCTCGGCAAGCCCGTTAAAATTAAGCTGTTTAAGGCGTTAGACGGCAACAAGGAATTAAACGGCATTTTGGAAGGCTTTGACGGTAAAATAACCGTTAATATAAACGGCGAAGCAAGGGCGCTTGAGCGCGGGCAGGTCGCCAAGGTATATTTGCAAGATTTAGATTAAGCACAGCGCTTAATATTTTGGAGGTTTTATAGAAAATGGCAAAGGTTAAGATGACAGCAAAGGAAAAGAAGGACAATAAGGAATTTTTTGAAGCCTTAAGGCTTATGGAAGAGGAAAGAGGAATTCCGCGCGAGTTTATCGCCGAAAAAATTGCAGATGCTATTGCGGTTGCGGCCCGTAAGGACTATGGCGGCAACGATATAGTTTCTTGCAACATTGATACGGAAAAGGAAATATTTACCGTTATGGCGCGCAAGGAAATAGTTGATGAGGTTGAAAATCCATTCACTCAGATTTCAAAGGAGGAGGCGGCTGCTATCGACCCCGCTTCAATCGAGCTTGGATTTGTTGAGATAAAGCTTGACCCTAAAAAGTTCGGCAGAATAGTAGCGCAGAATTCTAAAAATAATTTCCGTCAGGGTGTTCGTGACGCTGAAAAGGGACAGGTTTACGCCGAGTTCCAGAGCAAAAACCGCGAGCTTGTAACTGCGGTTGTTGAGCGAATTGACCCCCAAAGCGGCAACGCTATAATCAAAATCGGCAACAACGAGGCAACCCTTCCGAAGCTCGAGCAGGTTCCTGATGAGATTCTCGAGGAGGGCGACCATATCAAAGTTTATGTGGTTGATGTTAAGGATACCGAGCGCGGACCGAGAATAAAGCTTTCCCGCACCCATCCCGGTCTTGTTAAGCGCTTATTTGAGGCCGAGGTTCCCGAAATATTCGACGGCACAATTGAAATCAAGGCAATTTCCCGTCAAGCAGGCTCAAGAACAAAGATGGCTGTTTGGTCTGAAAATTCTGAGATTGATGCGGTTGGTGCCTGTATAGGTCCTCGCGGTGCCCGTGTTAATAAGATAGTTGAGGAGCTTGCGGGCGAGAAGATTGATATTGTTAAGTATAGCGATGACCCCACCTTATTTATAAGTGAGGCACTTTCTCCCGCCAAGGTTGCTTCGGTTGAGATTTTAAGCCTTGAGGATAAAACCTGTAAGGCAAGCGTTCCTGAAGCACAGCTTTCACTTGCTATAGGCAATAAGGGCCAAAATGTTCGCCTTGCCGCTAAGCTTACGGGCTGGAAAATTGATATACACCCCGAAAGCGGATTTTTCGGCGAATAATAAGTAACACGATAGGAGAGCTTTAAGTGGTAACGAAAAAAATACCTCTTAGAATGTGTGTAGGCTGTCACGAAATGAAGCCGAAAGCAGAACTTGTGAGGATAGTTAAAACCCCAACGGGTGAGCTTAAATTTGATTCGACGGGGAAACTTAACGGCAGAGGCGCATATATATGCAGATGTAAGGAGTGTCTTGATAAAGCACAAAAGGCAAATGCACTTTCAAGAGCGTTTTCTATGAATGTGGATAAGCAAATTTACAGCTGTTTAAAAGAGGATAGTGATATTTTTGGAGAGTAAAATTTTATCACTTTTAGGCTTTGCCGCAAAGGCGGGCAAGCTGGCTTTCGGTATGGATGCCGCGGTATCTGCCGTGAAGCAGGGCAAGTCAAAATGCGTTGTTGCGGCGAAGGATATATCGGCAAAGAGCTTTAAAGAAATATCGTTTCACTGCCAAAGAAACGGCGTTACTGTAAAAAGGCTTGAAGACTCTGATATGCAAACACTTTCGCGTGCGATAGGCCGGAAAAAGTGTGGAATTGTTTCGGTTAACGACAGTTCATTTTCAAGTGCTATATTAAGGGAGGCAATTTAATGACCAACAAATATAAAATCAGCGATTTAGCCAAGGATTTTGGGATGTCCTCAAAGGAAATAATCGCGTTAGTTTTAGAGCTTACAGGTGAGGAAAAAAAATCGGGAACAGCGCTCGTTGAAGGCGAGATAGCGCTTGTTTTTGATGCTATCACCAAAAAGCACAGCGTTAAAAGCTTTGATGCTTATTTTGCAACAGGTGCAGAGGCTCGTGCCGCTGCCGCAAAGAAAAGACAGGACGAAAAGGATAAAAAGCTTGCTGAGCAGATGGCTATTCTTGAGCAGCTTAAGGCTGCCGCCGCTGCTGAAGCAAAAAAAGAGGAAGAGCTTAAGAAGCCCGAGCCTGCAAAAAAGGCGGAAGTGGCTAAAAAGGCAGAGCCTAAGAAAGCGGAGGCTAAGGCTGAGCCTAAAAAGGAAAATAAGTCTGCAGATAAAAAAGAAAACAAAAAGACCGAGGAAGCAAAGGCTTATGACGGACCGCTCGTTGCGCCTCCCAAGAAGGAGAAAAAACCGGGCGTGGCTCCCAACAGAGGCCCGGCCCAGCTTCGCCATGTTGATACGAGAACATCAAATGTTAACATTGATAAATACAACGAAAAGTATGAAACGATTGCGCCTGCTAATACTATGCGTGATAACTTTACCCGCAAGCAGAAGATTAAGCAGAAATCTCAGGATTATCGTCGTCCGCAGGGTGCCAAGCGCGAAACCGAGGCCGATAAGCTTCGCAGAATGCAGCTTGAGCGCATAAAGAAAACTCCCATCACCGTAACGGTAGGTGATGAGATTACGGTAGGCGAGCTCGCTGCAGCAATGAAAAAGACGGCAGCCGAGGTTATCAAAGAGCTTATGAAGCTTGGTATGATGGCTACCGTTAATCAAGTGATTGATTACGATACTGCCGAAATAGTTGTTACCGAAATGGGCGCAAAGATTGAGCGCGCAGTAGTGGTTACTATTGAAGAGAAGATTATGGATGTTACCGAGGACACTGCGGAGGACTTGAAGCCAAGAAGCCCTGTTGTTGTGGTTATGGGCCACGTTGACCACGGTAAAACCTCACTCCTCGATGCTATTCGTAACACCGCAGTTACCGATACTGAGGCGGGCGGCATTACTCAGCACATCGGTGCTTACAGAGTTAAGTGCAACGGTGAGGATATAACCTTCCTTGACACTCCCGGTCACGCCGCTTTTACCGCTATGCGTCAGCGCGGAGCAATGGCAACCGATATAGCGATATTGGTTGTTGCGGCGGATGATGGTATTATGCCGCAAACAATCGAGGCAATAAATCACGCCAAGGCCGCAAATGTTCAAATTATTGTTGCAATTAACAAGATGGATAAGCCCGAGGCAAATCCCGATAGAATTTTGCAGCAGCTAACCGAGCATTCATTGGTGCCTGAGGAATGGGGCGGCGATGTTATCTGCGTTCCTGTTTCGGCAAAAACCCACGACGGCATTGATAAGCTGCTTGAAAATGTTTTGTTGGTGGCAGAAATGCTTGAACTTAAGGCTAACCCTGACCGTAAGGCAAAGGGCGTTGTAATTGAAGCTCGTCTTGATAAGGGCAGAGGCCCCGTTGCAACACTTCTCGTTCAAAACGGAACACTCAACGCCGGCGATATAATCGTTGCAGGAACATCTGTAGGCCGCGTTAGAATGATGACCAATGAGCACGGAAAGTCCTTGAAAACGGCAGGCCCCTCTGTTCCTGTTGAGATTACGGGACTTGCAGAAACCCCCGCGGCAGGCGATGGCTTTGATGCCGTTTCCGATGAGCGCCTTGCCCGTGAGCTTGTTGAACAGCGTAAGGAAAAGGCAAAGAACGAACTATTTAACGCCAAGGAAAAGGTTACCCTTGATAACCTCTTTAGTCAGTTAAGCGAGGGTGAGCTTAAGGAGCTTAATGTTATAGTTAAGGCCGATGTTCAAGGCAGTGTTGAAGCTGTTAAGGATAGCCTTGTTAAGATTTCCAACGAGGAGGTTAAGGTAAGCGTTATCCATGGCGGCGTTGGTGCAATCAACGAGTCGGATGTTATGCTTGCTCAAACCTCAGGTGCTATTATCGTAGGCTTTAATGTAAGACCTGATGCAGTAGCGGCGGCTGCCGCCGAACGCGATAATGTTGACATTCGCACATATCGTGTTATTTATGATTGTATCGAGGAAATCGAAGCTGCTATGAAGGGTATGCTTGCGCCTAAATTCCGCGAGAACATTCTCGGAACGGTTGAGGTTCGTGATACCTATAAGATTTCAAATGTCGGCACCATTGCGGGCTGTTATATAACCAACGGTAAGGTAACAAGAGCGTGCCAAATCCGCGTTGTTCGCGATGGTATAGTTATAGCCGAGGATGAGATTGCTTCACTTCGTCGTTTTAAGGACGATGTTAAGGAGGTAGCTCAGGGCTATGAGTGCGGTATCGGTCTTGAGAAATTTGCCGATATCAAGGAAGGCGACATTTTTGAAGCCTTTGTTATGGAGGAATATAAGGATTAATGGCAGGATATAAAATTAACCGCGTTGCTTCTGATATAAGACTATGCTTATCCGAGCTTTTGCGCGAGGTTAAGGATGCGCGCGTCAGCAAATTGTTAAGCATTGTAAAGCTTGACGTTTCGGGCGATATGTCTTATGCAACGGTTTATGTGAGCGCGATTGAGGGAAAAGAGATAACCGAGGAATCGGTTAAAACCCTCAATAAAAGCGCATCGGGTTATTTAAGGAGAGAGCTTGGCGCTCGAATGAAGCTTAGGAAGGTCCCCGAGCTTCGCTTCGTTGCGGATAATTCGATTGAAAACAGCGCTCATATATCAAGTATAATTGAGTCTTTCAAGGAAAATCAAACAGATTAGTCGTGTAAAAGAGGTGACTTTGATGCAAAAAACGAAAGAGGCTTGCGAGCTTTTAAGTCTTCACAAGACGGCAAGATTCTTGAAAAAACACGATAATTATATAATTTTAACCCATACATCTCCTGATGGCGATACTCTAGGGGCCGGCTATGCACTTTATTATGGACTAAAGGAGATGGGCAAAATCGCAAGCGTTATCTGCCCTGACCATATACCTGCAAAATATGGCTATTTTGTTCACGAAACAGACCATGTTAAAGACAGTGATGCTACTGTTGTTGCGGTAGATGTTGCAGATAAAGCCTTACTCGGCTCACTCTCTGATATGTTTGGGGATAAGGTAGACCTTAATATTGACCATCATATTTCAAATACTCGTTTTGCAAAATCACTTTATCTTGATTCGGATGCTTCGGCCACCTGTGAAATTATTTATGAATTGTTGCTTAGTATGAACATAAACATAAATGATATAACGGCCAAGGCTTTGTATACCGGTATTGCTACGGATACAGGTTGCTTTAAATATTCCAATGTAACCGCTAAAACGCATCTTATAGCATCGCAGCTTTATGATTATAATATAGGTGCTGATGAAATCAATAAGATTATGTTTGATACAAAATCAAAGAATTTATTGGCACTTGAGAGAATGGTTCTCGATGTATCTGAGTATCATTTCGATGATAGATGCGTAATTTTACCCGTTACTGCCGAAATGCAGGAGGAAACTAAATGCACAGGGCCCGACCTTGAAAGCATTGCCGTGATTTCAAGAAGCATTGAGGGTGTTCTTGCGGGTGTTACCATCAAGCAAAACGGCAATCAAAGCTATAAGGTTTCAGTCAGAACATATCCGCCGCTTGATGCATCATTAATTTGCAAAAAATTAGGCGGAGGCGGTCATAAGGCGGCGGCAGGTGCCACCGTTTTGGGAACACTCGAGGAAGCCAAGCAAAAGGTGCTCGATGCAGTGCGCGAGGAAATGGAGAAGCTTGATGCAGGGACTGCTTCTAATTAACAAAAGCGAGGGCATAACCTCCTTTAAAGCGGTTGCCGATATCAGAAAAAAGTCGGGCGAAAAGCGGGTAGGGCACACAGGAACACTCGACCCTATGGCAACGGGAGTTTTACCGCTGCTCGTGGGCAGAGCGACTGTTTTATCGTCATACTTGTTAGACGCTGATAAAAGGTATACGGCAAAAATAAAATTAGGTATCGAAACCGATAGCTTGGATATTACGGGTAATATTGTATCTCAAAGCGCGGTAAATGTAACGAACGATGAGCTTAAAAGCGTTCTAAATCGCTTTGTGGGGAATATTGAGCAGACACCGCCGATGTATAGCGCTATTAAGAAAAACGGAGTGCGAATGTATGCTTTGGCGCGCAAAGGAATAGACGTAGAGCTTCCAAAGCGCAGTGTGAAAATATATTCCATCAATCAAATATCAGCACTTGATGAAAACAACGAGTTTAGTATTGATGTTAAGGTTTCAAAGGGAACCTATATCCGCTCGCTTTGCCGAGATATAGGTGTGTCGTTGGGCTGTGGCGCAACACTCACAGCACTCGAAAGAACCGAAACGGGTGGATTTTCGATTGAGCAGTGCACACCGCTTTCGGATATAACCGCAGATAATATCGGCGAGCATTTGCTGGCTGCCGATAAGGCGGTAGAGTATATGCCGAGCGTTAATATAACAGAAAATCAAGCCTTTCGCTTTTCAAACGGCGGCTCGCTTGATTTATCGCGCATAAAAATTAAGGAAAGTGTCGACGGCACTATCTTTAGAGTTTATTGTAACGGCGTTTTTTTAGGGCTCGGCATAGTGGACAAGCAGTCAAATTCGCTTAAATTTAAATGTCTTGTAGAATTTTATGAAAGGTAGAGGCTTATGAAAAAAGCGGTGATTCTCGGCACCTTTGATGGTCTTCATATAGGTCATCAGGCCGTTATTGAAAAAGCCATCGGCTATGATAGCACCGCTTTGGTGTTTGCTGCGCCTCCTAAAGCGTGCATAACACAAAATTATGAGCTTTTATCAATGCCAAAGGATAAGGAAAACCAGCTTTTAATGCTCGGAGTCAAAAGGGTGGATGCGCTGGATTTTGATTCGGTTAGGTCACTTTCACCCGATGAGTTCACAAAAATTATCAAAGAAAAATATAACCCCGATTTAATATCCTGTGGTTTTAATTACCGATATGGTAAAGGCGCCGCAGGGAATACCGAAACGCTTCGAGAGTTTTGCAGTAAAAACGGAATAGAGCTTGCGGTTACAAATGCGATTCAAATTATGGGACAAGCTGCATCCTCTACAATGCTCAGAGAATTTATAAAATCAGGCGAGGTGGAACGCGCCAATCAGTATATGTATAGTCCGTTTGGCTTTACCGCACCGATTGTTCACGGCGATAAGCGCGGCAGAGAGCTCGGATTTCCCACGGCCAACCAAGAATACCCTGAAATTTTGGCCAAGCTTAAATTCGGCGTGTATAAAACCGAGATTATTATAAATGATAAATGCTATAAAGGCGTAACCAATGTGGGTATAAGGCCTACCTTTAAAACGGATAATGTTGGTTGCGAAACCTATATATCCGATTTTTCGGGAGAGCTTTACGGCAAGGCTTTAAGAATAAATTTTTTAAGCTTTATGAGAGCAGAGCGAAAATTTTCGGGTATTGATGAACTGAAAGATGCAATAAAAAATGATGCCTTGCAGGCTTTTCGGTAATGGTTGACAAATTTGTGCTTTATGAATAAAATTATAATATAGAACATATAAGGGAGGCAACACGATGAAAAGGATAAGCGCATGGACTGTGGCGATTTTTATCTTATTAACTTCATTTCTTTTGGCGGCCTGCAGCGAGGTCGATAGGGACTATGGTGTTTCAAGCAATATGGCATTAGCAAGCTCTGAAAAGGTTGAAACCGAGACAGTTTCTAAAATTATATCAGACGATGAAGTTATGCCTCAATATATAGATATAAGTCTTTTTGACGAAGAAAATTATTCGGATATTTATCTCGGCAAAAAATTCAAATATAATGTTGTATACAATGGCGGAAGTCTTAGCGCGCCGTCTTCTTATAAAGAAATGACTAAGCTTGGTTGGACCTTGCTTGAATCAGAGGATTATAACGTCGATTCAAACATACGCGCAGGTAAAAGCCTTGAGGTTCAATTTGTAGATGCTTACAACAAGCAGATAACCGCGGTGTTTTATAATGGCTCGGATTCTTCTGTTTCGCTTAAAAAATGCAAGCTGGTTAAATTTGTAATTACAGAAAATCTTATAAACAAGCCCGAAACGGCATACGGTCAATTTTGGATTAACGGTGTTACAAATCAATCGGCAATCACGGATATTATCGAGTATTTGGGAACACCTTCTCATTTTATTAATATGACCTCAAATGTTTATAAGCTTGATTATTTTATATCTGAGGCCGATAGAAGAAGCGGAATAACGCTTTGGGTTGATATTGAAAACGATAATATATTATCGCTTGAATTTTCTTGTTATTAAAAACGAGGCTGCCAAGCTTTGCTTGACAGCCCTTATTGATTGATAGGTGAATTTTTATGTGTAATAAAACTCCGTTTTCTTCGGCGGATATTCTTTTGCCGAAGGAGCATTTTGAAAATTGGGCGGTTATCGCCTGCGACCAATATACCTCCGAGCCTGAATATTGGCAGGCCGTTAAGGAATGTGTTGGGGACAAGCCCTCGGCGCTTAATGTTATTTTGCCCGAGGTGTATTTAGAAGCAGACAACACTGAAAGCATCGAAAAAATAAACAAAACAATGCAAAAATACCTTGGAAACGGTATATTTGAGGAGCATAAGGACTGCCTTATATATGTTGAGCGCGAGCAGAGTGACGGAAAGCTGAGAAGGGGTATTGTAGGTAAAATTGACCTTGAGCAGTATGATTACCGAGCTGATGCTAATGCCGAGATTCGCGCAACCGAGCAGACCGTTTTAGAGCGCATACCGCCTCGCGTTGAGATTCGCCGCAACGCTCCGCTTGAGCTTCCGCATGTTATGCTGCTTTTTAACGATGGCGAGGATAAGGTGTTTTCGCACATTGAAGAAAACAAAAGCCGCTTTGAAGGACTTTACGATTTCGAGCTCTGCTGTGGCGGCGGTCATATAAGGGGCTATAAAATTGATAAGGAAACCGAAGCGGGAATATATAGCCTGCTTTATCAAATAAAGCGCGTCAGTGATGAGCCGCTGTTTTGTGTAGGTGACGGCAACCATTCGCTTGCAACGGCGAAGGAATGCTATAATCTTAATAAAACCGAGCTTTCGCGCTATGCACTTGCGGAAATTACCAACATTCACGATACTGCGCTTGAATTTGAGCCTATTTACAGGGTGGTTTTCGGTGTGAATCCAAAGGAAATCATTAAAAACTTTGTCGATTATTGCGGCGGTGAATATAAAGGCGCCGATAAGCAGGAATTTGTTTGTGTTTACGGTGAGTGCGAGCAGAAAATTTCGGTTAAGGCCAAAGCGAAGCTTTCGGTTGCAACGCTTCAAAAATTCCTTGATGAATATTTAAAGGAAAACGGCGGAGAAATTGATTATATTCACGGCGAGTCTTCACTCAAAAAGCTTGCTTTAAATGAAAATACAATCGGATTTTTGTTTGAGGGAATGAAAAAGTCTGAGCTTTTCACAGCCGTAGCAAATGACGGCTCGCTTCCTCGCAAAACCTTTTCTATGGGACACGCTGATGATAAACGCTTTTATATAGAGGCTCGCAGAATAAAGTGAGAATTTGGCAGTTGACATAAAACTGCATCACAAGTATAATAAGAATGCTGTAAAAATCTAAAGGAGGAACAGTATGCAGGTTAAAAAAAGAATATTGAGCTTTGTTTTGTGTATTGCTCTTCTTTTTTCTTTGTTTGGAATCAATGCTTCTGCCGAAACCAAAAAGGGATACATAAGCGGAACCAGCGTTCGATTGCGCGAAAAGGCAACAACTTCTTCAAAAAATTTGTTTGAATTTACAGGTGGTGAAACCATCACCATTATTGATGAGGTAGAGGGTGAGCAGGTCACCGAAAATGACGGCAAGAAATGGTATAAGGTTCAATACGAAACATATGAGGGTTATGTTTAC
>JAZNOY010000039.1:0-48234 GCA_045589375.1 Acutalibacteraceae bacterium | reverse complement strand
AAGCACTTTAAAATGAAAATTTTGAGTGCAAGAAGAGAAAAAAATCCCCGATAATGCTGACGCATATCGGGGATTTTTGACAAATTATTGTGCCAAAAGTTCGCATTTTAAAGAAATACTTCCTTATTGGAACTCAGCGTTTAGGGCGGATTGCTATCTACATATAATGGTTTAATTATTAAATATTAAGAATATCTCCCATATCATAGAGGCCGGCAGGTTTGTTTGCAATAAAGCTTGCGGCTTTGATAGCTCCCACCGCAAAAATCTCTTTTGATTGAGCAGAATGGGAAAGGGTGATAACCTCATCACGACCTGCAAATATAACATCGTGTTCACCAACGATAGAGCCGCCGCGTATGGAGTGAATACCAATTTCATTCTTTTGCCTTTTTTGGCGCTTTGAATGGCGGTCGTATTCGTAGTTAAATTTATCGTTAAGCTGGGAATTAATTGCATTGCCGAGCATAATAGCAGTGCCGGAGGGGGCATCGAGCTTTTGATTGTGGTGCTTTTCAACAATTTCAATATCAAAATCATCGCAGAGTATCGTTGCGGCTTGCCTTGCAAGATTGCAAAGAAGGTTTACACCTAAGGACATATTTGCCGTAAAGAAAATCGCTGTTGATTTCGAGGCTTCGTGGATTTTTTCAATTTGCTCCTTTGTGAAGCCTGTAGTTGCGATTACAGCGGGAATTTTGTTTTTTGTAACAAAAGCGAGTAAATCATCTAAAACGGCAACATTTGAAAAGTCTATAACAACATCGGGTAATTCTTTAACATCACCAAAGGATTTAAAAACGGGAAAATCGCAAATCAGTTCTGCGCTGTCAACACCGGAGATAATACTTATATCGTTATTGTCTTTAGCACAATTTGCGATCGTTCTGCCCATTTTTCCGCACGCACCGGATAGCAACACTTTTATCATTTTTTCACATCCAAAATTTTAAATTATTTAATAGATAAACCGCACTCAATCATCTTTGTTTTCAATACCGCTTTTGCTTTTTCATTCATATGATAAAGCGGTAAGCGGCAAGGACCTACATTCATTCCCATTAAATTCATTGCTTCCTTAACGGGAATGGGGTTAACATCAATAAACAGTGCGTTCATAAGGCCGGTCAATTTAATTTGAAGCTCGGTTGCAAGGGAGGAATATCCCGAAAGGTATTTTGCGCATAGCTCGTGCATTTCTTTAGGCATTATATTGGACATAACAGAAATAACGCCGATACCGCCAAGCGACATAATCGGAACGGTTTGGTCATCGTTGCCCGAATAAATATCCAAATCGTCGCCGCAAAGATACTTGGTTTGAGCAACTGATGAAAGGTCGCCGTTTGCTTCTTTAACAGCAACGATTCTTTCGTGCTTTGAAAGCTCCTTATAGGTTTCAGGCTTTATGGCAACACCTGTTCTTGAGGGGACATTATAAAGAATTATGGGCTTATCAACACGGTCAGCAATATAGTTATAATGAGCTACAAGGCCTGCCTGAGAGGTCTTGTTATAATATGGAGCAACCATTAAATAAGCGTCGGCACCAACCGATTTTGCATCCTCACAAAGCTCAACAGAATAAACAGTGTCATTCGAGCCCGTTCCTGCAATAATAGGAACTCTATGATTTGCAGATTTGACGGCCGTTTCAATAACCTTGACATGCTCGTCATAACGCAGGGTGGACTTTTCACCGGTTGTTCCGCAGATAACGAGCGCATCAATACCTGCAGTAATTTGTTCATCAACAAGGGTTTTTAATCTCTCATAATTTACACTTCCGTCAGCGTGCATGGGCGTAACCAAGGCAGTAGCAGCACCTGTGAAAATTCTTTTCTTCATAAAGAACACCCTTTCTGATAATAAGATTATTTATCCATATAACCCTTAGCACAAAGCAGCTCGGCAAGCAAAACTGCACCGCCTGCGGCACCGCGTAGGGTATTATGCGAAAGACAAACAAATTTGTAGTCGTATTGTGAATCTTC
This sequence comes from Acutalibacteraceae bacterium, assembly GCA_045589375.1. Classification (GTDB taxonomy): domain Bacteria; phylum Bacillota; class Clostridia; order Oscillospirales; family Acutalibacteraceae; genus UBA737. The sequence goes on along the minus strand of JAZNOY010000039.1, from coordinate 46,240 downwards.
TCTAAGTCTGCCGATAGATACTGCCATACCGCCCTCAAGGTTGCGGCAAAGGTTAGTTTGCGGCATATCATCCTCAGTGAAATAATTTAGGAATTGCTTGGGGGCGTGGGGGAGTGAAAGCTCCTGTGGAACGCCGGAGAAGCTTTTCCAAACAGATAAAATTTCGTCCTTTGAGGGCTTGTTTTTAAAGCTTACAAAAACGGCAGCCATATGGCCGTCAGAAACGGGAACGCGCAGACATTGCGCCGTAAATTTCGGCGAATCGGCAAGCTTGATTTCACCGTCTTGCACCTTGCCCCAAATCTTAAGAGGCTCTTTTTCGCTTTTTTCTTCCTCGCCGCCTATATAGGGAACAACATTGTCGATAATTTCGGGCCAACGCTCAAAGGTTTTGCCTGCACCTGAAATCGCTTGATATGTGCAAACAAGACATTTGTCAACTCCAAATTTCTCATCAAGAGGGAATAAGGCGGGAACATAGCTTTGCAGCGAACAGTTTGATTTTACGGCAACGAAGCCGCGTTTTGTGCCAAGGCGTTCTCTTTGTGATTTAATAACCTCAATGTGTTCAGGGTTGAGCTCGGGGATAACCATTGGCACATCGGGAGTGAAGCGGTGAGCACTGTTGTTAGAAACAACGGGGCATTCACGCTTTGCATAGGTTTCCTCAAGCACTCTGATTTCATCCTTTTTCATATCAACGGCACAAAATACAAAGTCAACCTTTGAAACGATTATATCAATATCAGCAACAGCATCATAAACAGTCATATTTTCTAAATTTTTAGGCATTTCCGCGGTCATAGCCCAACGGTTGCCAACGGCATCCTTGTAGCTTTTTCCTGCACTGCGAGAGCTTGCTGCCAAAGCGGTTACATTAAACCAAGGGTGGTCAGCTAAGAGCAAAGCAAAGCGTTGACCTACCATACCGGTTGCACCGATAATTCCTACATTAAATTTTTCCATTAAAAGCGCCTCCAAGCGAATTGTTGCAAAATTATTGTTGAATAGTTAGGAATTTTGCAATATAATATAATTTGTATTATAAATATAGCATTTTGGCATATGTTTGTCAAACTATTTTAAGTGTTCTTTTTTGAAAGTTTTTGGTGTTGAAATGAAAAAAAGCGATTTTTATTATGAACTGCCCGAGGAGCTGATTGCTCAAACTCCGATTTATCCCCGAAATTCCTCACGGCTGTTGCACCTGTCGAGGAAGGATGGGCAAATTGAGCATACGGTTTTTTCAAGTCTGAGCGCGAGTCTAAAATGCGGCGATTGTCTGGTGCTTAATGATACCCGCGTGCTACCTGCGAGGATTTATGGCACCGCAGTTGATACGGGGGCCGTAGTAGAATTTGTTTTACTGCGCCAAAGGGATTTGTGTGTTTGGGAATGTCTTGCAGGGCCGGGTAAAAAAGCAAAAATAAGTAGATGCTTTACATTCAGCGATAAGTTATCCGCCGAGGTTATTGATGTATTGCCTGATGGTAATCGTATTATAAAATTTATGTGTCAGGGCGAGTTTTATTCCGTTTTGGATGAGGTTGGGCAAATGCCTTTGCCTCCTTATATCAAAGAAAAATTGGCGGATAAGGAAAGATATCAAACCGTTTACTCAAAAAATCTCGGATCTGCCGCCGCGCCTACTGCGGGACTGCACTTTACAAACGAAATGCTTGAGGAAATCAAAAGCAGGGGCGTAAAGGTCGTTTATGTAACTTTGCATGTCGGTCTTGGCACCTTCAGACCTGTCAAAGAGGAGGAAATCTCCAACCATAAAATGCACACGGAGCATTATTCCGTTTCAAAAGAAACGGCAGATGTTATTAATGCGACTAAAAAATTAGGCGGCCGTGTTATTTGTGTTGGAACTACAAGCTGTAGAACGGTCGAAAGTGTTTATTGCAAATACGGTGAGATGAGAGCTTGTGAAGACGATACGGGAATATTCATATATCCCGGATATACTTTTAAAGGCATGGATGCACTTATAACTAATTTTCACCTGCCCGAAAGCACACTCATTATGCTTGTTTCGGCATTTGCAGGCTATGAAAATACGATGAATGCATATAAAATTGCCGTCGATGAAAAATATCGTTTTTTCAGCTTCGGCGATGCGATGTTTATTGAATGATTGGGAGAAAGTATGTTTAAACTGATTAAGGAAGAAAACGGTGCGCGCAGAGGCGAGTTTTTAACAAATCGCGGAGTAGTTCAAACCCCCGCTTTTATGAATGTTGCTACCGCAGGTGCCATTAAGGGCGCCGTTTCTGCAAAGGATTTGTCTGAAATAGGCTGTCAGGTTATGCTCAGTAATACCTATCATCTGCATGTTCGACCGGGTGATGAGGTTATCAAGGCTTGCGGCGGTCTTCATAAATTCAGCACTTGGGATGGCCCTATTCTAACCGATAGCGGTGGATTTCAAGTGTTTTCCTTAGCTAAGCTTCGTCATATAGAGGAGCAGGGAGTTACCTTTGCAAGTCATATTGATGGTAAGCGCATTTTTATGGGCCCTGAAGAGAGTATGGTTATTCAGTCTAACCTCGGCTCAACTATTGCAATGGCATTTGATGAATGTGTTGAAAATCCCGCCCAATATGCCTATTCAAAGGCTTCTTGTGAGAGAACGACCAGATGGCTTAAACGGTGCAAGGCAAAAATGGCAGAATTAAACTCTCTTGAAACCACAATAAATAGGGAGCAAATGCTGTTTGGTATTAATCAAGGCTGTACATATCCTGACCTTAGAATTGAGCATATGAAGGAAATTGCCGAGCTTGATATGGACGGATACGCAATTGGTGGTCTTGCGGTTGGTGAGCCAACCGATGTTATGTATGATATAATCGAGAAAGTCACTCCATTTATGCCGAAGGATAAAATTAGATACCTAATGGGTGTGGGGACACCGCTTAATATACTTAACGCGGTTGAACGCGGTGTTGATTTGTTTGACTGCGTTATGCCGAGCCGTAACGCGCGCCACGGTCATTTGTTTACCTCAAAGGGAATAATTAATCTCAATAACAAAAAATATGAATTTGATATGAGTCCTATTGATGATGAATGTGATTGTCCTGTTTGTAGGAGATACAGCAAGGCCTATGTTCGCCATCTGCTAAAAAGCACTGAAATGCTTTCTCAAAGACTTACGGTTATCCATAATCTTTGGTTTTATAATCACCTTATGGAAGATATTAGAAAGGCACTTGATGAGGGTAGATTTGCCGAATTTAAGGCGGGAAAAGAGAGAATTTTGGGAAATAGAATTTAATTTTAATAATATTCTTGCAATTGGTTAATATTTCTTGTATAATGTTTTTGTTAAAAATTTGGAGGTTTAAATTATGAATTTTGATTTTATTTTACTCGAAAAGGCTGCTACTACAACTACGGGTGCCGAGGGCGCTCAAGGCGGCTCAATACTAACACTCATTTTCCCGCTTATTTTAATGTTTGCATTGATGTATTTCTTTATCATTCGTCCTCAGCGTAAGAAGGAGAAGGAAGAAAAGAAAATGCGCGATAGTCTTCAAGTAGGCGATGAGATTGTAACAATCGGCGGAATTTACGGTAGAGTTATTTCTCTTAAAGAGGATTCCATCGTTATTGAATCCAAGAGCGACCATAGTAAAATCACAGTTGCTCGTTGGGCTCTCCAGCAGAATTTAACCGTTCACGATGATGTTGCAAAATAATAAGTAATAAAAAACCCCTTCGCTATATATAATTTAGCGGAGGGGTTTATTATGCAAAAAAATAATGCTTTCACAGATAAAAATTTCTTAAAATATATAATTGGTTTAACCATAGGAGTAGCAGCCACATTAATATCTATGTTTGCTTTTTCTGCGCTGATTTTGGTGCTTAATTTAGATAGACAGTTTGCAGCTCCCTTGGCAACTCTAAGCGTTGCGGTCGGTTGTTTTTTGAGCGCTTATTATACCGCTAAAAAAAGAGGCGATAGGGGTTATTTAGTTGGTCTAATAATAGGCGCAGTAAGCTTTGTGTTAATAACAATAATCTCATTTATAATCGGTGGCTCGCATTTAAGCTACAATACCTTATTCCATTTTATAATTTGCATTTTAGCATCAGCAATCGGCGGCATTTTAGGGGTAAACAAGGGTAAAAATAAAAAATACATATAAAATAAAAAACCGCTCATAGCGGTTTTTTATTTGGTTAAAAGCTCAATGATGGTTGTGTAAATTTCAGATGGATTTTCAAGGAATTTTTCCTTAATATAATAGCCCTGAGAGTCGTCTGCAATAAGCATTTTTACGCTGATAAAGGGCGTGTCACCGTCAATACCGGTGCAGGTAATGTATGATTTTCCGTTTTCGCGTGTCACTTCAATTTTATTATCCTTTGAATTTTTAAACCGCGCGAGCATTTTGAGTGTTGCGAGATAAGCGCGCTCCTTAACCGTCATCGTAAGCGAGGTATTAAGCGTTGCGGCAACATCTCTACCGCTTTGGGTTATTCTGTATGTGTCGTCCTTAACGGTTGCTTGCTCAATTTGTCCGCTTTTTGAAAGCGAAACGATAGCATCGCTGACTTCAAAGCCGTTGGCGATACCTTCATAGTGCAGAATATTAATAAGCATATTTGATGGGACAGGCTCATCAAGTGCGCTTAAGATATAGCAGATTAAAATTTTAATTTCGGCGGTGCTGAAAAGTCCTCCGTGGGCAACACCGGCAGAAGAAGCATCATTACCTAACATAATTTCTCCTCAAATTTGAATATTTGCTATTATTATACAGTAAAACAAAATGACTTGCAAGTGCAATTTGCGACATATTCTGATTATTCTTGTCGCCTTGAAAATCAATGGTTAAAAAATTGTAACTATGAAAAACTAATGTCGAGCGTTATAATATCATATCATATTATGCGTTTTTTCATTTCCTGTTTGGAGGTGCTTTTATGAATAATGATGAGATTTTCAGCCATAGCTCAAATGATGGTTTGGAAAATAATAATGACTCTCTCGATTTAAATTCTTTTTCTTCGGGTGCGGTTGATAGCGCGCGAAAAGCACGAAAGAAAAAGAAGCTTACCAAGGAAAGAACTATAAAAATGCTGCTCACGGTATTCTTGGTTGGTGTTATCACTGTAAGCATTGTTGCGGGAACATTTTTAGTATATGTTTTCACGGCTGTTGATGGCACAATGGAAGAAGACCTTGACGACCTCAAGCTTAATTTCACAACCACCATTTATACTCAGGGCAAAGGCGGAGAATGGAAGGAATATCAACGCCTGCACGGTATGTTTAACAGAATTTGGGTTTCCTATGAGCGTGAGCTTGCGGAAAAAAACGATTCTAAATATGAGGGTATTCCGCAAAACCTTGTAGATGCCTTTGTTGCCATTGAGGATAAGCGGTTTTTTGCTCACGAGGGTGTTGACTGGAAAAGAACTATTGGTTCGTTTGTCAATATGTTCATTCCGATTTATTCTTCAAAATCGGGCGGCTCAACTATAACCCAACAGCTTGTAAAAAATCTCACGGGTGATAATTCTCGAAAGCCCAGCCGTAAGGTTAGAGAAATTATGAGAGCTCGTTATCTCGAAAGCCGTTATGCTAAGGATACTATTATCGAGTGTTATCTCAACACCATTCCTATGGGACACGGCATATACGGCGTTGAGGTTGCCGCCAATTATTATTTTGATAAGAGCGTGAGCGAGCTTACGCTGCTTGAATGTGCCTCTTTGGCTTCAATTACAAAAAGCCCGACTAATTATGCGCCTGATGATGCACCCGATAACAACAAGGATAGGCGTGAAACAGTGCTTTATCAGATGCTTAAGCAAAAGTATATTACTGATGAAGAGTATGATGCTGCTTTAGATGATGAGTTTGACCTTGTGGCTTCGCGCGAGGTTCTTAACGAAACCGAAGTAAATAACTATTATGTTGATGCACTCATCGTTCAAGTGACTAAGGATATTGCCAAGAAATTTGGATATGATGAGGCTCACGCGGCTAACAATTTCTATAGCGGCGGTTATAAAATTTTCTCATCTATTAATCCCGATATCCAATCGGCAGTTGATGAAACCTTTTCAAATTCAAAGAAATACGGATTAAAGGGCAAAGACGGCAAGCAGCTTCAAGGCGCTATGACCGTTATGGATTATACAGGTCATATTGTTGCGCTTTCGGGCGGTATAGGAGAAAAGACCGTTAACTTAGGCTTGTCCGGATTTAATCGTGCTACCGATGCGGTGAGACAACCGGGCTCTACTATGAAACCGCTTTCTGCCTATGCACCTGCGATTGAAAGTGGTATGCTGACCTATTCGTCGATTGTTAACGATAAAAAAACAAGCTATAACGGATGGACTCCGGTTAACTGGTATAAAGGCTATTGGGGTAATATTACCGTTAAACGCGCACTCGAATGCTCTGTCAATGCAGTTCCTGTTGCCATCGTCAACGAAATTACTCCTCAAGTTAGCTTCGATTTTGTTACTCAAAAGCTCGGAGTTTCAACCCTAACCAAAGAGGATGTAAATCTCTCTCCGCTTGGAATGGGCGGAACGAACGGTGGTATAACAACGATTGAATCGGCGGCTGCTTTTGCCTCGTTCGGCAATGGTGGACTTTATTACGAGCCTAAATTTTATTATGCGGTTTATGACCAACACGGTAATGAAATCCTCTCGGGTGATACCGAGCCGGTTGTTGCTATGAGTGAGGATACCGCAACCGTTATGAATCATCTGCTTAGAAATGTTGTTTATGGCAGCGAAGGAACGGGACGTTATGTTAAGGATTATATAAGCCGACCGACTATCTATGCTAAAACGGGAACATCAAATAATGCAAATGACTTGTGGTTTGTAGGCGGAACGCCGTATTATGTTGCTTCCTGCTGGTGTGGTTATGATGCTCAACAGGCCGTTTCTGATAGTCGAATCGCGCTTAGAATGTGGGGCGCAGTTATGTCGAAGGCGCATAAGAACTTAAAATCTAATGTCACCTTCACCGATAGCAGCTATGCAACCGAGCTTTTCTATTGCACCAAAACAGGAAAACTCGCCACAGATACTTGTCCTTCACGAGCAGTCGGCTGGTATACAAAGCAAAACATTCCCGAGGTCTGCGATAAGCACGAGGGCGTTTTGCTCGATTCGCCGAGTGTTATGGCCGAGAAGGAAAAAGAGGAACAAGAAAACAAGGATAACAAAGAGGAAAATTCTTCCGAGTCAAGCGATAATTAAATTAAGCCCCGAGTTTTCGGGGTTTTTTTGTATCTATATATTTTATATACAAAGTTATTGATTAATTAATTGTGCTATGTTATAATAAATCGAATATAATCTTTTGATGTGGCGTGGTGATATTTTTGAGAATTATAGGCATCGACCCCGGCTATGCAATTGTCGGTTATGGCGTTTTGGATTGTAATAATTGCAAATTTAAGACAATAAGCTATGGAGCAGTTACCACCCCCGCAAGCGATGCTTTCCCCGATAGGTTGAATTCTATTTACGATGATATCACAACGCTTTTGAAAAAATACAGCCCCGATTATATGGCAATTGAACGCCTGTATTTCAATACCAACACTACGACGGCTATTGATGTTGCTCAGGCGCGAGGTGTTATAATACTTGCGGCGCGTAGGTGCGGAGTTGAGGTTTTTGAATACACACCGCTTCAGGTTAAGCAGGCTATTACAGGCTATGGCAAGGCGGAAAAGCGGCAGGTTATGGAAATGGTCAAGAGCCTTTTATCACTCAAGGCTGTTCCAAAGCCCGATGATACCGCAGATGCGTTGGCGCTTGCAATTTGTCACGGTCATTGTTTGGGCAGTTGCTACGGAAAACTACTTAAGGAGGAAGTAAAATGATTGCTTCTCTTAATGGAAAATTAATTTTTAAGGATTTTGGATATGTCGTTATCGAGTGTGGCGGCGTTGGTATGAAATGCCTTGTTACTCAATCAACATATTCAAAAATTGGAAATATCGGTCAAAATGTTTTCCTGTTTACGCATTTATCCGTTAGAGAGGATGCCATGGAGCTGTTCGGTTTTCTTACTCAAGGTGATTTAGAAGCCTTTAAGTTAATAACCTCTGTAAGCGGGGTTGGCTCAAAAATCGGCCTTGCTATGCTCGAAGCGTTTTCCTTTGATAAGATAATGCTTTATATTGCAAGCGGTGATGCTAAATCCTTAACCGCGGCATCAGGTGTAGGAATGAAGCTTGCGCAAAGAATAATTTTAGAGCTTAAGGATAAGGTGGGCTCGGTTGCATTGGCGGGTGATACTACGGATATTAAAGCCGTTGGAAATGCCACCGCAAACACCACCTCAAAGGAAGCTATAGAAGCCCTTGTTTCACTTGGCTATTCGCAAAGTGAAGCATCGCTTGCCGTTTCAAGACTTGATACAACGCTTTCAACCGATGATTTAATCAGACAAGCATTAAAATCGCTTTCAAGGGGGATATAATTCGTGATTGAAGAAGAATTAGATTTTGAAAACAGAATAGTTTCTCCGGAATATTCGGGCGGTGAAGACGATACTGAAATCACATTGCGTCCAAAAACGCTTGCGGAATATGTTGGTCAAGAGAAGGTAAAGGATAATCTCGCAATTTATATTAAAGCGGCGCTCAAACGCAAGGAATCCTTAGACCATGTTTTACTCTACGGCCCTCCGGGACTCGGAAAAACAACCTTATCGAGCATTATTGCAAGAGAAATGGGCGTAAATCTAAGAGTAACCTCGGGCCCCGCTATCGAAAAACAGGGCGATTTGGTTGCTATTTTAACCTCGCTTAATGAAGGCGATGTTTTGTTTATTGATGAAATTCATCGTCTTTCAAGAAATGTCGAGGAGATTTTGTATCCTGCTATGGAGGATTTTTCTCTTGATATCATTCTCGGTAAAGGTCCTTCGGCGCGCTCAATACGCCTCGATGTTCCACATTTTACTCTTGTTGGTGCTACAACCCGTTCAGGTCAGCTAACTGCACCGCTGCGCGATAGATTTGGTGTGCTGCTGCGTTTGGAGCTTTATACTCCTCAAGAGCTTTCGCAAATCGTCACTCGCTCTGCGGGTATACTCAATATACCTATTGATAATGACGGTGCTTTGGAAATTGCCTCTCGTTCAAGAGGAACACCGCGTATAGCAAACAGATTGCTTAAGCGTGTTCGTGATATTGCCGAAATCGAATATTCTGGTGCTATTACCGAGGAGGTTGCTCGTGCCGCACTTGCGCGCTTTGAGATTGATGAATTAGGTCTTGACGATTTTGATAGAAAAATGCTCACCGCCATTATCACTAACTATGGCGGCGGCCCGGTTGGTCTTGATACTCTTTCGGCGGCAGTCGGCGAGGAGGCAATAACTATTGAGGATGTTTATGAGCCGTATTTAATGCAGATTGGCTTTTTATCACGCACTCCGCGCGGTAGATGCGCAACGGCAGCCGCTTATGAGCATCTTGGAATTCAGAATAATTCACAACAAACTTTATTTTAGAAACAGAGGATATGAATGAGAACTGTTGAAGGCTTTTATGATTATGAGCTTATAGATGCCGATAACGGGGAGCGACTTGAACGCTGGGGCGATATTATCCTAATAAGGCCCGACCCTCAAATTATTTGGAGCGGCGAAAGGCGTGATGAGCGCTGGCAAAAGGCACACGCCGTTTACCATCGCTCTAATAGCGGCGGCGGATATTGGGAAATACTAAAAAAGGTTCCTGATGTTTGGAATGTTTCCTATGAGGATTTAACCTTCCGCTTAAAGCCTATGAGCTTTAAGCATACGGGGCTTTTTCCTGAGCAGGCAGTTAATTGGTCGTTGGCGCGAAAACTCATTGAGAGCGAAAATCGCGAGATTTCGGTGCTTAATTTGTTCGCTTATACCGGCGGCGCAACCGTTGCTTGTCTAAAATCAGGCGCTAAAGTAACCCATGTTGATGCTTCAAAAGGTATGGTTACTTGGGCGAAGGAAAACGCGGCAGCTTCGGGCGTTAAGGATAAAAGCGTTCGTTGGCTTGTTGATGATTGCGTTAAATTTGTCAAGCGTGAAATTAGGCGTGGAAATAAATATGATGCTATAATTATGGACCCACCGTCCTATGGCAGAGGCCCGGGTGGCGAGGTTTGGAAGCTTTCTGAACAGTTAAGCGAACTGCTTTGTGATGTGGGTAAGCTTTTATCTGATGAACCGCTGTTTTTCTTTTTGAATTCCTATACAAGCGGGCTTTCACCTACGATTTTAGATTTCATTGTTAAAAAATATGTGGCGCCTAAAGGAAACGGCAATGTTTATACCGATGAGATTGGCTTAAAGGTCACGAATAAGGATATTGTTTTGCCTTGCGGCAGCACTACGATTTGGACTAAATAGATGGATAATATAATTGAAGTAAAAAATGTGACATTTGAATATAGTGACGGAGAGCAAAAAACCGCTGTTATTAAGGATTTCAGTATTGATATCGAACGCGGTAGCTTTACCGTTATATTAGGCCATAACGGTTCAGGTAAGTCTACACTCGCAAAGCTGTTCAACGGTCTTTATAAGCCCGTTTGCGGCGATGTTTTTGTCGATGGTATTAATACTAAGGATGAAAAGTCTGAAATTGATATAAAACGTAAGGTCGGAATGGTTTTTCAAAACCCTGATAATCAGTTGGTGGCTTCAATTGTTGAGGAGGATGTTGCGTTCGGCCCTGAAAACTTGGGGCTTTCGCCTGCCGAAACCCGTTCTCGAGTTGACGAGGCGTTAAGCGCCGTTGATATGCTCGAGTTTGCGAAATCAACCCCTCATCATCTTTCGGGCGGTCAAAAGCAAAGGATAGCTATTGCAGGTGTTATCGCCATGCGACCTGACTGTATCGTTCTTGATGAGTCTACCGCTATGCTTGACCCAAAGGGCAGAAAAGAAATTATTTCTATAATTAATCGGCTCAACCGCGAAAACGGCATAACCGTTGTTTTAATAACGCATTTTATGGAAGAAGCCGAGAATGCCGATAGAGTCATTGTTATCAGTGATGGCAAAATTGTTGCCGATTCCATACCGCGCGTAATTTTAAGCGATATTGATATGCTTAAATCGGTTGGTCTTGATGTTCCGCAAACGGTTGAGCTATTATATGAGCTAAAGAAAAACGGCTTTGATATTTCAACCGATGCTATATCTATTGAGGGGACTGCAAATCAAATTTTAAAGTCCATTAATGTGGAGGATATTTAGTTGTCAGCAATTTTAGAAGTTAAGGATTTAACTTATACCTACGGTGGAAGCACACCGTTTGTAAAGGATGCAATAAGCGATGTTAGCTTTAGCATAAATAAGGGTGAAATCGTTGGAATCATCGGTCATACAGGCTCGGGTAAATCCACCTTGGTTCAGCATCTGAATGGTCTGCTTAAGGCGACCAAGGGCACGGTTTTGCTTGATGGCGAGGATATTTGGACCAATCCAAAGCAGATAAAACGCGTGCGCTCGCGTGTAGGCTTGGTTTTTCAATACCCCGAATATCAGCTTTTTGAGGAAACGGTTTATGAGGATATCGCCTTTGGCCCTAAAAATATGGGACTCGATGCCGAACTGCTCGATTTAAGAATAAAAGAGATTGCCAAGCTCGTTGGTATTAAAGAGGATTATCTTAATAAATCGCCCTTTGATTTGTCGGGCGGAGAAAAGCGTAGGGTAGCGATAGCCGGCGTTATGGCAATGCGCCCTGAAATTATCATTTTTGATGAGCCCGTTGCAGGTCTTGACCCAAAGGGCAGGGCAGATGTTGTTAAAATGATTAAGGACTACCGCGATGCCTATAACGCCACTGTTTTAATTGTTTCGCACAATATGGAGGATATGGCGGTGCTAGCCGATAAGCTTTTAGTTATGAATGGCGGCAAGGTGGCAATGTTTGATGAAACCGATAAAGTGTTCTCTTGTGCAGATGAGCTTCGAGCTATCGGTTTAAATGTGCCGATGGTGACACAGGTTTTTGAAAAGCTTAAGCAAAAGGGCTTGGTCGAAAGCTCTTGTGTTTTCACTGTAAAAAGTGCGGTAGATACATTGCTTTCTTTGAAAAAAGGCGGTGAAGCCAATGCTTAAGGATATAACCTTCGGTCAGTATTATGAAGGCAGCTCCTTTATTCATAAGCTGGACCCGCGAACGAAGCTTTTGCTGCTTATAGCTGTAATTGTTTTTATATTTGTTTCGCAAAATGCATTTTCTCTTGCTCTTTGCGGCTTGTTTATTTTGTTTGTTTTGTCTGTTTCAAAAGTTCCTATAAAGCTCTACTTAAAAAATATTAAGGCGATTTTACCGATTGTTATTTTCACAACGATTATTAATATGATTTACGGTAAGGGCGGAACCGTTTTAGTTGAATTTTGGAAAATTACAATAACAACAGGCGGTATCGCAAGGGCACTGTTTATGGCATTTAGAATTATCTTGTTGATACTATTTAGTTCGGTTTTAACCTATACCACTACACCTAACGACCTCACCGATGCGATAGAAAATTTATTATCTCCATTAAAATTCATTGGTTTAAAATCAGCAGTTCATACCCTTGCTATGATGATGACGATAGCACTTCGTTTTATCCCAACGCTTGTTGAGGAAACCGAAAAGATTATGAATGCGCAAAAAGCTCGCGGCGCCGACCTTGAAAACGGTAAGCTGCTCGAGCGCATCAAGGCGCTTATTCCGATATTAATACCCTTGCTTATATCCTCGGTTCGTCGTGCTTATGAGCTTGCAGAGGCTATGGAATGTCGTTGCTATAACGGCGGCGAGGGAAGAATAAGAATGAAACAGCTTCGGTATAGTGCTCTTGATTTATATGCTCTCGCGGCCTGCATTTTGCTACTGCTCGGAGTTATTTCTCTCAACATTTTGCTGTAAAGGTTTTATAATTATGAAAAGAATGCTCATAAAAATTTCATATGACGGCACCGATTATCATGGCTGGCAGTTACAACCCAACGCCGTTACCGTGCAAGAAACGGTCGAAAATGCTCTTGAAAAGCTTATGGGTGCAAAGGTAAGAGTAGCAGGCTGCAGTCGCACCGACGCAGGTGTTCACGCAAACGAATTTTGTTTTCACCTTGATTGTGAGGAAAAATTCCCCGAAAATGCCTTTTTGTTTGGTCTTAATTCCTTGTTACCGAGCGATATAAGAGTTATAGCCTGTAGTTGTCAAAAAAATGATTTTCACGCTCGCTATAACGCCAAGGGTAAACGATATATATACCGTATGTATCTTGGTAAAGAAAATCCGTTTTTATCTCGCTATTCATTGTTCTTGCAAAAAGCCCCAAACATTCGGCTTATGAATAAATTTTGCAAGCGCATTGTGGGAAAACACGATTTCGCAGGCTTTGCTTCGTCGGGCAGAACGGTTGAGGATACTGTTAGAACTGTAAAAAAATGTTCGGTTTTCAAAAAACGAAATGAGCTATATTTTGTCATAGAGGCCGATGGATTTTTATATAATATGGTGCGGATTCTCGCAGGAACGGCACTCTTTGTTGGCTATAAAAAGCTCAAATTCACGGTTGCAGATGATGTATTTGCTTCTTGTGACCGCTCTTTAGCAGGGGATACCCTCGCGCCGCACGGTCTTATACTTGATGAGGTTTTTTATTGATTTATCGGAGGTAAATAATGCCTGATTATAAAAGAAAAAAAACACATAGCGCCCCAAGAGGAAAAGGCAAAAAGCCAAATAAAACTAATGAAATTAGGATGAGCCCTTCAAAAACCACTAAACGCGATATAACACAGGACGAAAGCGTTAGGGTGATTAAGGGTAAAAAGTTTTTTACCAAGCAAAGAATAAAGATAAGCTGTGCCTTTATTGCGGTGATTTCTGCTATACTTTTGATACTTTCCTTTGCTCTGCCTGTGGGCTTGGTTGAAAATGTTGTGAACACCTTTGCATCAATTGGCTCTGGGGAATTTCCTTTAAATATAGTTGGCACCTCGGTTTTAAATTTGCATGCAAAAAGCGGATATTATTATGTGCTTACTGATACCGATATCACCGCTTATTCCAATTCGGGTAAAAATATTTTTAGCTTTCAGCACGGCTTTGCCGCACCTGTATTAACCACTTCTGCCACGCGTGCTCTCGTTTTTGAGCAGGGAGGAGATACGGCGCATATTTTCAACCTTTCGGGACTTATTGATACTAAAAAAACCGAAAATTCGATTATAAACGCCTCTATTTCTCGCAACGGCAGTTATGCTCTTGTTACAAAATCCGATGACTATGCCTCTCAGGTTTCGGTCTATAATAAAAATTCAAAGTTGGTTTACGAATGGAATTCGGCAAAGGATATTATCGGAAGCGCTGTCATTGCTTCAAACGGTAAAAAAATAGCCGTTTCAACGCTTAATGCTTCGGCGGGGGACTTTGTTTCAAAGGTAAAAATATTAAATTTCAATTCTGCTGACCCGCTTTATACCGTTGATTTGGGCAACACTCCAACCTTATCCTTGCTTGATATGGGGCATAGCCTTTCGGTTGTTACCGATAACGGATGTAAATTCGTAAAATGGTCAAACTATTCAACAAAGGATTTTGAGGCAAGCGGTCAGCTATCAATGGTTAGACGCAACGCCGGCAACTTGCTTTTGGTATATAATCGTTCTAATGATAAAAGTGATAATTTGATTTTGGTCTTATCTAAGAACGGTAGGAAAATTTCTGAATTCAAAATAAATTCTCAAATTAATGATATCGCATATTCGAGTGGATATGTTTACTGTGTAAGCGATACTTCTGCAAGAATTTTCGATAAGTCCGGTAATGTCACTCGGGAGGATACCTGTGAATACGGCTGTGTGCGCATTTCGGTAATAGGCTCTCATACAATCGCTCTTTTAAGCGATAATAATATTTTTAAAATCGAGATTAAAAAAGGAGAATAATTATGACATTGGGTATAGTTCTTGATTTAATAGTTTTGGCAATCATTGCACTAACCATCCTGATTTCTGCAAAGCATGGCTTTGTTAGAACGCTGATTGAGGTTGTTGGATTTATTGCCGCTTTTGTAATAGCGTTCAATGTAAGCACCCCGCTCGCTAATGCTACATATGATAAGTTTATCGAGCCGCCGCTCATTTCTTCCTTTCAAGACGCCGCTGTTGACGGTGTAGGAAATTCTACCGAAGCGGTTTGGGAGGCTATGCCTGATTTCATCACCAATAACGCCGATTCCTTAGGTCTTAAAAAGGAAGATATCAAGCAAAATCTTACAGATAGTGCTTCAAATAACGCCTCCGAAATAGTAATTAATCTTTCTCAAAATGTCCTGAAGCCTACCGCTTCAAAAATTATTTCTATGGTTTATACAACAGTTTTGTTGATTGTTTTGCTGTTTGTGGTTAAAATACTTGCAAAGCTTGTAAATAAACTTTTCTCAATCAGTATAGTAGGTAAGCTCAATCGCACGCTCGGCGGTGTTGTCGGCTTGGTTAAGGGCGTTGTTTTTGCAGTTGTTTTATGTATGGTAATATCAACCATTATTTCTTTTACCGAAAACGGATTTTTGATTTTCACCCGCGATGCTATTGAATCATCGGTATTATTTAAAACACTCGCAAATGTTTTTTCAATAATTTAATAATTTTCTTTTAGTTTCCAAGGAGATAAAAAATGAAACTTTGTTCCAAATGTAAAAAACGACCTGCCGTTGTTTTTATGTCCAATCCGATGAATCCCTCTGCTGAGCCCGAGGGCCTTTGCCTCGTTTGTGCAAAGGAGCTTGGTATTAAGCCTGTCGATGATATGCTTAAAAGTATGAATATCAGCGATGAAGATATTGAGCAAATGAGCAGTCAGTTTTTAGAGATGATGAGCGACGATTTTGATGATTCGGCGCTTAACGATGAAACCTTTGATTTAGGCACCGCACCC
Source organism: Acutalibacteraceae bacterium (assembly GCA_045589375.1). Taxonomy (GTDB): domain Bacteria; phylum Bacillota; class Clostridia; order Oscillospirales; family Acutalibacteraceae; genus UBA737. The sequence continues at coordinate 30,295 of JAZNOY010000039.1, read as the reverse complement.
GCCATTCCGTTTTTAAAAAATATGTTCGGCGGCGGAAAGAGTGATGAAAAATCCAACGATTCAAAGGGTGATAAGGCCGAAAAGGCGAAGAAAAAGCGCCGCCGCTTTCTCGAACAGTATTGCACCAATTTAACCGCTCGTGCAAAAGAAGGTAAGCTTGATGCAATTATAGGCAGAGATAAGGAGCTTTATCGAACAATTCAAATCCTTTCACGCCGCTCAAAAAACAATCCCTGCCTGATTGGTGAGCCGGGTGTTGGTAAAACCGCTATTGCCGAGGGCTTGGCGCTGAAAATAGCCGATGGCACCGCGCCTGCTCGCTTGCTGGATAAAGAAATTCATCTGCTTGATTTGACGGGACTCGTTGCGGGGACACAGTTTAGAGGGCAGTTTGAAAGCCGTGTTAAAGGCTTGATTGAGGAAATCAAGGAAGCGGGAAATGTTATTCTCTTTATCGATGAAATCCATAACCTTGTTGGCGCGGGTGATTCCGCCGAAGGCTCTATGAACGCCGCCAATATATTAAAGCCTGCTCTTTCAAGAGGTGAAATTCAGGTTATCGGTGCTACCACCTTTAAAGAATATAGAAAGTATATCGAAAAAGATGCGGCTCTCGAGCGCCGTTTTCAGCCAATAACCGTTGAGGAGCCCTCAATTTTAGAGGCGGTCGATGTTCTGCTCGGCGTTAAAGGCTACTACGAAGGCTTCCACGGTGTTAGAATACCTGATGAGATTGTTCGCAAGGCTGTTGTTCTTTCCGAGCGCTATGTTACTGATAGATTCTTGCCCGATAAGGCTATAGATTTGCTTGATGAGGCATGTGCCTGCACAAGCCTTGAAAACCGCGCGATTGATGAGCTTTATGTTGCCAATAAAAAGATTGCCGATTGCTCTAAAAAGCTCGAGGAGTTGACCGCGCAGGTCGAGAATCCCGATTATGAGAAGCAGGCGTTGCTAAAGGCTGATATTGAGAAATATAAGGCAATTGCGGGCGGCCTATATGAGCCGGCTTCAGATAATTTAGTTACCGAAAAACAGCTTGCTAAGGTTATCGAGCTTTGGACAGGTATCCCCGCATCCAAGGTTGAAGAAAGTGAGCTTGCAAGACTATCGAGTCTTGAAGCAAAGCTTAACGAGCGCATTATAGGACAGGCAGATGCTACTCGCTTGGTTGCCGATGCCGTAAAACGTTCGAGAGTTCACACGAATTCTCTTCATAGACCGGCCTCTTTCATCTTTGTAGGTCCAACAGGTGTTGGTAAAACTGAGCTTGTAAAGGCGCTTTCGGAACAGCTTTTCAGCACTCCCGAAACATTAATTCGTCTTGATATGTCGGAATTTATGGAAAAGCACGCCGTTTCCAGACTTATTGGTGCGCCCCCCGGATATGTTGGCTATGACGAAGCAGGACAACTCACCGAAAAGGTGCGTAGAAAGCCCTATAGCGTTATTTTGCTTGATGAAATTGAAAAAGCCCATCCCGATGTTTTGAATGTTTTACTTCAAATTCTCGATGAGGGTAGGGTAACCGATGCACAGGGCAGAACTGTTAATTTTGAAAACACGATAATTGTTATGACCTCCAATGCGGGTAGCGAAAAAAATGAAAATCTTTTGGGCTTTGCCAAAACGGTTGCCGAGGCCTCAAAGGAAAAAGCGCTCAAAGCGCTCAGTGAGTTTTTGCGCCCCGAATTTTTGGCTCGTGTGGACGAGGTTGTCGTTTTCGCACCGCTTGATAGCAAATCCCTTGAAAAAATCGCCGAAATCCTGCTTTTTGAGCTTCAAGATGCTCTTATAGAGCGAAATATCGATATTACCTTTAAACCCGATGTATATGCGTATATTGCATCAAAATGCGAGGGCACAAAAACGGGCGCTCGCGAGCTTAGAAATATAATCCGCAGAGAAATTGAAAACAAAATTGTCGATATTGTTATAAATGGCGACGCAGTAACAAAGATTTCTGTATCAACCCAAAACGGAACAATCAAAATTTTGGCAAAATAGTTTATTAATTTAAAAATGGCCGCAGAAACGCCTTGCTTGTTTTTTGTTCAAAATTACTTTAAAAAACGCTTGACTGCAACAAAAGTTTATGGTAATATATCTATTGTTGCAAACGCGGGTGTAGTTCAATGGCTAGAATCCCAGCCTTCCAAGCTGGTCGTGTGGGTTCGATTCCCATCACCCGCTCCAGCTAAAACCACTGAATTTTATAATTCGGTGGTTTTTCTTTTTATATTCCAAAACGAGAAAGCGAGATTTTATCGAAAAATATTTATAGATAATATATAAATATCACTTATATTGACAAATTGGTGTTTTTTTGATATAATTTAATGAATTATTATGGGATAGTATCGTTAGGAGAAACGCTATATGGTTACCAGTATGACAGGCTTTGGCAGAGCCAAGCTTTTAGAAAGCGATTTTGAAATCACGGTTGAAATTAAATCGGTTAATCACCGCTATTTTGAGTTTTCTTCAAGACTGCCGAGAGCGTATCAGTTTTTAGATGATAAATTAAAGAGCTTTTGTCAACAAAAAATCGCTCGCGGTAAGGTTGAGTTATCGGTGCTTATCAATGATTTATCGGGCAATTCAATCGAACTTGAGTTGAATAAAACTTATGCCGATGCATATATAAAGGCGCTTAATAAGCTATCAAAGCAATATAAGCTCAAAAATGATATTAAGGCTTCCTCTTTGGTTGGAAATCAAGATTTGTTTTCTGTAAAGAAAAAGGACATTGATGAAGAGCTAATTTTGGCTCTTGTGTTAAAAACGGCCGAGCAGGCAGTAGAAAACTTCGTTGCCATGCGCGCCGTTGAGGGCGAAAGATTGGTTGCTGATATAAAATCTCGCGCGGATTATATTCTAAAGCAGGTTGAATTTATAGAGGAACGCTCTCCTGAAACGGTAAAAGAATACCGCGAAAGAATTGAGCAAAAAATCAAAGAGCTTTTATCCGATGCACAAATCGATGAGCAAAGACTCTTGACCGAAACTGCAATTTTTGCCGATAAGGTTGCCGTTGCAGAGGAAACCGTTCGCTTAAGAAGCCATATTGATTCTCTGCTTTCCTTGCTTTCAAATGGCGGAGCTATTGGCAGAAAGCTTGATTTTATAGTTCAGGAAATGAACCGCGAAACCAATACAATCGGCTCTAAAGCGCAGGATATTGATATCGCGCATACTGTTGTTGATATTAAATCTGAAATCGAAAAAATCAGAGAACAAGTTCAAAATATCGAGTAATAAAACGGAGGAATAAAAATGCGGCTAATTAACATTGGCTTCGGTAATATGGTTTCTGCCAACCGAATGATTGCTATTGTAAGTCCTGAATCAGCACCGATTAAGCGTATTATTCAAGATGCGAAGGAACGCGGAACCTTAATTGATGCTACTCACGGCAGAAGAACCCGCGCGGTTATAATAACCGATAGCGACCATATCATTTTAACTTATCTCCAATCCGAAACCGTTGCAAACCGTGTTTATGATGAGAATGCGATTGTTGAGGAGGAAGAGGATGAGTAAGGGAAGACTGTTTATAATTTCCGGTCCGTCAGGCTCTGGTAAGGATACCGTTTTAAGTGAGGTTTTCAAGCTTATTCCAGATATTGCCTTTTCTATTTCTTCTATAACAAGAGATATGCGAGCAGGCGAGGTTGAGGGTGAAAAATATAACTTTATATCACGCGAAAAGTTTGAAAATATGCTTGAAAACGATGAGCTTTTAGAACACAATTGCTTTTTAGGTAATTATTACGGCACACCAAAGGCACCCGTTTTGAAGGCAATTGATGAAGGCAGAGATATAATTGTTGAGGTCGATGTTAACGGTGCTAAGCAAATTCGCGAGAAGATGCCCGAAGCGGTAAGCATTTTCATAATGCCACCTTCTCTTGATGTTTTAAAGCTCCGTCTGAGTGGTAGAGGCACCGAAAGCCAAGAGGTTGTAAGTAGACGCATTGAAGCGGCTCTTGATGAAATTGCTCGCGCAAATGAGTATGATTTTATCGTAATCAACGATGTGCTCTCGGAAGCGGCGGAGGATGTCGCAGCAATTATAAAAATTGATGTTTTAAGAACAGATAGGAATTTGAATTTAATTAATAAAATTTTAAATAAATAATTGTGAGGTTATGTAATTATGTTAAACCCGGCTATTGGAAAGTTAATCGAAAACTATGAAAATCGTTATCGCTTGGTAACCGATATTTCAAACTGTGCCCGTAAGATTTCGAGCGAAGCAGAGGAAAAGGGCGAAATTTTAATTGAAAAGCCCGTTAGCATTGCTATAAATAAGCTTGCAAGCAATAAGGAGCTTTTATAATTATTCGGAGGTTTTAGTATGAGGCGCACCGTTGCAGAAATTGTTATAGATGGCGCCATCGGTTCTTTTGATAAAAAGTATAGCTATGCTCTTCCAAAATCACTTGTTGGTTTTGTAAGGGCAGGTATGAGGGTTATCATTCCCTTTGGAAAAGCTAACATTAAAAAGCAGGGAATGATTTTAAGCGTTTATGAGGATAACGGTGATTTGGCGCTTAAAGAAGTGCTCTCTGTTCTCGATAAAGAACCGATACTTAGTGATGAAATGCTTAAAATGTGCGAGTGGATGCATTCTCACATTTTTTGCAGTTATTATGATGCCATTCATGCAGTATTGCCTACGGGCCTCAACTATAAAATTACCGAATACCTTTCTGTAAACACGGAATTTTCGGATATTGAAGCACTGAACGATGATGAAAAGAACATTTATGAATATCTGTGCCGTAACGGCGAAACCGACTCGGCTAAACTGATTGCCGATTTAAGTGTTGATGATGCAGCGCTTCGCTCCTTGTTTGAAAGAAATATCTGCTTTAAAAATTGTGTTCCCAAGAGAGTCGCAGGCGATTTAACTCGAAAATACATTCGTGTTTGTGACGAATTTTCTTTAGATGCCGCCAAGCTTACCGCCCGTCAAAAAGAGGTTTATGAGCTTCTTTGCGATGTTGGTAGTGTGAGCGTTAGAGAACTTCAGTATTTTAGCGGTGCTTCTATAGGAGTAATTAACTCACTCGTTTTAAAGGGTGCGGCTCAATTTTATCAAAAGCAGGAGTTTAGGCTGCCCTTCCGTGCCTCTAAAGCTCCTGATAAAACACCAATAAATTTAACTGATGAGCAAAACGAGGCCTTTTTAGGTCTAAAAGAGCAAGCCTTTTCGGATAAGGGCGAAACCGCTTTGTTGTTCAGTGTTACAGGTAGCGGTAAAACTCAAGTTTTTCTAAAGCTTACGGACGAGGTTTCTGCTTCGGGGCGCGGCGTTATAATTATGGTGCCTGAAATCGCTTTGACTCCTCAAATGATTCGCATTTTCAGCGATAGATACGGCGATAAAATTGCGGTATTTCATAGTGCAATGTCAATTGGTCAGCGTATGGATGAATATAATCGCGTTAAGTCGGGCAAAGCACTTATTGCTATCGGAACAAGAAGCGCTGTTTTTGCACCGTTTAAGGATTTGGGCTTAATAATTATTGATGAAGAGCAGGAGCATACCTATAAATCCGAAAAATCACCCCGTTTTAACGCTCGCGACCTTGCGAGATTTCGTTCGGCATATCATAAAGGCCTTTTATGCCTTGCAAGCGCAACTCCCTCGATGGAGAGCTATAGTGCGGCGCTTAGCGGGAAAATAAAGCTATATAAGCTTGCCCACCGCTTTGGTGCGGCTGATTTGCCAGAGGTTATGGTCGTTGATATGCATAAAGAGCTCAATGATGGCAATTCTTCAAATATTAGTCGTGCGCTTGCCAATAAAATTGAAAGTGAGCTTTCTCGAGGTAAGCAGGCAATTATTCTTCTAAACCGTAGAGGCCATAATACCTATGTTTCGTGTCGTGAATGTGGTTGGGTAGCGTCCTGCGATAGTTGCAGCGTTTCCTTAACCTATCATTCGGCCAATAAGCGTATGATGTGCCACTACTGCGGAAAATCCATTCCGTTACCGTCAAGCTGTCCCGATTGCGATAGCGAGTTTTTAAGCTTCACGGGAGCAGGCACTCAAAGGCTTGAGGAAGAACTGAATCTGCTTTTCCCAAATGCCAAAATTTTGCGGCTTGACGCTGATAGCACTCTAACTAGGGACTCATATTCTGAAAATCTAGGCGCTTTTTCGCGCGGTGAATATGATATTATGATAGGAACTCAGATGGTCGCAAAAGGGCTTGATTTCCCCCGCGTAACCGTGGTTGGTGTCATTGGTGCAGATAGGGCACTTTATAGTGATGATTATCGAGGCTTTGAGCGCACCTTTTCGCTTCTCACTCAAGTTGTCGGCAGAGCAGGCAGGGCAGACGATAAGGGTATTGCGGTAATACAAACCACAGATGTTCAAAACAATGTTATCACTCTTGCTAAGTCGCAGGATTATGATGCATTTTATCAAGAAGAAATTTTAAATCGTAAGCTGATGACCTATCCGCCTTTTTGTGATATTGCTCTCGTCGTGGCGCAATCGGTCGATAGAAATTTAGCGAACGATTCAATTAACCAAATATTCAACAATATTAAAACATTAGTAGCTTGTGATTATTCTGATGTTAAAACTATTATTTTGGGTCCGTGTGCGGCTACAGTTCCCAGAGTCAATGGTAAATATAGGTTTAGAATGATTATCAAGTGCAAAAATAATCAGAGATTTCGGGAAATGCTTCAAAAAGCTACTGAAATCAAGAGAAAAAGGGATACTTATATAGGGATTGACATTAATCCCGAAGCATTAATTTAAGGTGATATAATGGCAAAAAGAAACATTGTAAAGCTTGGCGATGATATTTTGCGCAAGGTTTGCAGAACACAATTGCAGTTTGATGATAAGCTCCATCAAATACTCGATGATATGGCAGAAACAATGGCTGCGGCTGAAGGCGTAGGCCTTGCCGCGCCGCAGGTAGGTATTTTAAGAAGGTTTTGCATTGTTGATGTCGGCGAGGGAGTAATTGAGCTTATTAATCCCGTTATCGTTGAAAGCTCGGGCGAGCAAAAGGGGAATGAGGGCTGTTTGTCTATTCCCAATAAGTTTAAAGAGGTTACCCGCCCGATGAATGTAACCGTTAGAGCGCAGAACCGTTTTGGTGAGAATATTGTAGTGTCGGGAAGCGGGCTAAAAGCACGCGCTCTTTGCCACGAAATTGACCATCTTGACGGTGTTTTGTATATTGACAGAGTATAAGGAGATTTCTTTATGCGTATAGTTTTTATGGGCACACCGGACTATTCGGTTAAAACCCTTGAAGCATTGTTTAATAGTGAACACGAGCTTTGCGCCGTTTTCGCTCAACCCGATAAGCCGGTTGGCAGAAAACAGATTTTAACACCGCCTCCAACAAAGACTTTTGCTCTCGAGCACGGTATTCCCATTTTTCAGCCTGCTTCATTAAAAAACGGAGAGGCGCTTGAAATTTTAAAGCAGATTAATCCCGATGTTATCGTTGTTGTGGCATACGGAAAGATTTTACCCGCCGATATTCTAAAGCTCCCACGCTTTGGCTGTATTAATGGGCATGCGTCCTTACTGCCTCGCCATCGCGGTGCATCTCCAATTCAATGGTCTATTGTTTGCGGCGATAAGGTTACAGGCGTTACAACAATGCTTATGGATGAGGGAATGGATACCGGTGACATTTTGCAGGTCGCAAAAACCGATATTGGTGAAAATGAAACCGCCGAGGAGCTTTTTGATAGACTGTCAATTATTTCAGCTGAGCTTATGCTCAAAACGCTTGATGGTGTCCAAAACGCAACCATCACTCCTATAAAGCAAAATAACGCTGAAGCTACCTATGCGCCTATAATTAAAAAAGAAATGGCACATATTGACTTTTCTAAATCTGCGGCGGAAATTTGCAATCTTGTAAGAGGCTTTTATTCTTGGCCCTGTGCGTTTTTCTTAATGCAGGGCAAACGAATCAAGGTTATAAAAGCAGCGCCTTATAATGCAAAATCCGATGCTTTTGGCAGGGTAATTGAAAATGATGGCCGCCTTGTTGTATCTTGCGGTGAAAATACAGCCGTTGAGCTACTGGAAATACAGCCCGAAGGCAGTAAGCCTATGTCGGCTTCCCAAATGCTTTGCGGTCACAAAATACCTATTGGAACGGTTGTTGAATAATATGTCAAATGCTCGTCAGCTTTCCTGCGTAGCCCTTGTTGATATAAATAAAAAGGGAAGCTATTCAAATTTAACCTTAAATAAATATTTTTCAAATAATGAGCTTTCATCGGTCGATAGGGCCCTATTTACTGCTATTGTTTACGGTGTCCTTGATAGGAAAATCACGATTGATTATATTTTATCGCAATTTATTAAGACATCGATTAATAAGCTTAAGCCGTTAACCTTAGAAGCACTGCGTATTGCAATTTTTCAAATGCTTTATATGGATAAAATCCCCGTTAGTGCTGCAATAAATGAGTCTGTTAATATCGTTAAGTTTTCCAAGGAAAAGTTTAATGCTTCGTTTGTTAATGCAGTTTTAAGAAATGTTTCGCGTAGTAAAATAAGCTTGCCAGAGGATAATTCGATTCCTTCTTTGTCGGTGAAATATTCCTGTCCTGCTTGGATTATCGAAAGCTTTATCGCGGATTACGGACTTGAAAATACCCTTGAGTTTTTAGAACATTCTCTAAAAGCACCCAAGGTTTTTATACGAGTTAATAAGACGAAAACCACCGTTACAGAGCTCCAAGAGATGCTTAAAGCCGAGGGGATTAATACGGCAATCTCAAGCTATCCCGATTCATTGTGCATTGAGGGCAATATTAATTTTAATGACTGCAAGCTATTTTCAAACGGCTATTTTCATGTTCAGGATATTGCTTCTCAAACGGTTGCAGATAAGCTTGAGGCAAAAAACGGCGATAGGATACTTGATATGTGTTCCGCCCCCGGCGGAAAAGCCTTCACGACCGCAGAAAACATTAATAATACAGGCGAAATTATTGCATGTGATATTTATGATAGCAGAGTTTCACTCATTCGTTCGGGCGCAAAGAGATTAGGACTTGCAAATATTAAGCCTATAAAACAAGATGCCACCATCTATAATGCAGATTTAGGTAAATTTGATATTGTTTTGTGTGATGTTGTTTGCTCGGGGCTCGGTGTTATAGGCAGAAAGCCCGAAATTAAATACAAAACCGAAAACGATTTTGAAAATTTAAGTGAAATTCAATATTCAATTTTGAACAATGCTTCAAAATATTTAGCCGATGTAGGCAAAATCGTCTATTCTACTTGCACATTAAGAAAGGCTGAAAACGAGCTGGTTGTTCAGAGATTTCTAAATGAACACGCCGAATTTGAGCTAAAGTTTGAACACACCTTTATGCCGCATTTAGATAATACTGACGGCTTTTATTGCGCCGTCATTACAAAAAGCAGGTGATACATATTACCGAAAAAATTGATATTAAATCAATGAACACCGCCGAGCTTAAAGAGCTGCTTGTTGGCTTAGGCGAGCCGCAGTTCAGAGCCTCGCAAGTGTTTAAATGGTTACAATCGGGAACGGGTAGCTTTGATGAAATGACAAATATTCCGATAAATCTTCGCCAAAAGCTTGATGAAATCTCTTATTTGGCTTTCGCGCGGATTTATAAACGCTACGAATCAAAGCTGGATGAAACAATAAAATATGTTTTTGAGCTGTTTGATGGTGAAATTATCGAATCGGTGCTTATGAAATATGAGCATGGCTATTCAATCTGCATATCAACACAGGTGGGTTGCCGTATGGGCTGCAAATTTTGCGCCTCAGGCTTGTTTGGCTTAACAAGAAGCCTTACCGCCTCTGAAATGCTCGCGCAAATCATTACCGCTCAAAAGGATAATAATATCCGCATCTCTAATGTCGTTATGATGGGAATGGGAGAGCCGCTTGATAATTTTGAAAATTCAAAACGGTTTTTGGAGCTTGTAAGTCATAATGACGGCCTGAATATCGGTCTTAGGCATATTTCACTGTCCACCTCGGGAGTTGTAAGCGGAATCAAAAAGCTTGCCCAAATCAATTTACCTATAACTCTTTCGGTTTCTCTTCATGCTCCGAACGATAAAATCCGTTCTTCAATAATGCCCGTGAATAATAAGTGGAATGTTAGTTCTCTCATAGATGCCTGCCGAGAATATCAAGCAATAACCAAAAGGCGCATCTCGTTTGAATATGCCTTAATTGAGGGCGTAAATGATACTTTTGAATGTGCCAAGGAGCTGTCAATACTTTTAAAGGGTATTATGAGTCATATAAATTTAATACCTGCAAATCCTGTTAAGGAAAATGACTTTAAAAAACCTGATAAATATGCTATAATACGATTCAAGGAAGCGCTTGAGTCGTTTGGCTTAAATACTACGGTCAGAAGAACCTTGGGCGCTGATATAAGCGCTTCATGCGGTCAGTTAAAGCGAAAAACAAAGGAGGAGATAGAAATTGCAAGTATATAGTGTAACCGATATCGGAAAAATAAGGAAAAGCAATCAAGATGCATATTTTGCCAAAACCTTTTCCGACGGTAATGCTTTGGCCGTCGTGTGTGATGGAATGGGCGGAGCAAATGCGGGCGAGATTGCAAGCAATACTGCGGTAAAAATTATTTCCGAATACTTTTCAAATTCTTATAATCCCTCGATGAGTAATAATTCAATAGCGGAGCTGCTTAGAAATGCAATCCTTTCTGCAAATATCGACATTTACGATATGGCTGAGAAGGACATTTCTTTAAGCGGTATGGGCACAACCGTTGTCGCTGCTTTCGTTAAAAACGATTCGGTTGTTATCTGCCATGTCGGCGATAGCAGAGCGTATTTGATTAATAAGGAAATAAGGCAATTAACCCGTGACCACTCGGTAGTTCAGTCGCTGATTGAAAGCGGAAAATTGTCCTTAAAAGAAGCAAAGGCTCATCCAAAGAAAAATGTTATAACGAGAGCTTTGGGTGTTGAAGAAAATGTAATACCTGATTGCGATGTTTTGTCAATCGGCGATAATGATTTTATAATGCTTTGCACCGATGGACTTAGCAATTTTGTTGATTCAAACAATATTTTGAAAATCTTTAAAAAGAATGATGCTTCAAATGTTACCGAATGTTTAATTAATTCTGCTCTTGCCGCAGGTGGCGAAGATAATATTACCGTAGTTTTGGTATCGCATTAACAGAAAGGAACTTTTTTATGGATAAATATGTTGGTAAGCGTCTTGATGGGCGTTATGAAATCAGAGAGATAATCGGCGTAGGCGGTATGGCTGTTGTTTACAAGGCATATGATAATGTTGAAGACCGCATCGTTGCCATTAAAATTTTAAAGGATGAATTCGTTTCTAACGAGGAATTTATTCGTCGCTTTAAGAATGAATCAAAGGCAATTGCCGTTCTTTCTCACCCCAATATAGTAAAGGTGTTTGATGTAAGCTTCGGAGATTTGATTCAGTATATTGTAATGGAATATATTGATGGTATCACATTAAAAGAATTTATTGAGCGTCAAGGCAGCCTTAGATGGAAGGATGCTGTTTACTTTACCATTCAGATTTTAAAGGGCCTTCAGCACGCTCACGATAAGGGTATCGTTCATCGCGATGTTAAGCCGCAAAACATTATGGTTTTACCTGACGGAACCATTAAGGTTGCGGATTTTGGTATTGCAAGATTTGCACGAAATGAGCAAAGAACAATAACCGATAAAGCAATTGGTTCTGTTCATTATATTAGTCCCGAGCAGGCGCGCGGTGAAAAAACCGATGAAAAAGCAGATATTTATTCTGTTGGCGTTATGCTTTATGAAATGCTCACCGGTCAGTTGCCGTTTGAAGCAGAAAGTGCAGTTTCGGTTGCAATTATGCAGCTGCAGCGTGACCCGCAGCTTCCGAGTGAAGTAAACCCATCAATTCCTCTTGGCCTTGAGCAGATAACTATGCATGCTATGCAGAAGACATTTGAAAGACGCTATCAGTCTGCCGCTGAAATGCTTTGCGACCTTGAAGCTATTAAGAAGGACCCTGCAGCAACTTTTGATTATAGTTATTTCGTTGATAATTCTCCGACACGCTTTGTTGATACACTTATTTCTTCAACACCGGCTTCAGCGGTTGAGGAAATTGTTGAGGAAGAAGAAACCACTAATGAAAAGAATAATATGATACCTATTCTTATAGGTATTGCTTCAGCCTTGGTTGTGGCAATTATTGTTCTTGCTATAATTTTCGTTCCTCGTCTGTTTAAAAGCACGGGTGAGGAAATCGCTTATCCGAATTATATCGGTAAGACGATTGATGAGGTAAAAGAAGACGAAAATTACGAGCTGTTTAACATTGAATGGGATTATGTTGAAAGTGATGAATACGAAATCGGTAAGGTTTGTGAGCAATCGCAAAATCCCGGTAAGAGCGCTAAAAAGGGTGCAAATTTAACCCTTTATGTAAGTATGGGACAGACAACGATTAAGGTCCCCGATGTTTACGGAAAAACTGAAGTTTATGCCGTTTCCGAGCTAAAATCCAAGGGCTTTAAGACGGTCATTAAAGAGGCTTCGGACGATGAGGTTGAGGAAGGCCTTGTAATTAAGACCGAGCCTGCCAGAACCACCGTTGTTGCCGAAGGCGCCGAAATCACTCTCTATGTCAGCACAGGTGAGTCCATAAAAATGGTGGATGTTCCGAATGTTGTCGGACTAACCGAAGAAAAGGCAAAGTCTGATATAGAAAAAGCAGGTTTGGTCGTTGAAACCGAAACGAGAGACTTAACCTCGGATGAAAAGTTCTACGAAAAGGGATATGTTGTTTTCCAAGAGCCTAACGCCAATGATACCGCGCAGGTGGAAGAGGGAACAACCGTTAAGATTTATGTGAGCTCGGGCATTGTTAATTATGAGTTTGATTTAACAATTACTGATATACCCGACGATTATGTTAATTCCTCAAGCACTCTTTCGCTTTGGGTGGACGGCAAGCTTCTTAAGGAAAGCGAAAAGCTCGACCTTACAAGTGTAATGTCTTATACCTTCAAGGGCTTAACCTCAACCGAGCCCACGCTCAATATTGTTGTTAAGCTTTGCAATGATAATAATTATGATAACCTAATTAAAATTAGCGTTGATACCTCTAAAGGCACATATTTGCCAATAGAGACTTATAATTATCCAAAGGCAGAGGTCGAGGCTTCAAATCCAAACTCTTCGGTAGAGAAGGATACTGAAAGCTCCGAAGCAGTTGAGTCCCAAGACAACGAAGACTAATATGATAGGTATTATCGTTAAGGCGATATCCGGTTTTTATTATGTTAGCACAGGGAATACTGTTTATGAATGTAAAGCAAGGGGAAGTTTTCGTAACAAGGGAATTTCCCCTCTGGTCGGTGATAGGGTTGAGTTTACTGCCGCGAATGACAACAAGGGCGTAATCGATGCTGTTTTTGAGCGAAAAAATCAGCTTTCAAGACCGGCGATTGCTAATATTGATAAGCTTTTTATCGTTTCCTCATATTCTACTCCTTCGCCGGATACTTTGCTTATAGATAGATTGATTTCCATAGCCGAATATAATAACATCGAACCGATTATTATATTTAATAAATCGGATATGGGTAGTTTCGATTTTTTTGAAAAGCTATATAAAAATGCGGGATTTAAAACCTATGTTGTTTCGGCTGTTACAGGTCTTAATATGGATGCGATTTTAACCGAGCTTAAAGATTGTGTTGTTGGCCTTGCGGGTAATTCCGGCGTCGGAAAATCCAGCATTTTAAATGCGTTGTTTCCCGAGCTTTGTTTAAAAACGGGTGATGTTAGTCTTAAACTCGGCAGAGGTAAGCATACAACCCGTCATACCGAGCTGTTTTGTCATGCTAATAATGGATATATAGCCGACACACCGGGTTTTGCTGCGCTTGAAAGCAATGTCGCTTCTATTGATTATAAGAATAATTTGGCGTCAACCTTTAGAGAATTCTCTTCGTTTGTCAATGGATGTCGGTTTTTAGACTGCAACCATATTTGTGAAAATGGCTGTGCAGTTATTAATGCGGTGAATTGTGGTAAAATTGAAAAAAGTCGTCATGAAAGCTATGTCAAAATTTTCAATGAGCTCAAAGCACTAAAAGAATGGGAAATTAACCGTTAAAAATTTTGCAAGGTGAATTTTATGCAATTTTGGGAATTGTTTTTGATAGCCGTTGGTCTTTCGATGGATGCCTTTGCAGTCGCAATTTGCAAAGGACTTAAAATGAAGGCAATTAATGTTAAGCAGACAACGCTGATAGCCGTTTTCTTTGGCGGTTTTCAGGCATTAATGCCATTGATTGGTTGGCTGCTTGGTAAAAACTTTGAAAAATACATAACTAAATTTGACCATTGGATTGCCTTCGCGCTATTGGGCTTTATAGGCGCCAAAATGGCCTACGAATCCTTTAAAAATGAGGAGGACTGCTCCAAGGGAGTTTTTAGCATTTCAGAATTGCTTGTTATGGCAATAGCTACAAGCATTGATGCCTTGGCAGTTGGTATTACCTTCGCGTTTTTAAGGGTTGAAATTTTTTCTTCAATCACAGTAATCGGTGTAACAACATTTATCTTATCGTTTGCCGGTGCCTTCATCGGCAATAAATTCGGCGCGGCTTTTAAAAATAAAGCTGAACTGGCGGGCGGTATAATATTGATTTTAATTGGGCTTAAAATTCTTCTTGAGCATTTAGGGATAATATGAATTTTTTAAGAAAATTCCTGCTTTGTCGGCCAATGCTCACTTGTGCGGCAGGCACTTTTCTCGTCTGCGTCCTTGCCTTTAATTTCAGAAAGTCACTTATATTCCTAACAGCAATTTTATTAGTCCTCGCTATGTATTCCTTCTTGTTTCAAAAAAGCGGTAAACTAATTATTGTAATTTTAGGGATTTTTGCAATTTCTTTGAGTGCGCTGAATACTTATTCAAAAATAGACAAGCTTAATTCACTAGTCGGCGAAAGCATTAAAACGGAATTTATCGCGCTTTCAGATACTAAAAATTACGAAAGCTTTGTTTCGGTTGAGGCGATTGCAGTAGGTGATTCTTATATCCCTAAAAACACTAAACTCAGCATATTAAGCTTTGATGAAACAAATGTTATTAAAACGGGCGATAGGTTTATAGCTGCGGTAAAGCTTAGCGGCTATAACGACCATAAGCTTAAAGAATATTATTATGGCAATGGTATATATGCTTCCTGTGTCCTTGATGAATTGGTTTCTTTTAAGGGCACCGTTTCTTTCTTAAGATTAATTGGTAATGTTAGAAGCTTTGTTTCTACTACAATTAATAAAGCATTTTCGGATGAGCGCGCAGGCTTTTTGATAGCCCTCACAATCGGCGATAAGGACTATATGAGCGCGGATTTTAATAACACCTTTAAGGAAATTGGTGTTAGCCATATCGTCGTTGTTTCAGGCTTGCATTTATCTATAATACTCGGAAGCCTGTTTATGCTTTTGGATAGATTCTTCTATAATAAGTATATTCGTTGCGTTATTTCTGCATTTGCAGTTCTGCTAATAGCGGCTATTTGCGGCTTTACGCTTTCCATTTTCAGAGCGGGCTTTATGTTTTTAATTTCTGCTTTGGCACCGCTTTTTAAAAGAGAGGCGGATTCACTAAGCTCGCTTGGACTCGCTGTTGTTATAATACTGTTTATTTCACCCTTCGCCGCATTAAGCGTGTCATTTCAGCTATCGGTTTTAGCAACACTTGCCATTATCAGCGTTTCGGGATTTTATGCCGATATGGTAATTCAAAAATTCAAAATAACTAATAGGCTCCTTGCGGAAATTACAAAGTGCCTTTGCATTTCAATTTTCGCTATGCTTTTCACATTGCCCGTGCTTGTTAAAACCTTCGGCTTTGTGTCTGTAATTACACCTGTTTCCAATCTGTTGATTACATTTCCTGCAACCTATTCACTAATTTCAACAATTCTCGGGTTAATTTTATATTATATTTTCCCCTTTGATTTTGTTTTAAAGGCAGTATTTATTCCGGCGGGAGTTTTCTCAAAGCTAATAATTATAATTACAGAATTTTTAGCTAGACTTCCCATAACAACAGTCGTAACATCGAATTTTACATTCTGTTTTTCGATAATTTTGATTATTGTTTCAATCGCTTATATGATTTATAGTAAAAATAAATGAACAGGAGTGGACTATGGCCGTTTCTAATGAAGATAATTTAAAAAATGACATCAAAAGCGGGAGTTTCGCACCTGTCTATATTTTTTTCGGTGACGATGCATATTTAAAAAAGCACTATGTCGACAAGATTTCACAAAAGGTATGCGGCAAGGATAACATTCTCGATTATCAAGTTTTTGAGAGAGATACAGATTTACAGCTTGTTTTTGACGCAAAAAATCAATTTCCTATGATTTCTGAAAAAAAGTGCATTTTATTATCGGATTTTGATTATTTAAAGGCGTCGGCAGATGAATATAACCGCCTTTGCGATTTGCTGAGTGATGCTTCAAATGATACCGTTTTGATTCTGCGCTTTGATGGCGTTGAATTTGATAGTAAAAACACTAAAGCTAAAAAGCTTATTTCAAGCGCGGAAAAATGCGGCGGCAAAGCAATTGATTTTAGCTTTAGGAATGCTTCAAGCCTTGTCAAGATGATAATTGACGGTGCCGCTTCTCGCGGCTTGACTGTTAAGCCCGATACTGCAAGATATATCGTTGAAACCGTTGGTAGTGATATTAACACCTTGAGAAATGAACTTAATAAGCTTTGTTGCTTCCTAACTAAAGGTGAAATTACTAAGGAAACGGTTGAGCTTGTGTGCACCAAATCACTTGAAGCCTCTATTTATGATTTCACAAGAGAAATTATCTCCTGTAATTCAAGTAATGCGCTTCGCGTGTTGGATAACCTCTTTTTTATGCGAATTGAGCCGCTTGTGATTTTGAGCACAGTATCCTGCGCATTTGTTGATATGTATAGGGTGTTGGCAGGGGAGCGAAGCCAAGTTCCCGTTTCGACTGTTTCAAATGATTTTGAATATAAAAACAGGTCTTTTTTGCTCGATAAGGCAAAAAGAAATTTGCAAAGAATAGATGTTAAAAGGCTTTCCCTTTGCTTTGATGAGCTGCTCATTGCCGATAAAATGCTTAAGAGCTATTTAAGTGATGCAAAGCCACTATTTGAACAGCTAACCATTAAATTGATTTATATAATTTCAAGAGGTGAAACTGTTGATAAGGCTTAAACAGCTCGTTGTTGTTGAGGGCAAATACGATAAAATCACCCTTGAAAATATAATTGATGCCACAATTGTTCAAACCAATGGCTTTTCAATCTTTAAGGATAGGAAAAAGGCGGCTCTCATTCGCCGCCTTGCCTTAAAAAATGGTGTAATTATCATCACCGATTCTGATTCGGCAGGTATGCAAATCAGAATGCATATTAAAAAGCTCTGCCTTGATTGCGATATTACAAATGTGTATATACCGCTTTTAAAGGGCAAGGAAAAAAGAAAAGCAGCACCCTCTGCCGAAGGCTTTTTAGGCGTTGAGGGTATGAGCACCGATATTATTATTGAGGCTCTCCGCCGTAGCGGATTAGAAAATGATTTTGTTAATAAAAGTCCAAGAAAAATTACAAAAAACGATTTGTTTTTATTGGAATTATCCGGAAATGAAAATGCAAGCGACAGTCGTAAATCTCTTTCTCGCTTTTTATCAATTCCCGATAATCTGTCCTCAAACGCTTTTTTAGATGCGATTAACGCGCTTTATGAATATGATGAATTTGTTAAGGAAGTGGAGCTATGGCGGCAAGAAGCGGTCAAAAATTAAAGCTGCTTTATATAATTGAAATTTTAACCAAATATAGCGACGAGGAGCATCCTATATCTGCAACAGGTATTTGCGACTATCTCTCTGAATACGGCGTTACGGCCGAAAGAAAAGCGATATATGATGATATCGAACAGCTTATTTTTTACGGTTATGATATTATTAAAACGAGAACTCCCAAAAGCGGTTATTTTCTTGCTTCACGCGATTTTGAAATACCCGAAATATATCTTCTTTGCGATGCTGTTAGAACAGCACGCTTTATAAGTGCCAAGAAAACCCGTGAGCTCACCGCAAAGCTTGATAAAATGCTAAGCGTTCACCAGCAAAAGCATCGCGCCAACGGAATTTATATCAGCAGTAGCGGTAAAACCAAAAATGAAGAAATTTTTTATAATATAGATACTATTGAACGCGCAATAGAAAATCATAAAAAGATATCTATGAAATATGGTGTTCGCGAAATAATAAACGGTAGGGAAGTTACAATTAATTATAAGGATAGGGTAATCAGTCCCTATGCGATGACTTGGCAGGATGACCACTATTATCTCATTGGCAACTATGACAAATACGATAATTTAATTCATCTTCGTATAGATAGAATGAAAGGCGTTAAGGAAGTTGAAGAACCGATTAGAAACTTCAGTGAGGTAAGTCCCTATAGCGATAGCTTTGATGTTGTTGATTACACTAAAAGATTATTCGGTATGTTCGGCGGTCAAACCACTAGAATCGAGCTAAATTGCGCCAAAGAAAATATTGAACAGCTTGTAGATAGATTTGGTGAAGATATCTTCATCAGAAATATCACCGATACGCATTTTACCGTAGAGGTCGATTGCGCAATCAGCGAGGCGCTCGTTACTTGGATTATGAATTACGGAGTGAATTTCAAGGTGTTAAAGCCGCAAAAACTGCGTGATATGATTAAAAATAGGGCAGAGTCAATCTTAAATATATATAAAGAATAAAAAATGCTTGCATTACAGCATCTTTTGTGATATAATTTATCAGCTGTTTTCAAAACAGTAATAAAATACACACATTCCGCTTTGTATCGGTGAGGTGTTGCTCTTTGAGCTTATGCCGAAACGCTCAACGGAATGGAGGTAAAACCTCAGGAGGAAAATTAAATGGCAGTTGTATCAATGAAACAGCTTCTTGAAGCCGGTGTTCATTTCGGACATCAAACAAGACGCTGGAATCCCAAAATGGCTCAGTATATTTTTACCGAGCGTAACGGTATCTACATTATCGACCTTCAGAAGACCGTTAAGAAGCTTAACGAGGCTTATCTGTTTGCTCGTGATATCGCAGCAGCAGGCGGCGATATTCTTTTCGTAGGCACCAAAAAGCAGGCTCAGGATTCCGTTAAGGAAGAGGCAGAGCATTGCGGTATGCCCTATGTCAACGCTCGTTGGCTTGGCGGTATGCTCACCAATTTTTCTACTATTAAAACAAGAATCGCTCGCTTAGAGCACCTTCGCAAAATGCGCGATGATGGCACCTTTGACCTTCTTCCCAAAAAGGAAGTTGTTGCTCTCAATCTTGAAATCGAAAAGCTTGAGAAGTTCATTGGTGGTATCCAAAATATGAACAAGATTCCCGGCGCGCTTTTCATCGTTGACCCCCGCAAGGAGAGAATCGCAGTTGCTGAAGCTAAGAAGCTCGGTATTCCGATTATAGCAATCGTTGATACCAACTGTGACCCCGATGAAATCGATGCAGTTATCCCCGGTAATGATGATGCTATCCGTGCAGTTAAGCTTATTGCTGAAACCATTGCTGCTGCTGTAATTGAAGGCAGACAGGGTGAGGAAATGGGCACCGCTGCAGTTGAGGAAACTGAAGAAGAAACCGAGGAAGCCGAGGCTTCTGATGCAGAATAATTTTAGTTATTCTTTAATGGAGGGAAATTATTATGGCTTTTACTGCTAAAGATGTTCAAGCATTAAGAGAAAAAACCGGTTGCGGTATGATGGATTGCAAGAAGGCTCTTACCGAGTGCGATGGCAATATGGATGCCGCTACTGATTACCTTAGAGAAAAGGGACTCGCCTCCCAAGCAAAGAAGGCAAGCAGAATTGCTGCCGAAGGCACTGTATGTGCTATTGCTGAAAACGGTGTTGGCGTTGTTGTTGAGCTTAATGCTGAAACCGATTTCGTTGCTAACGGTGAGGAATTTAAGGCACTTGCAGAGAAGGTTGCTAAGATTGTTATAGCTCAAAATCCTGCAGATGTTGATGCTCTTCTTGCTTGCACCGAAAATGGTCAAACCGTTGAGGAAATGGTTCAGGAGCTGTTCCTTAAGATTCGTGAAAATATCAAAATCCGTCGTTTTGCTCGCTTTGAGGGCAAGGTTGTTACCTATGTTCACGCAGGCGGAAAAATCGGTGTTTTGGTTAATTTTGATGGCGATGTTGATGCCGATGACGCTGCTTTCATTACAATGGGTAAGAATGTAGCTATGCAGATTGCCGCTATGAATCCTTCATACTTAGATGAGGCTTCTGTTCCTGCAGAGGTTCTTGATAAGGAAAAGGAAATCCTTATTGCTCAAATGAAGGAGGACCCCAAGATGGCTAATAAGCCTGATATGGTTCTCGGCAAAATTGTTGAAGGTAAGATTGGCAAATACTATAAAGAGAATTGCTTGGTTGAACAGCAGTTCGTTATGGATGGCGATATTACCGTTGGCAAATATGTTGCTAATACTGCAAAAGAGCTTGGCAAGGAAATCAAAATTGCTTCTTTCGTTCGCTTTGAAAAGGGCGAGGGAATTGAAAAGCGCGTTGATGATTTCGCAAGCGAAGTTGCAAGCATGGTAAAATAATAATAATCACTAAAAACGGAGAATGCCTCAATTGAAGCGTTCTCCGTTTTTTTATGCTTAAAATCTTCTCCTTAGCTTTTCCAAGGTGGCCTTTTCAATTCTCGAAACATAGCTTCTCGATATGCCTAAATGCTTTGCAACCTCTCTTTGAGTCATTTCCTTGTGTCCCTCAAGACCGTATCTCATATTAATTATTTTTTTCTCTCGTTCTTCAAGCACGCCTGATAACAAAACTCGCAGCTTCTCAATTCTAATTTTTGTATCAATCTCCGTTTCGATATCCGTGTCGTCTGCAATAACATCTATAAGTGTTAAAGTGTTTCCTTCCTTATCGGTATCAATTGGGTCACTAATATAAACATCTTGTGAACTTTTTTTAAGATTTCTAAAATGCATTAGAATTTCATTTGCTATCCTCACACAAATCGGTTTTAGTCTCTGAACCAAAATCCTCAGTAGTATCTTCGTTGTAATCTACGTCCGAAAACTCTATGAGTTCTTCGTCATCATCTGTATCTATTTCGATGTGTTTTATGTAAGGTGTGATATCGGGTAGCTCAATATCACCGTCCTGCGAACCAAATAAAATAACGTGTGCATTTTCGCCATCCCAAATCACACGGCGTACAATACTTTGAATGGCGGCTCTCTTTTGTTCGTAGGACATATCATCAATAGTGTTTTTGAAAACGCCCAGCATCTGACGAAGCACGTCAAACTCAATGTCGCTAAAAGCGTGTTCGGCAGTAAGGCTTATCATTTCGTCAATGCCTTGTGAAATTTTATCTATTTGAGTATTCATTTCGTTAATACGGGCGACTATTGATTTTTTTGCAGAATTATCATCTAACTCGGCAAGTGTGTCGATGAGTGAGCTGACCTTTTTCTCAAGGTCGGCTTTTTCTTTTTTCATTGTACTTAACTTCTGCTCATACTGCTCACGGTTGCCGGTGTAGAAAATTTTACTTTTTTCAAGCTGCTTGACAAAATCACTTTTTTCGTCTGCGAGTTGCTTGATTTTCTCAATAACCGCAAGGTCTAATGTGTTACCGTTTGCGTTACGCTTATTGCAAAGGTCTTTTTTGCTACGCTCTTTCATCTTGCAAACATAGGTATATATAATATCACCGTCAGCTGTTTTCCGCTTGGAAAGCTTTGGGTACATACGGTTTCCGCAAGAGCAAAACAAAAGTCCCGTGAGCAAGGCTTTGTTTCTTCTCGGTCTGCGGAAAGATTTTGACTTGTTTCGTTCAAGGTTATCTTGAACACCTACCCAAATCTTGCCGGGGATAATACCGTGATGCTTACCAACCGAAACGATCCAATCGCTGACAGGGTTGTAAACTGTGGCTTTGCCTTTTTCTTGGTCGGTACGATTGTAGGCTAAAACTCCGTGAATGCCATCAAATTCTTCTTTGGATGAAAATAGATCCGCATCCTTTAGCTTGAAGAATTCATAAGCTTCTTCGTCCGCAATCATATATACGGGATTTTGAAGTATGGATTTAATTGAAAAGCGTGTGAAGTGATTGCCATTTTTCGTCATTACTCTACGCTGTATCAATTCTGCCTCGGTGAGTGTTAAAGAGCCTGTTTTAATAAACAAATCGAATATAAACTTAACAGTTTCTGCTTCCTCGGGTATAAGTTTTAGTTTACAAGCTTTTTTGGTCTTACCGTCAACCGTAACACTCTTAACACTTTCACTGCAATAACCTGTGGGTGTATTACCACCAAGCCAACGTCCTGTCTTTGCCAATTCGTGCATATTATCTCTGATACGCTCGGCAATGGTTTCACGTTCAAGCTGTGCGAATACAGAGGCAATATACATCATTGCTCTGCCCATTGGTGTTGCTGTGTCGAACTGTTCACGGATAGACACAAAGACTATGTCTCTGCGGTTAAGGGCTTCAATAAGTGATGAGAAGTCGCTGACATTACGGCTAACACGGTCAAGACGGTAAACCACAAGTGCCTTAAATTCTCCACGTTCAATTTGAGCCATCATTTTTTTAAAGGCAGGTCGGTTGACGTTTCCTCCCGAAAAACCTTCGTCCTCGAATACCACAGCTTTTTCTGCGGCTTCATCACCGTAATGCGTTCGTATGTATTCACGGCAAAGTTCTACCTGATTGCCGATACTTTCGCCCTTGCCTGTGAATTTGGATTTTCGTGAATAAATCGCAATTATATTAGACGTATTTTTCATAAACATCCCCCTTGCTTTTATGGTATGTTATATATAGTAGTATATCATAAAGTAACGGATTTGTAAAGGGGACAATATTCATATAGAGAAATATAGCGACTTTTCGCTCAAAAAAGTGTATAAAGTAGTTGTATTTTCACTATTATTTATGTTTTATACCTCAAAATTAAGATTACTTGAAACTCATATTTTATATTACCTATATTAGCTTTAATTTATTAAATTGGAAATAACTGTGGATGATAATTCAATATTTTTGCTCGACGGATTTTCTCTTGTGGAGGATTATCGTGTACTGCTTACAGAATCGCCTGAAAGCAAAACTTTGTGTACAGGCGGCGAAACCAATATGGAAAAAAGTCTTGTTAACTTCCTTGTAATGACGGGATGTCAGTTTGTATCAATGATAATAAATTTCATGAAAATTAAACTATATTGTGTTTCTTGATTTTACACAGCTTATTATTTTTTCTATAGAAAAATCCCCTTGAAGTAGACTTGAATCTTTTTTCAAGCATCTACTCTGAGGGGATTTTATTATTGAAAGATAGTTTAATGACACAAAAAAGTATCACTCTTTTGCTTTTTTATAGTTTAAAGGCGTAAGGCCTATAATCTCCTTGAAATGCTTATAAAAATTTGTTTTATTTGTGTACCCAACCCTTACGTAGATGTCACTGATTGGTATATCGCCATTGTCTATCAAGAGACAAGCGTTTGTAATTCTGATTCTTTTTAAATATTCAGTAAATGTTACACCACTATATTTTTTAAATACTCTGCTAAAGTATGAAGGATTGTAGTGGCATATTTTGGATAAATCATTTAAAGAAATATTGTCCATATAGTTTTTTTCTATATATTTTAATATTTCTTTAAAATCAGTGTCATCATAAGATAAAGATTTACACATTTTCCTAAAAATCATGGTGAGCAAAAAGTTCATGCCTGCCTTAGAGGTTATAGCGTATCCTATTTCTTTGTCATTTAATTCCTTATTAAGTAATAAAAGCATATACTCAAAGCAGTTTTTTTCCTCAGGTGAAAATCTAATAAAATTACATTTGTTATCAATAAATTCTTTGAATTCTTTATAGTTGGATGTTTCAAATAGCGCAAACAAATCGGTGTTCTTGTGCATGCGTTTATCAATAAAAGAAGGCTTGACTAATATATTGCAAAACTTTGCATCTGGATCTCCATTAAAACTGTGTGATTGGTTATAGTTAATAATTAATAAATCTCCGCTGTTCATAGGATATTTATCGCCATCCACAATGTGCACACTTTTACCTTTTAACATATAAACAAATTCAATAAAATCGTGTGTATGTGAAACAACTTTTGAAACACTGTTAATTTCAATTTTATAATCTGATGTTATAAAGTACTTGTTATTTAAAAGTAATTTTTCCATAGTTATCACCACCAAATACTATACAACAAAAGTACAGCAATGTAAAGAACTAATACTTTTTTATATCATCAAAGTCACTTTCGTAGGAAATGAAAGTTTTCTATAATATATTATAGAAATGAAGCATCGTTAGGAGAGTGCCTTATGAAAATTTTGAAAGAAAAATATAATGTATCTTTGAGTGCAAATGGTGAAATAGTTTCTCTTGTGAGTAGTGGAAAAGAATTTATTAAGCAAGTTTTACCTTTGTTTCAGTTCAGATTACGAAATGGTACAGAAACACAGGTTATAACTTCAAATGAAGCCGATAAAATAGAAACAACTAAAAAGAATAATATTGTTGAACTTAGATTTGTTTATCAGAATTCTAATATTGTCTTCAATGCAAAATTGTGTTTTAAAGATAGAATAGAAGCAACACTTTCATATATAAACAATTCAGGAAAATTTGTTGAATGGATTGATTTTCCACAAGTTGCAGTGCCGAACGACCTTGTTAAAACCGGCGGAAGTGGTAGATTAGTTTTAGATACTAATGAGGGATTGCTTATAGAAGATTTAGCTGAAAAAGAGAGCTTTCACCCATACAAATATAAGGAAATGGAATATCCGAGTTTAGGCTTATATAGTATGTTTCCTGCAGTGGTTCAAAGTCAATTTTTGGCTTATTACGATGATACAGCCGGTATATATATTTCAGCTGAGGACAATAGTAGAAGTATTAAAGGAATTGATTTTGCGCCGTTAGAGGATGCTATTAAGCTTCAATTCAGGCTTTACCCTGGTGTAATGAACGATGAAGAAAAATTTGACTTATCTTTTAATATGGTTATTGATTTCTTTAATGGAGATTGGCATGATGCGGCAGAGCTTTATAGAAATTGGTTTGAAAAGAATCTACCCGAAGGTCTCCTTCCAATAGAAATAAACGCATCGTTACCTGAATGGTATAGTGATTCACCGTTAGTTGTTACGTATCCGGTACAAGGTATACATGATATGGATGAAGCAAAGCCGAATAGATTATTTCCTTATAAAAATGCGCTTCCGTATATCAATGAAATATCTGATACGACAAATAGTAGGATTATGACTGTTCTTATGCATTGGGAGAGCACAGCGCCTTGGGCTCCGCCGTATGTATGGCCACCGCTTGGCGGGGAGAATTTGCTATCGGATTTTTGTGATGAGTTACACAAAAGAAATCATTTATTAGGGGTATATTGCAGTGGTATAGGTTATACCATTCAAAGCAACATAAATGATTACAATATGCAGCAAGAGTATGATGATAGGATATTATCGCAATACATGTGTGCTGGTCCTGATGGTACGATAGAATCAAGAATATGTCAAGGCCAAAGAAAAAGCTACGATATGTGCATATCGCAAGAATTCACTAAAAATGTAATTTGCAATGAAGCTGAAAAAATGGCTTCGTGTGGACTTGATTATATACAGATTCTTGACCAAAACCACGGTGGTACACCATATTTTTGTTATAGCGATAAACATGGTCATCCAGCTGTTCCTGGCAAATGGATGGTTCAGCATATGACGGAATTTCTTAAGAAACTTAAAAGTAAGGTTGGGAACAAGGTGCTTTTAGGTTGTGAGTCTGCTGCCTCTGAAGCATATATTCCATATCTAAATCTTAGCGATAATAGATTTAATTTAAACTATATGGTAGGTCGTCCTATTCCGCTTTATGGTTATATTTATCACAAATATTTACACAACTTTTCAGGTAATTCCGTATCTTCCTTGTCATTTATTGATATACATAAATCACCGGATTGTCATATGCTTCGTGTTGCACACTCATACCTTGCAGGCGATTTGATGACCTTGGTTATAAACCAAGATGGTGAAATTGTATGGAGTTGGGGAGAAAGAGATTTTACATATTTACCCGAAAAAAAACCAATTTTAGATTTTATAAAAGTAGCCACAGCTTACAGGCGTGGGGTAGGAAAAAAATATCTTGTGTTTGGTGAAATGATTAAGCCTTGCGAAGTAAAAAGTGAGTTTGTTCCTATGTGTAAGCCAAAAACTGATTATGTGACAGATTATCCATCTGTTTTAACAACAGCATGGCAGGCCTCAGATGGTACTAAAGCACAGTTCTTAGCATCTTACCGCAAACAAGAAGAAAATTGCACAATAGATCTTACGGGAACAAATGGTGCTAAGGTTGTAGATGAAAACGGTGATATTATAGAAACACTCGGTGCTGAAATTTGTGAAATCGTAATGCCGGCGCATAGTGTTAAAATGATTATATTCAATTGATATTAATTAAATATTTCATGTAATGTGTTTTGGAGAATTGTATTATGGAAAATAAAAATTTATTTGAGTTTAAAAGTGTGTCACGAGAAAATCAAGTAAAGCAGCCAGTTTGGTTTAGCGGCAAGAAAAATGGCAGTCCAAGGATAATGTTTATAGGTAATTCTGTTACTCTGCATGGACCACTTGCTAGTATTGGATGGCATGGCAATTGGGGAATGGCGGCATCTGACATTAAAAAAGATTACATGCCCGATTGGAAAGAAAGAAAAAAAGTTTTGGATCAAGATGTAGTACACGGATTATAATATAATCTATAGTGATGACGAAAAAGCAGATTTTAAAATGTATAATTATAGATATCTCTTAACGATGAACTAAAAGTAATTAAACGAAGGCGTCGCAGAAATGCGGCGCTTTTGCTTTTCATATCAAAAAACGCTGGACTTGTAAAAGGTGTTGTGGTATGTATTGGTGTTGCAAAAAGGAGGTGCAACGCACATGACAACACTCGAAGATTTATATTACGGCAACATCAGTCCGCACGAAAGGTATATCAAGCGAGGGACGAGAGTGGATAAGCTCGTTAAACTGATATGCAAAAACGAGGAAGAACTAAATTCCGGTCTGACAGAGAAACAAAAAGAAACTTTTGAAAAGTTCAAGGACTGCACAAGCGAACTG
Organism: Acutalibacteraceae bacterium; assembly: GCA_045589375.1. GTDB lineage: Bacteria > Bacillota > Clostridia > Oscillospirales > Acutalibacteraceae > UBA737. The sequence continues at coordinate 2,983 of JAZNOY010000039.1, read as the reverse complement.
TCCTGTATCACCGAGCGTGAGGCGTTCAGTTCGGGATTTATCCTTGCCACTCGCATAATGGTGGAAGTGATGCAAGGCTTGGAGGAGGTCGAGGATATATGAAGAAAATCATAATCCTTCTTCTCTGCTGTGGGGTGCTCGTAAGTATGGTAGGATGCGGTGGCAATACCGCACCGCCTATCAAGAGTCCACCAACAACGGTATTAGAAACAATAACAGAACCGCCCACCGAAACAATACCACCTGCATGCGAAAAAGATACATCTAAAACAGAAGCAAAAATGTTCTCTATTAAATTATAAAGCAGTTGCTTACTTTCGGCGTCACTATATCTTGAAATAAAATCATCAAGAGCTCCGGCAAATGCATCATAACTAAGATTTAACCACTGTAGATTTCTTTTTACAAAACAAACGGATTGATTCCGAGCTAAAATTATATCGCCGTTATTCAATAAAAATATTCCAAATTTCTTACCTGTTACATATTTTTGAATAACTTGTGTAAAACGTAATGGTATTCTGTTACTAAGTTTCCCTGATGCTATACTGTTTGTAGAAGAAATGGATCGATAATTAACAAAGTTACAGTTTGTATCTAACTCTATTACAGAATGTATGCAATCAGTGAACACGGCAGAAAAATCATCATCAAGAAAATCAATCCAATTTCCATGTTTTGATTTACTTTTATTATTGGCGTTGGGATCAATAATAAAACCTAGTGTGACCTTTTTGCCTTCATAAGTTTTTACAGACCAAGTTTCCAACTTGTTGAAGAGTTTTTCAATTGCATTACTTTGTGGATCGCCTCCAATCCAACTGCAAATGCCTTTTTGAACCGCCATACAAAAAACAGTGTTCCTTTGAGTCTTGGAGAAATAGCTATTGTTTTTGCCTGAACCGATTCTTTTATATTCAGAAACTTGAATGAAAGACTGGATGATGCGCCTAATTAATTTAAGGTTATCGTTCGATATTTGTTGGTGCGTTTCCACGCTAAAAACACACCAACCGCCGATAAAAAATAACAACTTGTTGTCTAACATCTCAACGGTATCTTTTTTATTGTCTATTGGATAAATTTCGGTTGATAGTTCTGTATTTACAATACCAAGCAAACGAAATAAATATGTTTCTATGAAAAATTTATACTCTGAGACAAATTTATTATTTAATCGTTTTGAATTAGTTGACATCATCGCAACCCCTGACTTTATGTATTTGCTAAAAATATTTTACCATAATTTTCTTGTTTTGTTGACATTTTAAAAAAATTTATATAATTTCTATTATATATGGTTCTATAGGTATAAAGTAAAATTCACAAAATGTTTATAAAGACCAAAAAAGGTATCAAAATGTATATAAAAAGACCAAAACCGATATTAAAAAGACCACTTTTCCGCTTGTAATCGCTTCTAATCGCGTGTAATCGCAAATAAGAGGCCAATAAGCAATTTGACAAAGTAAATTCTATACTGTATAATATACATGAGCTTTAAAATAATGAAGGAGACATTCAAATAATACATTAAACCCAGAAGGTTAAGTGTATTGGTATGCTCTTTCGTAAAGCTTACGATAAAGCAAACAAAGACACTTATCTTTCGTGATAGGTGTCTTTCTTTGTTTTATGGTGTTTTGTTTCCTCTAAACGAGGTTCAAATATATCCCACTGATGTGCTCTAAATTGGCATGTGGTGGAGTTAAGAAGGAGTTTTTAAAAATTTTGTTGTGTGACACGGGAAGTTAGTTGCACCAAAGGATTGGTGCCGAGTACAGCAGTCTGAATTCTGCGACAGGCTGTAAATCACTAGCAGAAAACCTTTAAAGTCAGGTTAGACTTTATCAGCCGATGCTCTAAGGCTGATTATCCGTAGGACCGAAGAAGTGGAAATATGGAACTAAAGAGCTATCACGGTTACGGCGACGGACAGGGTGATATATGGAAGATAGGCGACACATTTTTAATCGACCTATTATGTTGCTCGGTTTTATGATTTCCGTAAAAAATTAGAACCCACGTTCACACAGTGGTCCGAAATATGATAGTAGGAAAAGTCGTGATATACAAAGCCCTTCACAAAGGCTATGTGAACTAAAAAGTGCGGATAGCAGAGCCGTTACGAAACGAGGATTGTTCGACTGCGATCTGCCTTCGCTTATGGCAGTTTATTAACGAAAATAAGTGCATAACGGTGGTGCTACTGTCCTTTAAGGGAAATCTCCGTCTCTTATGGGAATTGCATACGAAGTTTCCGGGATTTAATCGGTAATGAAAATCCCCGCCGAACGAGTTTTAGTATCGGCAGGCTGAAATGCCTAGCACTCGGCGTAGCGTCAGTAAACAATACAAGGTTGTTTGCACTCTTGAATTACAAGAGAACACGCACGGAAAATCTATTAATCTTGCATGAAGTATAAATAGATTAAGCCAAGTACTAACCTTATTTTACAGCAGAATACAAGAACAGAATTTTCGCTTCGGGATGATTTATGACTGTCTCTTCGAGAGTGTATGATTTACTTTTCGAGAGCAAGTTGCACCTGCGCCGAGTTAAAACTTGGACAAGATTAAAGCTTTTCGGCTCTCTGCAAGTTGTCATTCGTGTAATGAATGACAAGCTGCAGGAAGCCGAAGAGAACAACAAACAAACTACAAAGCAGGTGCTATGACTATCATTTCTATGATGATAAATGACTGTCCTTTTGAAATGATTTATGACTCTCTTTTTGGGAGCCGAGCCGTTTCTATTGGACAAAGTCAGATAGAAACGGCACGGAGACGACGTCGGAGAGCGGGGATGAGCAGGGCATAATACCCCGCGTCAAAGAAGAATCAGTAAGAAATGGAAGTTCGTACACACTTTTGACAGTGGGTGTATTATGCCCTGCGTACTTTCATTTTAAGAGCCATATAGGTTAATGATAGATTTATTATAGATAACATTAAATGATGATAATTTGTATTTATGATGTTA
>JAZNOY010000038.1:0-3704 GCA_045589375.1 Acutalibacteraceae bacterium | reverse complement strand
TTCGCAGTTTCGTAAAACATTAAAATTTCTTGTATTGAAGCCATAAAACGCAGCAAGGCTGCCGCCTTGCGAGGCTTTTGGCAATAATACAGGGAATTTTGTTTGAGAAACAAATACTGCCTTATCGGAACTCAGCGAAGGCGGATTGTTTTTTTATATTTTAATATTAACCAAATGTGAAATGCCAGGTATGCTCTCTCCCTGCATTGAGGATGTTGGCGAAAGAAGAGCTCCCGTTGAAATAAACAAAATGTTTTTAAAGCTTCCGTCCCCAAAACGATGCATAATATAAGAATTCAAAACACTTGCACTGCAACCGCACCCCGAGCCGCCACCGTGCACATCTTGGCGTTCGCGGCCATAAATTATAATTCCACAGTCGCTGTGTCGGCAACGGATATCAATACCATCCTCTTCTAAAATTTGATATAGCAGCTCTGAGCCGATAAAACCTAAATCTCCCGTATAGATTATATCATAATCCTCAGGCGTGGTATTCGTATCTGATAAATGCCTCTTAATAGTATCCGCAGCAGACGGGGCCATTGCGGCACCCATATTATTAGCGTCGGTTACGCCTAAATCCACAATTCTCCCTAAAGTAATGGCATTGACATACGGCATATTTTCTGCCTTTTCGATTATTGAAGCGCCTGCCCCTGTTACTGTCCATTGAGCAGTTGGGGTGCGTTGTGAGCCGTATTCGAGCGGAAAGCGATACTGCTTTTCGGCTGCCGAAAAATGCGAAGATGTGACTGCACACGCAGTTTCTGCCGCGCCGCAATCAACCATAATTGCCGAAAGCGCCACTCCGAGTGCCATAGTTGAACAAGCGCCATAAATCCCAACCAATTGAATCTCGGTGGAGCGCAATCCAAAGGTTGCACCTATGCACTGGTTAAGCAAATCGCCCGAAAAAATCATATCAATTTCTTTTTCGTTTTTTCCCGCCTTCTTAAGTGCGGTTTCAAAAGCGATTTTCTGCAAACGACTTTCAGCTTTTTCGTAGGTTTTTTCACCAAATCTACTATCATCAAAAAAGGTATCAAACTCGTTGCCGAGCGGACCCTCGTGCTCCTTTTTACCGACCACCGAGCCATAGCCCACAAACGACGGCCTATTTTCTAATAAAATTGTGTGTTTTCCTATTCTTTTAGCCATAAAAATCACCCTAAATACATTTTTATGTATTTAGGGTTTACTTATTTTTATTAATTATTTAGCATAAACTCAATTAAATTTTTATATTAGTCCATTTCCCTTTTCTAAACCTTAGAAATGACAGGATATACCTGCCGAGTTGGTCGGCCGTAACACCCATCCAAACACCGAAAATTCCGAAATCTAAAACAAATCCAAAAACATAAGAAACGACCGTTCTTAAAACCGTTACACAAACCACCGCGACGGTTGCTGTATAAAATGTATCCCCCGCGCCACGCAGACAGCCCATATAGATAATTTGCCTTACCTGGAAAAACATAATCGGGACCATAAGCCACATTAAATACATACCGATTTTAACAATATGAAGCTCATCCTTAAAGAACCAACCCATAATAGTTTCGGCGCCCAATATAAACAAAACGGTTAAAATTAAGGAAATCATACCGCCAACCTTTTGGCAGGTCTTACCATACAGCTTCGCAAGCTCTGGCTTTTTTGCACCGAGGCTTCTACCAATGAGCGCAACCGCCGCAGACTGCAAGCCATCACCAAAGGCAAAGGATATAGACAGAATGCTCATTGAAACCTGATGCGCTGCCATAGCCGCATCACCTGTTTTAGCAGCCATAATTGCCGTTGCAGAAAACCCTATTCTTAACAAAAGCTGTTCGATAAAAATGCTATAACCAAACCTGCACAGCGTTAAAAATGATTTGACTGACGGCTTGATTTTGTTAAGCAGAATAAATTTAAAGCTTAAAAATCCATCTTTTCTAAACAAAGAAGCAATACTCATAACACAGCTAACAACAGTTCCAAAAACCGTTGCAATTGCCGCGCCGCGAACACCAAGTGCAGGAAATCCAAGCCTACCGCCTATAAGCAGATAATTGAAAATAATATTAACCGTATTAGAGGTAACGTTGGTATACATTGTAATTTTAGTGTTACCTGCGCCTCTTTGAGCGGAATTGATAACAATTTGTATCGCATTAAAAATCATACCACCCATTATAATTTTGAGATATTCGACCGCCATTTTATGAGTGTTTTCAGAGGAACCGCAGAATTTTATTATAGGCTCTGCCATAAAAACAAAGAACAGACTTATTGCTGCAACTGACAAAAACGTGAATCCGAGAGCTGTTAGCACGGTATTATTAGCGTCATCTCTCCTGTCCTCACCAAATCTGCGAGCAACAACGGCGGAGCTTGAAACACCGAGAGCGAAGAACAACGCAAGACCTAAAAATTTTGGCTGTGTTGTAAGCGCAACTGCAGCAACTGCATTAGAGCCAAGCGAGCTAACCATTAGTGTATCAACCAGACCTGCAAAAGACACAAAAAACGACTCAATCATTGCAGGGCCTGCTATTATAATAGTTTTCTTAAACGCATCACTTGCGAAAAAGCTTTTTTTCGTTCTAAGCGAGTTAGTCATTAAATCACCATCCGGAGAAAAGAATCTCTACACAATATTATACTATCTTATGCTACGAAATCAATAGTTTTCATATAAATTGCACTTTACATTTGCACTGCAACAGTAGTATAATAATGATAATATTTTATGGGGATGATTATATGCTTAAAACAACACCTGCTGTTTTTGCTGTTGGTAATGAATATCAAATATGCGTTAAAACAAATCGCGAGGCTATGCTTTGGGTTCGGATTGATAATCAAGAGTTTTACGATGAATCAAACGGAATTATGCGCTCGCTTGATGAACTGCATCGTGTTTGTGTTCCTATGGACTTGCTTGACAGCGTCGGTAAATACACCGTTTTTGTTCGTCCAATCATTGAGAGAAAGCCTTATTTTACCGAATGTGAAGATGCTATAAGTTACGAATTCAACTTTTTCCCCATTCCGAAAACCAATGTGCGCGCCTATCATATCGCTGATGCCCACAATAAAATTGCCGAACCGATTAAGGCCGCAAATACTTTTGGTGACCTTGATTTTCTGATTTTAAACGGTGATGTTATTGATAACAGCGGCAATCCCGATATGTTTGATAACATTTATATAATTTGCGAAAAGCTTACCGGCGGAACAAAGCCCGTTGTTTTTTCGCGTGGAAACCATGACCTTAGAGGCAACTACGCCGAACGCTTTGCCGACTATACTCCTCAACAAAACGGCAAAACATATTATACCTTCAAGCTTGGAAATTTTTGGGGGATTTTACTTGATTGTGGCGAAGACAAGGTTGATGACCGTATTGAATACGGACACACAGTTTGCTGCCATCAATTTAGACTTAAGCAAACACAATTCTTAAAAGATGTTATAAGCCGTGCAAAGCACGAATACGATGCTCCTTATGTTACTAAAAAACTCGTAATCTCTCATGTCCCTTTTACCTACATTTTAGAGCCGCCTTTCGATATTGAACAAGATATATATTGTGAATGGGTTGAATTGCTTCGTGAATATATAAAGCCTGATATAATGCTTTGCGGACATATGCATAAGCCTGCTATATGGAATGTTGGCTCGGCGTTTGATAATCACGGTCAAACCTGGCCTGT
>JAZNOY010000037.1:0-39894 GCA_045589375.1 Acutalibacteraceae bacterium | reverse complement strand
ATTTCGCCTTTTTGTTCATCGAATTTTGATATTCTGTCGCCGTGGTCGGTGGTGAAAATACCGTAATTATAATTACCGAAGAAATTATATCCGTCAATCGCTTCACCGCAGATAAAGTTCTCTCCGCTTTCAAGAATAGTCGGAACAGCGTTTTTAATATAATAAACCTCGCCGCCGCATTTTGCAAAGGCCTCAATTTTTTTAGAGGCTTCGCGCTCAATTCTAACATTTCGAGGAAGCAAAAGCTTATGCTTTTTATCCTTTAAAAAGCCGTCGGCAATCAAATCGTGGTCAATTATATCGAAATCGGTATAATAACGAAGCTCGGCAAGCTCATCAAAAATCCAATAGGGATAAAATTCGGTATCGGTTTTTTCAACCTCGGCAAAGCCGTAAAGTCCACATTTTGGATGGCATTTTTCTTCTTCTACCGAATAATATGCCGCAACATCACAGCAAAACGGCATAGCACCCGGGAGATTTCGATATTTAAAGAAAACATCCTTGGCCCTGTAAATGTTGCCCGGGTCATCGTGAACAAGGGAGGTTGCGCTGGTTATAAACTGATAAACCGCAATATGCGCGCGGCGCTCGTCCTGCACAAGAGGAGATTCAACGCCGTATTCGGCACCATAGAACTGCGAGGCAGAGGCTATGCGGCGGGTAACAACATTTGAATGGGCAAAATCGGGGAAATCGGTAAGGGTAGTGCAACGGGAAAGCACATTGTATTTCGCGCATATTTTAGAAATTATACTCTTGGTTTGACCGAAATTGAGTGAATCGGACTTGCAGCCTAAAGGCATTCCAAGACGGGTATTAGGGAAATGCTTGCGCGCAATTGCCGTTGCTTTATCGGTGAAGTCGTTTAGACTGTCACTATACCATTTTTGGAAGTCTTGGCGGAAATTAATGTTGTCAAGAGGTTGCATAAGGTCCTCGTCAAAGGAGCTGTAGGCGGTGCCCCAAGCACTATTAAGCTCACTTATAGAGCCGTATTTTTGGGTTAAAACCCGCTTAAAGTCCGCCCTTGCCAAATCATCACCGCACCAAAGTCCAAAGTGAGCGTGTTCGGGAGAAAATATGTAATGCTTTGTGTTGTGAGGATATTGGGGCTCTCCGAAATCACCGTAGATGCAGATATATAAAAAGTCAATCTCATCGCGCATTTCATCGGCGAGCGCTTTATATAGACGGTCATAATGCTCAAGAAGTCGTGGGTCCCAAAGGCTTGGAATGGTAGATTCCTCGCCGTGTTCCAAGCATTTAGCGCGAACCATTTCGTTTTCCCACTTAGGCGGATGCATCCACCAAGGGAAAATACCGATGCCAAAGCCGTTATCGCGAATTTCCTTCATATCGGCGCGCACATGGCTAAAGTCGAAAACACCGGGCTCGGGTTCACATTCCCACCAAACAACGCGAGTTTCAACAACGTCTATCTTGTAATCCTTCATACAAGAAACATAGGGCTCGCGCATAACATCGCAAAGACCGTTACGCTTAACATCGGCACCCATTGGGGTATCGAGGTTTAGCTGGCGCTCAGGTATATGGCGAGTATGATAATACATTTTTTTTAATTCCGTGCTCATTTTGCATCCTCCAACCGAGTTTTCTACCTATTATTTACCATAAACGAGGGGCGATGTCAAGGTGATAATTGTGATAAATTATTGTGATATTGACTTTTATTTAAATCAACTCAATTTTACTTTTATTGTATAATTATCGGGGGCTTATGTTAAAAGTTTGTAACTTGATAATGGGCGGCGTAAAGAGTATAATCTTTATATAATTTATTTTGGGGAATGATTATGAACATTATAAAAAAGGGAATTTGCATTTTTCTTGCTCTTATAATGGCCTTAAGCCTTTTCGGTTGCGGAGAGGGATACAAAGATGCATATATATATTTTGAATTGCTTGAAAGACCAACAACGATTGATGCCCAAACTGCCTCGAGTGATTCGGAGCTTTTAATAGTTAGAAATATCTATGAGGGACTTCTTCGCAAAAATGATAAAGGTGAAATAGTCTGCGCCTCGTGCGAGCGCTATGAGAAAAACGGCTTGGTATACACCTTTAAAATCAAGGAAGGCTTAAAATGGAGCGACGGAGAACCGCTTTTAGCCAAGGATTTTGCTTTTGGTATAAAGCGCGCCCTTTTACCCGAAACCAAGGCTCCCTTCGCCGCGAGGCTTCTTAGTATAAAGGGAGCGCCTTCGGTGCTAAAGGGTAAGGCTCCATCTAGCACACTCGGCATTAAAACCGAGGGCGATTATATTCTTAAAATAACGCTTTCAAAAGAGGATGAGGAGTTTATAGAGGCACTCACAAGCTCGGTTGCGATGCCCTGCAATGAAAAATTCTTTAAAAGCACAACGGGTAAATACGGGCTCGATAAGGATTCAATCATTTCAAACGGCTCGTATAGACTCGGCAAATGGAACAAGGAAGAATTCGGCATAAGGCTATATAAAAATGAGGAATATAAGGGAGAATTTGAGCCTAATAATGCCGCGGTATTTATATCCTGCGTTGATGATGAGCTTCAGGTAAATCGCCTTTACAAGAACGAGAGTGATATGGCATTTTTGCCGAGTCACGAATTAAATGCGGCTGAGGAAAACGGCATAGAAATAAACTCAGTTCAAAACATTTGTTGGGTTATGACGATTGGTAATCAGTTCACGCCCGAGCTGCGAAAAGCGTTTGCTATGGCATTTTCGGGGGATGTTTATAAAAATTCTCTCGCAAGTGGGTTTGCGGTTGCCGATTCAATTTTTCCTGCTTCCTTAGGCGTTTCTAAAGAGGCTAAAAATGTTGGCTTCACTACCTATAATCTGCAAGCGGCATTTCAGATAGTATCAGATTGGGTTGCGCAAGCAGAGGATGAAAAATTCCCCAAAACCACGCTTTGTTACTATGATGTTGAGGGTGTTAAGCCGATGGTTACCGCAATTGTTGGGCATTGGCAGCAGCACCTAAGCACCTTTATTAATATTGAGGCTTCCGCTTCGCTTTCTTCACTGCAAGGTGAGCTTTCCAATAAGAGCCTGCCGTTTGCGATATTCCCCGTTAGTGCTCAAAACTGCAATACGGCGCAATATTTAAAGCTTTTCGGTGCCTCCGGTAAGCCTTTAACGGCTCAAAAAAAGCTGCTTGATAAAAACAGCCTAATACCTATTGCCTTCCAAACCACAAATATCGGTTGCGTTAATTCGCTTGAAGCGGTTTGCATTCAAGAGGATAACGGATATATTGATTTCTCGTTTATAATTAAAAAATAAAAACTGCCTTGCGGTGACGCCCTTTAAAAAGGCTAAAACCGTAAGGCAGATTTTTTATTCCTTATTAATGACCGAGATGGCAAGGTCATCGAGCTGGACTTTATCAACCTCTGCCGGTGCGCCCGACATAAGCTCGCCTGAATTTGCAACCTTCGGGAATGCAATAACATCGCGCAGGGAATCACATTCACACATAAGCATACAAAGTCTATCAAAGCCGATTCCCATTCCACCGTGCGGTGGGGCACCATATTTAAATGCTCCCGTTAAGAAACCGAATTTTTCTTCGGCCTCCTCATCCGATAGACCGAGGGCTCTAAACATATGCGCTTGAAGCTCGGGGTCGGTTATTCTTATAGAGCCGCTTGAAAGCTCAACGCCGTTTAAAACAAGGTCGTATGCATTCGCAAAAACCTTTTCAGGATTGCTGTCAAGATATTGAACGCATTCGTCAAGCGGAGAGGTGAAAGGATGATGCATAGCATCCCAAGCGCCTGTTTCCTCATTGTATTCAAAGAACGGGAATTCTGTTATCCACAAGAAATTATATGTGTTTGGAATGATATTGAGGCGTTTTGCAACAGTAAGGCGCAGTGCACCCAAAACAGAAAGAGCGAGAGGCTTTTTATCAGCCACTATTAGAATTACATCGCCCTTTTGAGCATCGGTGCGCTCATAGATTGCCTGCATTTCCTCGGCGGTCATAAATTTAGCAAAGGAGCAGCTCGGCTCGTCATCAACCCATCTTATAAAGGCAAGTCCCTTGGCACCGATCCCGCGGGCCTCCTCGGTTAACTTGTCGATTTCCTTCCTTGTGTAAACCTCACAGGCGGATTTTGCATTTATAGCACGAACTGTTCCGCCGTTTTTAACGGTATCGGCAAAAACGCCGAAGCCGCAATTTGCAACGATATCGGAAATATCCTTTATCTTCATATCAAAGCGGGTATCGGGCTTATCAGAGCCGTAATCATTCAAGGCGTCAACATATTTCATTTGGGGCAGGGGAGTTTGAATATCTATTCCTAAAATTTCCTTGAATAAGCGCTTAATATAGCCCTCTGCAATTGCGAAAACATCCTCGCGCTCCACAAATGACATTTCAAGGTCTATTTGAGTGAATTCGGGCTGACGGTCGGCGCGCAAATCCTCATCACGATAGCAACGCGCAAGCTGCATATAGCGGTCAAAGCCCGAAAGCATAAGAAGCTGCTTATACATCTGCGGTGATTGCGGAAGGGCAAAGAAGCTACCCTTATGAACGCGAGAGGGCACCAAATAGTCGCGAGCGCCCTCGGGCGTCGATTTTATGAGGGTAGGAGTTTCTATCTCGATAAAGCCGTTTTCATCGAAATAATCGCGCGTAACCTTGGCGATTTTATGGCGCATTATGATATTGTTTTGCAGATTGCTACGGCGCAAATCAAGATAACGATATTTAAGCCGCAGTTCTTCGTTGGCGGCTGAATTTGCCAAAATTTCAAAGGGTGGAGTTTGGGATTCACCCAAAACCTTAAGGGTTGTGACCTCAATTTCAATATCACCCGTTGCAATTTCGTGATTTATTGATGAGCGCATTCTAACAACGCCCTCTGCCATTAAAACAAATTCGCTTCTAATAGCAAAGGCTTTATCAAAAATCGCTTTGTCGGTATTGTCATCGAAGGCGAGCTGAACAATACCTGTGCGGTCGCGAAGGTCAATGAAAATAAGACCTCCGAGGTCGCGCTGGCGCTGCACCCAACCGCAAACCGTTACGGTGCGGCCAATATCCTCTTTTCTAAGCGTGCCGCAATAATCGGTGCGCTTTAATCCATTCATTCTGTCAAGTATCACAGAAAACACCTCTGTTAATCATCGAGTATTGAGTTTTCGAGCTCTGAAAGTGCGGCTTGGCACTTGATTTTCATAAACTCTTCTGAAATATTATCAAGAGTCACCTCGTGGGTTTCTCCGGTTTTCATATTCTTTAGCAGCGCCTTGTTTTCAAGCAACTCATTGTCGCCTAAAACCAAGCTGTATAGCGCACCTATTTTATCTGCAAACTTCATTTGCGCTTTAAGTCCTCTGCCGCAAATATCGCTTTGGGCTTCAAATCCGTCGCCTCGCAGCACGGTGCAAATGCGGGTGGCTTCAAGAGAAGCTTTATCACCCATAGGCGCAATATAAATATCGCATTTTTTGCCTTCGGGGAGGTTTGCGTTTTGATTTTTGAGCAACAGCATCAGTCGCTCAATGCCCATACCGAAGCCAAGCGCGGCAATATTAGGGCCTCCCATCTGCGAAACAAGGCCATCGTATCTTCCGCCGCCGCAAACGGTTGATTGCGCTCCTATATCACCCGAAACAAATTCAAACACGGTTTTTGAATAATAATCAAGTCCACGAACAATATGGGGATTAACGGTATAGGAAATATTCGCCGCATCAAGATGCGCCTTAACACCCTCAAAATGCTCCTTACATTCATCGCAAAGAAAGTCAAGCACAACCGGTGCCTTTGAGGCGATTTCGGAGCAAACAGGGGATTTGCAGTCAAGAATTCGCATAGGATTTCTTTGAAGCCGCTCAAGGCAGGTGCCGCAAAGAGACTCGCTTTGCGCGGAAAAATATTCCTTTAACGCCTTGTGATATTCTTTTCTGCACTCGCTGCAGCCTATAGAGTTGATTTCAAGTGAAATTTTATCTATGCCTACACCTATAAGTGTTTGGCGGGCAAGCGAAATTACCTCGGCATCTGCCGAGGGTGAGGCCGCACCAAAGCATTCAACGCCGAATTGATGAAATTCGCGAAGTCTGCCTGCTTGGGGCTTCTCGTAGCGGTAACAGCCGCCTATATAGCATACCTTAACAGGCAGGGCGCCGTTAACAAGCCCGTTTTCAACAACGCTTCTAACAACACCCGCAGTAAGCTCGGGACGCAGTGTTATCGAGCGGCCGCCCTTATCCAAAAAGGTATACATTTCTTTTTGAACAACATCGGTAGTATCGCCGACATTACGGCTGAAAACCTCGGTGTGTTCAAAAACGGGAACCCTGATTTCACGATAACCGTAAAGTGAAGCGGTTTCAAGCATTTTGCCTTCAACAAACTGAATTTCGTGAGAGTCAGAGGGTAAAACATCGTTTGTGCCCTTTACGGCACGGTTGATTTCTGCCATTATATTAAAACTCCGAACTTATGAATTTTTAACGATTTCTCGCCAGTCAAGGTCGCCGCGCTCGAGGCCGTGAATTAAAACCTCAGCGGTTGCAATATTGGTTGCAACAGGGATGTTATGAACATCACAAAGACGCAAGAGAGCACTTTCATCAGGCTCGCTCGGTTTTGGGTTAACAGGGTCACGGAAAAGCAACAATAAATCTATTTCATCGCAACCGATTCTTGATGCTATCTGCTGAGTTCCGCCTTGAGAGCCGCCTAAAAAACGGGTAATTTCAAGACCGGTTGCTTCGCAAACGGTTTTGCCTGTGGTGCCGGTTGCTATAAGATTGTGGCGGCTTAATATTCCGCAATAAGCAATACAAAATTGCACCATCAATTCCTTTTTTGCATCATGTGCGATAAGGGCAATTGTCATCTAAAAAACACTCCTTAATTAGTCGGACACTATATCTTCTTAAACCTACATAGCTTTACATCTTCGCCTAAAATACGGCGCGCAATACGCATGAGTGCCCGCTTCGCATGCCCGCGTTTTTTAAGGCGATGGCTTATAGATAAAAATAACAATTCATCATCCTGCGGAATGATGCCTAAAAGCCTTAGTCCCGATATATCAATTATATCGTCAACATTACTGTAAATGCCGTTTTTTATATATTCAAGCTTAAAGCGGTTGATAATCAGCCTTGGCTCTATGCGAAGCTGAGGAAGCTTTGCGCAAACCATCGCCGCATCGCGAACGGAAACGGGGTCGGGATTGCAAACCGCTAAAAACTGAACATTGTCTCCAAGTGCAGAATAAAGCGAAAAGTCAACACCTGCGGGAAAATCAAAAATAACTACATCGTATTGCTTTTTTACCTCGCTTGCGACTTCTGCTAATTTTTCGGGGGTTATAGAACCCAAGGTGCTCGGTGCGGGAATTATGCTGATATTAGAGTCCTTCGCGAACTGATATGTCGCATCCGATATGCTTTTGCCGTTTGCTATATCCGCAAGGTCAAAAACAATTTCATCGTCAATACCAAGCATAAGGTCAAGACATCTAAGCCCCTCATCTAAATCAATGAGCAAAACACTTTTGCCCAACGCTGCAAAGGCAAAGCTAAGTCCTGCGGCAACGGTTGATTTGCCTGTTCCGCCTTTGCCGGAGGTCGTTGCAAGACAAATGCCCATATATGCACCTCACTTAAAATCTATCGGTTAATTTTACCATAAAAAAGAGATTGTGTCAAACGATTATTAGTCCAAAACAGTGTAGGGAACAACATCGTTTGAATTGTTGTCGTCTGCAAAAAAGTATGAGTCAAGAATTTTTCTAACGAGTGAGCCCGAGGCAAAGCTTGAGTTGCCGTGCTCGAGCACAACCGATATTGCAATTTCAGGATTTTCATAGGGCGCGAAAACAATAAATGTACTGTGGTCGGCACCTTTCGTTACCTGCGAGGTTCCGGTTTTACCGCCGATTTTAATGGGATAATCGCCGAGTGCCGGGCTTCCCGTTCCGTCGATAGTAACCGAGAGCATACCTTCTTTAACGGCGGAAACCGCTTTTTTGCTGATTTTGATTTCATTGTTAACGGTAGGCTTGAAATCCTCATATGTGGTCTTTAGGTCGTATGAAACAACCTTGTCAATAAGGGTTGCCTTATAGTGCTTGCCGCCGTTTGCAAAGGTGGCGGCATAGTTTGCAAGCTGTAAAGGGGTAAAGGCATTAAGCTGACCGATTGCAATTTGCAAAGTGTCACCGCCAAAGCCATCACCCGAGGGCTCGGTTAAAATTCCCGCTGAATCGTCAACCTCAACGCCCGTCCTAACTCCTAAACCGAACTGCTTAAAGTAATCGGTAAGGGTTAAAGCGCCAACACGCTTTCCAAGCTCAAAGAAAAAATAGTTACAGCTTTTTGAAAGAGCGCCCGTAAGGGCAATCGGACCGTGGTAGTGCATACAGCTCGGCTTATAATCATCAAAATAGTTATAGGTTACAACGCAGTTGATTGATTCGCCAATATTATAATGCCCGTTTTCAATTGCCGCAAGCGCAACGATGGGCTTAATGGTTGAGCCGATTGGATAAACGCCTTGAAAAGCGCGATTAGTAAGAGGCTTGCGCTTATCGGCTAAAAGCTTATCATAGTTTTGGGACATACTTTCTAAATCATAGGTTGGGTAATTGGCGGCACAAATAACACCGCCGCTTTTAACATCTACAACCACCGCGGCACCCGCAACCGCGGTGCCACCTTGAGCCTGCAAGGATAAAACTGTGTTTTTAAGCTCGTCCTGCGCGGTGCGCTGAATGTTCCTATCAAGCGTGAGCATAACGGTTTTGCCTGCAATCGGGGACTTTGTTACCTCGCTTCCCGTTATGTTGCCCGAGGCGTCAAGGTAGTAGGTGATTTCGCCGTCAACGCCCTTTAGATATTTTTCGGCCCAAAGCTCAATACCGCTTTTACCAACCTTATCATCATAGGAATATCCTTTTTCTTTATATTCTTCCCAATCCTCTTCAAAAATAGGACCTACCGTGCCAATGAGGTTAACGGCAAGTGAGGTATCGGTATATTGCCTGAAGGGCACAACATCGACTGTGATACCGTCAAGCAAAAAGCCTGATTCAGAGATTTTTCGCATAACCTCTACGGGAACATCCTCGGCTAAGGTGAAGGGATATGAAATTGAGAAATCCGCGATTTCCATACTGTATCTGATTCCCATAAGCTCACGTTGCTCATCGGGAGAATATTTATGAAGCTCGTATCTTTTTGCAAGCTGAGTAAAGCAGTTTTGCGCCGTGGCATAGTGAGCAAGCTCTAAGGTGGACAAAAGCTTGTCCGTGCTGTCCTTGGTAAAGTGGTAGGGCGCGGCCTTTTCCATAGGCAGCTTATCGGTCCACTCGCAATCATACTCCTTCAAAACCTTTAAAACTGCTAAAATAACATCGTTTAAATTATCCTTAACATAGGCCTTGTTTAGAACTATGTTATAGCCGTTGCGGTTGATTGCCACCTGTCTGCCATAGCGGTCGATAATCTCGCCGCGCGGTGCTTTAAGCACGGCAGTTCTGATAGCGGCACTGCCCTTTGCGGCAGAGGAATAATTTTTTGCATTGACTATTTGAATTGAATATATGCGCGCCGTGTATGCCAAAATTAACACAACGAGTAAAATTGAAAGTATAGTGAGCACAGTTTGGCGCTTGCGCGTAAAGGGCATAGTATCACCTCAATCTATCGGCCCAATAGGTATTTTTCTAAATAGTAAAATGGTATCATAAAAGCGCTGGTGTAAAGTGTGGAGGGTAGAGCAAATTGGGTAAGATACCCAAGGCTTATATCAATTCCCGAAAAAGCGAAGCCTAAAAGCCAACGGAAAGCAAAATAAATTCCCGTGGCTATAAGGCAAACTGCAATAGCAGAGCGAATATTGTTGTTAAATAAATATTTAACCGTTAGTGAAACTAAAAGTGCCAAAAGAAACAAAATTATGGCGTTAAAGCCCACAGGCGTTGCGGTAATACCATCCATATAAACGCCCACCGCAAGACCTATTAGTGCGGCGGAAAGCTCGCCTACAAACATAGAAACCGCAAACAAGAGAGCCAAAGGTAGTAATGGGTTTGCTCCGGCAATTTTAATTGAAATTCCGCTGTTGTATTGAAAAAGCAATAAAACGACGAACAAGAACAGGTTTATAGCTACCTTTAAAGCGCGTTTTTTATTAATAGTCATATCAATCATTCTCCTGACCGACGGGAATTCCGCCTTGACCGTCAAAAGAAGTGATGACCATAACATTTTTAACATCATCAATAGAAACGAAGGGCTTTATTTCCGCATATATCGAGGTGTTGTATTCATCGCTTCCTATATATTCAATAGAGCCTATCAAAATGTGTTCAGGGAAAATGCCCTCGCCCGAGGTCATAACATAGTCGCCTATTGCAACATTGCAAGAGCGTGAAAGATTTTTAAAACGGCAAAGTCCTTTTTGGGCAAGCTCTAAATTGCCGGTTAAAACACCCGAATCGTTGGTGCGGCTATCAAGCGCACCGAGCACTATTTCGGGATTTAAAATGGTGGTAACCTTACAGCTTGTAAGTCCTACCTCGCTGACATATCCGATTAATCCGCCATCGGTCATAACCGTATCATATTTAGAAATACCCGACATTGAGCCCTTATTGAGTGTGAAGCTTTTATATGGGTCGTCACTATCACGGGAAACGAGTGTTGCATCAATAAAGCTGAAATCGGGATTTGCTTCCTTGATTTCAAGATAGCTTTTATAAAACTCATTTTGCTCTTTTAAAGCCTCGTAATCGGAAACGCGGTCGCGCATTTCATTTAGCTCGGCTTTAAGCTCGGCGTTTTCAAGCATAAGCTTTTCGCCGTCGCCATAAGCACCGATTAGGTCGGAAAAGGCATCAGAAACGGCGTTGACTGCTGATTTTATAGGAGCGGAAACCATACTGAAAATATCGGTATGGGGTGCCATTCTTGAGCCGATGATGCTGAATGTCGCCGTCAGCAGAACAACGACCGCAAAAATTACTAAAATAATTTTGAATTGTCTACTGCGAAAGAAAAAGCGCATTTTTTTACTCCTTATTTCTTATCTGAAGCGCTTGCCACGGCGGAAGGTATAGCTTTGGAAGTTGCTGTCCGGGTCGAGCCTTTTAGCTGTTCCCAGCACCACACAGTCAAGCGGATTTGCGGCAACGGTAACTGGCATACCGGTTTCTTCGGCGATTAACTCTGCAAGACCGCGCAGTAGTGCGCCGCCGCCGGTTAGGGTTATGCCGTTATCGATTATATCGGCCGAGAGCTCGGGCGGTGTTTTTTCAAGTGTTGTTCTAATGGCTTCAATTATTTGTGAGATGGTATCTGACATGGCATCTCTAACCTCGGCAGAGGATATGGTGACATTTTTAGGCAATCCATCCACGAGGTTTCTTCCCTTGATTTCAATTGTTGTTTCATTCTCATAGGGCTTCGCCGAGCCGATATCAATCTTTATTTGTTCCGCCGTGCGTTCGCCTATTAAAAGATTATGCTTTTTACGAATGTAGTTTATTATAGCTTCATCAAGGTCGTCGCCTGCAGTTCTAACCGACTGCGCCGTAACTATATCACCGAGGGATATAACGGCAACCTCGCTTGTTCCGCCGCCGATATCAACAACCATATAACCCGCGGCGTCCCATATAGGAAGCCCTGCACCTACTGCGGCCGCCATCGGTTCTTCAATAAGGTCGATATCGGAAGCGCCCGCCTGCCTTGCGGCATCATAAACTGCACGGCTTTCAACCTCGGTTACACCTGCAGGTATGCAAATAACCATTCTTACTCTGGAGAAGAAGGAGCCCTTTAGTGCTTCGCGAACAAATCTTTTAAGCATAGCCGCCGTAACATCAAAATCTGCAATAACACCGTCCTTAAGAGGTCTGACTGCCACGATTGAGCCGGGCGTTCTGCCTATCATTTCTTTAGCCTCAGTTCCAACAGCTCTAACGGCGTTATTTGTAACATCGTAGGCAACGACCGATGGCTCGCGCATTATAATTCCCTTGCCCTTTACACAAACAAGGGTGTTTGCAGTTCCGAGGTCAACACCAATATCTCTTGTAAACATATATCTTACTCCTTAAAAGAATGATTTTATTTATTTTCGGGAATGACCAGATGAATGGCCGAATGAATGTTTGAAATCTCAATTTCTGCGGCGCCCGAGGCGTATTCACCGTCAAGTGTCCAGGCTACATTTTCGCCGCCCGAAACGGTGATTTTTTTAGTATGGAAGAATTCTATTCCTTCGCGATTTAAGTCTTGTCGTATAATACCGTCAACTGTGCTTTGAAGCTTAAGAAGGTTTTCGGGGCTTTTGATAAGAACGACCTCAAGATAGCCGTCGTTAAGTGCCACAAGGGATTTATCAAATTTAACGATACCGCCGACCGAAAGGGAATTTGAAATGGCGCCGAATAAAAAGTCGCCCTCAATTTCCTTTTCATCGCAAGAAAATTTAAGATGAATGGGCTTGATGTTTCCAAGGCTTTTAACGCCCTCGAAAAAATATGCCGCTTGGCCGAGAACATTCTTAACATCCTGAGCAGCCGAATAGGAGGCCTCGGTAAAAGCACCGAAGGAGGCGGTATAGGAGAAATATTTGTCACCGAATTTGCCTATATCAAGGTCGGTTTCACAATCTCCGCCCGCAATTTCGGCGGCTTCGGGGATGTTTTTTGAGATATTTAGTCCCGAGGACCATTCGTTGAGCGTTCCTGAGGGAATGTATCCGAGCGTGCACTTGATTTCGCCGAGCATAAGGCCCGTTATAACCTCGTTGAGCGTTCCGTCACCGCCGCAAACAACTATGCGGTCAAACTCGCCGTTTTGAAGCTTGCGAACGAGCTCGGTTGCGTCACCTTGGTTTTTAGTGGGGTATACCGTTACCCAAAAACCCTTGTTTGAAAGAATTTCCGTAACACCTAAAAGGGCATTCTTCATTTTTGCGCGCCCTGATTTTGGATTAACAATAAGTAAAAGCTTCCGTTTGTTCATATTTGCCTCCGGAATTATCTATAGTCGATAGGAAGTGTAGCCGTTGCATTTAATTCGTCACCGGCCGTGTTGCCCGAAAGGTATTCATAATAGCCTTGAACACCTACCATAGCTGCGTTATCACCGCAATATTTAAGCGCGGGGTAATAAAGTGCAATACCTCTTTTATAGCATTCCTCAATCATTCTTGAGCGAAGCTCACTATTGGCAGAAACGCCGCCCGCAACGGCGATGGTTTTATAACCGAGCTTCTCTGCGGCACTAATGGTCTTGGAAATTAAAATATCGCAAACCTTCTGCCTTATGGTAGCCGCAAGCACGGGAACATCAATTTCGTCACCCTTTTGTTCGGCGTTATGAACAAGGTTTATAACTGCGGTTTTAAGTCCCGAGAAGCTGAAATCGAATTCGTTTTGGGTATGAGGCACGGGGAGGGGGTATTTAGTGCTGTCGGCCACTGTGGCGATTTTATCAAGATTAACACCGCCCGGATATGAAAGACCTAAGCAACGAGCTGCTTTATCAAAGCATTCGCCCGCCGCATCGTCACGCGTGTTGCCGATGGGCTTGAATTTAGTATAATCCAAAACCTCGGTTATTATGGTGTTGCCGCCCGAAACCGTAAGGCATAAAAAGGGTGGCTTTAGCTCGGGGTGGCCTATATAGTTAGCCGCTATGTGCGAGCGCAGATGATGAACGGGAATAAGCGGTATGCCGAGCGACATAGCAAGTCCCTTCGCAAAATTCACGCCCACAAGCAAGGCACCTATAAGTCCCGGTGCAAATGTAACGGCGATGGCATCTAAATCAGAGTAGGTGATATTGGCTTGCCTCAAAGCCTCCTCACATACGCCGCTTATAGCCTCGGTGTGCATTCTTGAGGCGATTTCGGGAACAACTCCGCCATATATGCGATGCTGTGCAACCTGCGAAGCCACTATATTTGAGAGTATATTGGTTTCTTCAACGACCGCCGCGGCGGTTTCATCACAGGACGATTCAATACTGAGTATTTTCATTAGTCTTAAACCTTCTCGTCATAATAATTGCATCTTCTTTAGGGGAAGAATAAAACCCTTTTCTTATCCCTTCGCGTATAAATCCTAATTTATCGTAAAGAGAAATTGCCGCAAGGTTTGATGCGCGAACCTCAAGGGAAACAAATTCAAGCCTTAAAATGCGAGCGAGAGAAACAACTCGGTTTAGAAGCAGGATTCCAACACCCAAGCCCTTATATTCCTCAAGCACGGCAATATTGGTGATATAACCCTCGCCTGCAATAGCGCTTATGCCTATATAACCTATGATTTTATTATCCTTTTCGGCTTTGAAAAAGTATGTGCCCGAGTCGATTGACTCTAAAAACGCATTTTTGCTCCAAGGCTCGCTAAAACTTTGCGCTTCAATATATGCAAGCGCCTCGGCGTCATCCGATGTGGCGGCTGAAATTTTAAAATCAAGGATTGTGCCGTCATATAATTTCTCATCAACCGCATCGGCAATCGATGAAAAACACTCCCTGTAAGATGCTAAATCCATACCGTATGGGTCGGGAATATCGTTTGCAAGGACCTTGATTTTTTCGCGGTCCGCGCCGATAAATTCAAGAGCGTTGGCGTGCGAGCGAGTCATACAAAGCAATAAATCTGCCGATAAATCTTCGGGTGATAGCGTTTTTGAGATGTGCGTAGAAAGGTCTATGCCGTATTCATTCATAACCGCAACAGCATTAGCGCTTGCGCGCTCGCCAAAAGCTTGGATACCGCGGCTCGAAACAGTCAAGCCCTTAATTTTTTTGGATTTTAGGTATGCCTCTGCCATCGGGCTTCGGCAGGTATTACCTGTGCAAACAAAAATAATTTCCATCAGTCTTTCGCCTCTAACCAGTTTTTGCCGCTGTGGGCATCAACCGATAGCTTAACCTTTAATTTTGCCGAATTTTCCATTTCCTCTTCGAGTATTCGGCAAACCTGAGCCGCCTGAGATTCGGGCGATTCAACTATAAGCTCATCGTGAACCTGCAAAATAAGCTTTGCTTCGGGAATTTCTGATTTGAGTCTTTCGTGGACACGAATCATAGCGATTTTAATTATATCTGCGGCGGTGCCCTGAATAGGCGCATTTCTTGCAACACGCTCGCCAAAGGCACGAAGCATTCCGTTTGATGCCGAAAGCTCGGGCAGGTATCTTCTCCTGCCGAAAAGGGTGGAAACGAAGCCGTCTCTTTTAGCATCGGCAATAACGCGCTCCATATAGCTTGCAACACCGGGGTATGTGTCAAGATAACCCTTTATATATCGGTCGGCCTCTGCTCGACTCACACCGATATCCTTTGCCAGCGAAAAAGCGCCTATTCCGTAAACTATTCCGAAATTAACGGCTTTTGCACGGCTTCGCATTATCGGTAGCACCATATCAATAGGAATATTAAAAACCTGCGAGGCGGTTACGGTGTGAATATCAACATTGCTGTTGAAGGCTTCAATCATAGCCTCGTCATCTGCTATGCTTGCAAGAACACGCAGTTCAATCTGCGAATAGTCGGCATCGCAAAGAACGAAGCCCTCTTTTGCCTTGAAGAAACGGCGAAGCTTTCTGCCCTCTTCCGTCCTTACGGGAATATTCTGCAAATTCGGCTCAAGCGAGCTGATTCTGCCCGTGCGAGCCTCGGTTTGATTAAAGGTAGAGTGAATTCTGCCGTCCTCGGCTACCGCTGCAAGCAGACCGTCACAATAGGTTGATTTGAGCTTGGCAAGTTGACGGTAGTTGAGAATTAAATCTACAATAGGATAGTCAAAGCGCAACGCTTCTAATACATCGGCGCTTGTGCTGTATCCGCTTTTGGTTTTCTTTTTGGCGGGAAGCTTTAGCCTTTCAAAAAGCACCTCGCCTAATTGCTTTGGTGAGTTTAAGTTGAACTCGGTGCCCGAAAGGTTGAAAATTTCGGCTTGAAGCTCGGCAATTCTCGCGCTAAGCTCCTCGCCCTCGCGGCGAAGCCCATCACAGTCGGCAAGGAAGCCGATGGTTTCCATATCTCCAAGCACGCGCGCAAGCGGCACCTCAATATCGGTCAAAAGCTTTAGCTGCCCCGTTTTCTCGAGCGCCTCACACAGCGCATCACAGCACAACGAGAAATTTGCCGCGGCCAAGGCTTCATCACTTGAATCCGAACGGATTATCGCAGAGGCTTTAACATATTCGTTTTTAAGCCTTTCTATGCTGTAATCCGATGCCGAGGGATTGCAAACATAGCCCGCAAGCATAGCATCGAAAACAACTCCCTCAATAAAGGGGTATTTACGGCTTAAATTTTTATAATCATAGACACGTTTTTTAATTTGGCTATTTTGAAGTATTGATTGTAGCTCGTGCGCTTGAAGCTTAAAAATGTTGCGGCCGCTTACCGCAAAAATACTCTCGCCAATGTAAATATCGGCAGAACTTTCAATATTGTTGGTATCACTTAGGAAAAATTCTGACTCTTGGTTGTTAAGACTACTTGAGACTTTGGAAAAGTTAGGGGTAATTCCCATTTTCTCCATAAGCTTAAAAAACTCAAGATTTGTCATCAAAGCGGCAAGCTCTTGTGTTTTTTGAGGTAACGAAGCATAGTTTTTAAGATTTGTATCAATGGGTGCCGATTTGCAAATTGTGCCGAGCTCTCGGCTTAAAAAGGCACTTTCCTTACCGGCAGTCAGCCTGTTTCTCACGCTGTCCTTTATATCGAGCTCGTCAATATGCTCGTAGATATAATCAATGCTATGATAGCGACTTATAAGGTCGGTGGCGGTCTTTTCGCCAACGCCTGCAACGCCGGGTATATTATCGGAGCCATCGCCCATTAACGCCTTGAGCTCTATCATTTCGGCCGAGGTAAGACCATAGCGCTCAAGAAGTGCGGCAGGAGTATAGTCGGTGATTTCAGGGTGGCCCATTTTGGTTGCCGCAAGTAAAACATGGGTGGTGTTTGAAACGAGCTGTAAGGAATCGCGGTCACCCGTAACGATAACGCACTCGTCCTTGCTGTTATCAGCAGCGGCGGCTAAGGTGCCTAAAATATCGTCAGCCTCAAAGCCTTCACATTCGATGCAGTGATAGCCTGCAAGCCTAAGCCAGTTTTTAAGTATCGGAAACTGCGAGGCAAGCTCGCTTGGCATAGGGCGGCGGCCGGCCTTATAGTCCTTATACATTTCGTGGCGGAAGGTAGGCGCCTTTAGGTCAAATGCCACCGCAACGCCATCGGGTGACTGCATTTCAAGCAGCTTATTAAGAATGTTTATGAAGCCGTAAACAGCATTAGTGTATTGACCGTCTTTGGTTGTCAGCAGTTTGATTCCGTAAAAAGCACGGTTTATTATACTGTTGCCGTCAATAGCGAGTAGCTTCAATTTCTTCACCTCAAAGATTAATATAAATATAATTATATTAATAATACCACCTATTAACGATTTTGTCACTACCTATTTTAAAAAAATTGACAGTTTTTTTGTTTTGCGGTATAATCTTTTTGTTATGAATATAGGAAATATTGAAATTAAAGGCTATGCCGCATTGGCACCAATGGCAGGAGTTGCCGATAGAGCAATGCGGGAAATATGTTTAAATTACGGCGCCGCTTTTACAGTAGGCGAGCTTGCAAGCGCACGCGGAGTGGTGCTTGGTGACAGTAAATCAAAGGAATTGCTTGCGTGCCATAAGGGTATTGCCGCCTCGCAACTTTTCGGCAACGAACCGCAAATTATGGCGCGTGCTGCTCGAGTTGCTATGGATTTTTCGCCTGATTTTATAGATATTAATATGGGCTGTCCTGCTCCAAAAGTTGCAGGCAACGGCGGCGGAAGTGCACTTATGAAGGATGTTGACCTTGCGGGTGAAATAGTAGCCGCAGTAGTAGCCGCGGTATCGGTGCCTGTTACCGTTAAAATGCGTATAGGCTGGGACGATAACAACCTTAACGCGCCGAGTCTTGCCGTAGCTTGCGAGCAGGCGGGAGCAAAGGCGATAACCGTTCACGGCAGAACCAGAGCGCAAATGTATGCTCCGCCCGTCAACTATGATGCCATAAAAGAGGTTAAAAAGGCCGTCGGGATACCTGTTGTCGCAAACGGGGACATCACAGGCGGCGAATCGGCGGCAGAGATGCTAAAAAAAACAGGCTGTGATTTTTTAATGGTGGGGCGAGCCGCTCAAGGCAATCCGTTTGTTTTTGATGAAATTAATGCCTTTTTCGAGGGCAGAAAATATACTGCACCAACACTCGATAAAAGACTTTCGGTTTGCATAGAGCAAATAGAGCTTATGCAGAAATATAAAGGTTCTCACATTGCTTTGCTTGAGGCAAGAAAGCATACGGCGTGGTATCTTTCGGGTATAAAGGGTGCTTCGACACTCCGTAGACTTTGCGGAGAAATCGCAAGCCTCGATGATATTAAGCGTATATGCGAAAAAGCACTTGAAGAAAACAAAGATTTGTGGTAATATGTGTAGGTTATGAAAAGAGGTTTTGTTTATGTCAGGACATTCAAAATGGAACAATATTAAGCGCAAAAAGGAAAAAACCGATGCGGCTAAAGCAAAAATTTTCACTAAAATCGGTAGGGAAATTGCCGTAATAGTAAAGGCGGGCGGCCCCAATCCCAGTGAAAACAGTAAGCTTAAGGATGTTATAGCAAAAGCCAAGGCGGCTAATGTTCCTAACGATAATATAGAGCGTATAATCAAAAAAGCGGCAGGAGAAACCGGCGGCAGTGATTACGAAGAATTAATCTATGAGGGCTATGGCCCCTGTGGTGTTGCCGTTGTGGTTGAAACCCTCACCGATAACCGCAATCGCACCGCGGGCGATGTTCGCCATTACTTTGATAAGTGCGGCGGAAATCTCGGCCAATCAGGCTCGGTTATGTTTATGTTTGACCGCAAGGGAATAATTGTAATTGAGGGCGAAGGCTTGGATGAGGACACCGTTATGGAGGCTGCATTAGAGGCGGGTGCTGAGGACTTTAGCTTCGATGGCGATGTTTTTGAGATTTCGACCGAGCCGAATGATTTAGGCGCCGTTCGAGATGCGCTTGAGGAAAAGGGCTACAGCTTCCTTTCGGCAGAGGTTCAGTATGTTCCTCAAACCTTAACCGAGATTGCCGATAAAGAGATGTCGGATAAGATGGAAAAGCTGATAGATATGCTTGAAGAGAATGATGATGTTCAAGCTATTTGGCACAATTGGGATATGCCCGAGGAATAAAAATATGCCGTTCTTGCCTTCTTAGATGAGAACGGCGTTTAATATATTTGAGTATTCTACTATAGGTAGAAATATAACGCTTTAATGACGAAAAATCTCCTTTTGGGACTAAAAAGAGTAGGTTTACGACCGAAATAATTTGCTTTATAATAAAAATAACAAGTAAAAGGGTGTGATGCTATGGATGCTAAAAGTGTTGGAGCAACGATTGCAAAGCTTCGTAAAAGGATGAAGCTTACCCAAACTGCTCTTGCCGAAAAGCTAAACATAAGCAGTAAAACAGTAAGTAAATGGGAGGCAGGTCACGGATACCCCGAAATTACCCAGTTTCCAGCCCTTGCTGAAATTTTCGGTGTTTCTATAGACCATTTGTTTATGGGAGAAAAAAGAGGAATTGTAATTGCCGGCAATATTCTTGTGGATATTGTTAAAAACATTGATTGCTATCCTAATGTAGGTATGCTTTCAAATATTTATAATGTTTCCCGTGCTGTAGGCGGCTGTGTTCCGAACACGGGCATTAATCTTGCAAAGATTGACAGAAGCATACCGATAATAGCAATAGGCAAGGTGGGAGACGATGAATACGGCAGATATGTTATATCCCGTATGCAACGCTTCGGGCTTGATACCTCAAAGGTGCTCGTTTCCTCGTCTGCACCGACTAGCTTCAGCGATGTTATGAGTATGCCTTCAGGCGAGCGGACATTTTTCCACGCGCGTGGCGCCAATGCGGAATTTTCTATTGAGGATATTGATGTTAATTCCATAGATGCCGCAATTTTCCATATAGGCTACATATTATTGCTTGATTGCTTTGATAAGGAGGACCGCGAATACGGAACGGTTATGGCGCACCTGCTTCACGATGTTCAGTCGAGGGGAATTAAAACCTCAATCGATGTTGTGAGCGACAGCACAGCCGATTATCCTGCTAAAATTTCTCCTGCGCTTAAGTATAGCGATTATGCTATTATGAATGAGATTGAATCGACCAATATTTTCGGGCTTAATCCCCGTGACGAAAGCGGTAAGCTTGATATAAAGAATATAAAGGAAACCGCAATCAAAATGGCCAAGCTCGGCGTTCGAGAAAAGGTTATAATCCACGCAAAAGAGGCGGGCTTCTGTTACGATTGCAAAACAGAGCGCTTCACTGCGGTGCCCTCGCTTAAAATTCCTAAGGAGCTAATTAAGGGAAGCGTGGGAGCGGGAGATAGCTATTGCTCGGGCTGTCTTTACGGATTATATAACGGCTTATCTGATGAGGAAATCTTAAAATTTGCTTCCTCTGCGGCGGCTTGCAATCTTTTCGCTGATAATTCCATTGATGGAATGCGCGAAAAGAATGAAATATTAAAACTTGAAAAAGAATTTGGGAGGCTTTCGTTATGACAAGAGAAACCTACGACAAACAGGTAAAAAAGGCACTTAAGTTTTACAAAAAGGCAAATATTGTTTTAACCGATGCGGAAAAGAACAATGTTGAGGTTGCTGATTTCGGTCTCGACAAGGTTGAGAAGGTGGGACTTGAAATAATCACCTATATCAACACCGACCGCGTTTGTGCAAAGGAAATGGTTTTATTCCCCGGTCAAACCTGCCCTGAGCATATTCATGTTCCGTCTTATGGAATGGACGGTAAGGAAGAAACCTTCCGTTGCCGCTATGGTGAGGTATACCTTTATGTTGACGGTGAGGGCGACGGCAAGAATATTAAAGCCGAGCTTCCCGAAACTCCTGTTACCGTTTTCCACGAGGTAATTTTAAAAGCAGGCGAGCAGTATACAATTTGGCCCGGCACAAAGCATTGGTTCCAAGGCGGTAAAAATGGTGCGGTTGTTTCTGAGTTTTCAACCCACAGCACCGATGAAACCGATGTTTTCACCGATGAAGCAATAGTAAGAGAAACAAAGATAGAGGGATAAGAATATGTTGTGTAATTTGAATGATGTTTTAAAAAAGGCTCAAGCCGAGCACTATGGTGTAGGCTTGTTCAACACCACCGATAGTGATATGCTTGAGGCTGCGATTTCTGCGGCAGAGGAGCTGCGCTCGCCCATCGTAATAGGCACGGCAGAGGTTCTGCTTCCTTACGGTGAGCTTCAGCTTATCGCACCGTCTATTATTCACGCCGCTAAAAATGCAAGCGTTCCGGTTGTAGTTCATTATGACCACGGTCTTACCTTTGACCGTTGCATCGAGGCACTTAAGCTCGGCTTTTCAAGCATTATGTTTGATGGCTCGGCAGGCGACCCCGAAAAGAACATAGAGGAAACCCGCGAAATAGTTAAAATAGCTCATTCTATGGGCGCTTCGGTTGAGGGTGAAATCGGCCATGTTGGTCAAGCGGCTACAGGTGATAATGCTCAAACCGATGCATATACCACTCCCGAAGAGGCGGAGGATTTCATCAATAAAACGGGTGTTGATGCACTTGCCGTTGCTATCGGAACTGCTCACGGTGCATATAAAACCAAGCCTTGCTTAGACCTTGAGCGCTTGCGTGCAATCAGAGCGCGCGTTGATGCTCCGCTCGTGCTTCACGGCGGCTCAGGCCTTTCTGATGATGATTTTAGAAATACTATTCGCGATGGTATTGCCAAGGTTAATATTTTTACCGACCTGTGTGTTGCAGGAAGCGACTCTATGAAGCAGAGTGCTGAAGCAGGCATTGCCTACCTTGAAGCCAGAAATGCCAAGGTAGAGGCAATCAAGCAGGTTGTTATGAATAAAATTAAGCTTTTCGGCTCGGTAGGAAAAGCCTAATAAAAAATCGAGTAAAGACCTTCTGTTTTTGACAGAAGGTCTTATTTTTTTGTTCTATTGACGGACATACTCTCATATTTTTAAGTAGGACAAGGCGGTGCTTAAATGGAAATAGAAAATAAATTCGATTTATCTCTTTACGGCGTCCCTGAGGGCATAAGAAGGACACTTGAATTCTTGCCGCAAAAAATAAAAGCGGTCGTTCAGGAAATAAGGCTTAGGGCGGGACTCCCGCTGACTCTTACAATCAAGGGCAAAACATATTTTGTAAGAAGGGATGGCAGTATAAGCGAGTTTATAACGGGAGATATGGTAATTACAAGCCAAAAGGAGCTGCAAAGCAGCTTTTTGTTATTATGCAAAAATTCGGTTTATGCCCACGCCGCAGAGCTTAGAAACGGATATATAACTATGCCCTCGGGCAATCGTGCAGGTGTTTGCGGAAGATTTGATGAAAAGGGCTATTTAAGCGATGTTACATCAATAAATATTAGAATAGCGCGGCAAATAAAGGGAGCCGCAGATGCGCTATTAAAGGCTTATGATGGTAGTATGCTTATAGCAGGACCGCCTGCGAGCGGAAAAACGACGATACTGCGAGACCTTATAAGAGCGCTTTCCTCGGGTGAAGGAGGCAAATATTATCGCGTTGCCGCTATTGACAGTCGCGGCGAGCTATCGGGCGGAACTGAAGAAGATATGAAAAATAATCTCGGCAGCACTACCGATGTGATTTTAATTGAAAATAAAGCACTCGGCACTGAAATTGCACTTAGAACGCTATCTCCGCAGATAATAGCCTTTGACGAAATAGGAACGGCGGCAGAGCTTAGGGGAATAAGCGATTGCTTTAATGCTGGGGTTGACATAATAACAACGGCACATATAAACCGCTGTGAAGATTTATTTCATAGAAGCGTAACAAGAGATTTGCTTAATATGGGGATTATAAGATGTGTTGCGGTGTTATCGGGCGATATATCCGCGCCCATAAGGATATTAAAGGAAGAGGAGATTTTGCGGCTTGCGGATTTTTAAGATGGTATTGATTTTGCTTGTTTTCGGTGCATTTACAGCCTTTGGGCGTATGAAGGCTTTAGAACTGAAAAAAAGAGTGGAAAAATTAAACGGTGCTGTAAATTCACTTGTTGAATTAAAGCAAAGAATTGCTATAATCGGTCAAGAGGTGGAAAGCGCGGTTAGTGAAACGATAGAAAAAGAGGTTTACATAAAACTTGAAAATAGGAAATATATTTGCCTGGATTTAAATCTTGCGTGCGAGGATAAGAGGATACTCAATGAATTTTTCTCAAAGCTTGGGTGCGGCTTTCGTGAGTCCGAATGTGAGCGGATAGATTTATGCACCGAGCTTTTGCGGGGACAGCTAAGGCGTGCTACAGATGAATATAACCAAAAATTCAAGGTCTGGCAGACTGCGGGCGTTTGCATAGGTCTTGTTGCAGGTATTATGATTGTTTAGCGAGGACTTATTATGGATGTTGATTTTATTTTTAAAATTGCCGCAATAGGAATTATAGTTACGGTTTTAAATCAGCTTCTTGTTCGCTCGGGCAGAGAGGAACAGGCTATGCTCACAACCCTTGCGGGATTGGTTGTTGTGCTGCTTATGATTGTAGGCTCAATTGCGGATTTGTTTTCAACCATCAAGGAGCTGTTCGGGCTATGAGCGGTGAGCTTATAAAAATTTTGGCAATTATCGTAATATCGGCAGTTTTGGCTTTTGTGTTAAAGGGTAACGGGATTGAATTTTCATTTGTTTTGGTGCTTGCCGCGGTAGCTATAACACTTACTATGATATTAGAAAATATTTATCCTCAAATTGATAAAATGCGTCAAATATTTCAAAAAAGCGGCAATATTGCTTCCTATTTTACCGTGGCGGTTAAGGCTCTCGGCATAGCGTATATAACGGGATTTGCCGCCGATGTTTGTCGTGATTTCGGGCAGTCAGCGCTGGCGTCTAAGGCTGAGCTTGCGGGTAAATGCTCTATTTTTATTTTATGTGTTCCGCTCATAAGCGCGGTTTTAGATGCGGCGATAGGATTTTTAAAGCTATGAAAAGATTTGTATTTATATTTTTCCTTATCGTTTTTCTTTTGCCGTTTTCTGTAAGCGCAGAGGAGGGCAATTGGCAAAAGCAAACCGAAATCATTGATGTTGAGGAGCTTGAGGGGCTTTTAGATGACAATGTAAGAGAGTTTTTTGAGCAAAACGGTATCGACGCGGCCGATTACAATTGGGTTAATTCCTTAAGCGGTGAAAATGTTTTCTCGCATATTTTTTCCTTTATAAGAGGCGGAATAAAGAAGCCGATTAGGGCTTTTACCGCGATATTCGGCATTATACTTATAGTCTCGGCAATAACCGCCTTCGGCACTAATGAAAAGCGGTTTCAATCGGCAATTTTTGCATCGGTGCTGGCTGTTTGTGCGGTTATTTCGGGTGAGGTGGCAGCCTTGATTTCTGCGGCTCAAAACGCGCTTCGCGGCAGCGCAAGCTTTATGCTTGGGTTTATACCTATTTTTGCGCTTGCTGTAGCCTTTTCGGGCGGCGCGGTGACCGCAGCATCAATGAGTGCATTACTGCTTGGGGCGGCAGAAGCGGTATCCTATATAGCCTCATTCGGCATTACCGCCTTGATGGGTGGATATTTAAGTATAAGTGTGGCTTCAAGCGTTTCACCGCTTATAAATACTAATGGTATAAGCGAGGGAGTTAGGAAGCTTTCGGTTTGGATAATGTCGCTCGTGTCTACTGTTTTTTTGGGCATTTTGAGTATACAAACGGTGGTTAATTCTGCGGCTGATACACTAACCACAAGAACTGCGAAATTCATTATAGGCACCTCTGTTCCCGTTGCGGGAGCGGCACTATCTGAGGCGGTATCGACCGTTTCGGCATCAATGTCACTGCTTAGGTCATCTGTTGGGATATACGCAGTTGTGGCGTTGGTTGTTATTTTTTTACCCATAATCATAGAAATTTTAATTTGGAGGCTTGGATTAATGCTTTTATCGGGAACGGCAGAAATGTTTTCTCTTATTAAAATAAAGGGTGTTTTGAGGTCGGTTGATACCGTCTTGTCGATTTTATTGGGGGTTTTATTACTCGTGGGTGCTATGTTTATTATTTCACTTACGGTAGTTGTGACGGCCACGGGTAAAATTCAATGAACGGGATATCATCATTCGTTGTGAGCTTTTGTGCGGCAACCATAGTGCTCGGTGGACTTTATATGCTCTGTGGAAACATCAAGCTTTCAAATTCAGTAAGGTATGTTTTTTGTTTGTGCTTTATTTGCTCTGTTTTGGGAGCTACGGCACTTTTTTCTAACATAAAGCCAAGCATAAAGAAAACAGAGGAAAAGGAAATAGTCACCGAGGATAAATCCTCACGCTCGGCAGAGCTGATTTTTGAAACGGCACTTGAGTCAGAGGGTATAGAATTTTCAAAAATTATAGTTAATACGGATAAATCGGATAGCGGCAACATATTTATTACTGAGGTAATTGTTTATTCAAACGAGGATGCAAACAAAATTCGAGAAGTCATAGGGGAGGGAGCCTATGATGTGAGGGTTGTAAATGGGTAATATAAGAGAAAAGCTCAAAGATACATTTAAAAACCCAAAAAATCTTATGATTTTGGGCATAGCGGGCATACTGTTTATTTTTTTAAGCTCGCTTTTACCGTCATCTGAAGGCGAAGAAGGCGTGAAGGAAGCCCAAAGCATAAGCTCGGAGCAATACCGAGTGCTTATAGAGCAAAGCATAGGTGAAATAGTAACCGGCATAAGCGGGGATAAGAGGCCAACCGTTGTAGTAACACTTGAAAGCGGTGTGTTTAATTCCTATGCCGATGCAAGTGAAACGGATAGCTCCAATTCTAATGCCGATAGCGCTCAGCATTCAAGCGAAAGTAAAAAGCAATCCTTTGTAACAATAACCGATGCCTCGGGTGGCGAGCGGGCGCTTTTGGTGACCGAGTATATGCCGCAAATCAGGGGTGTCGCCATTGTTTGCAGTGGCGGCGACCGAGAGGAAATCGGTGAAAAAATAAAAAACGCCGTTACGGCGGCGCTTAATATAACTTCAAAAAGAGTATACATAGCAGGAGGAAACGATGATGAAAAAGGGTAAGGTTTTAGGTAAAGGGCAAATTGCTTTAGCACTTATGGTGCTGTGCTTGGGGGCGGCAATTTGGCTTAATATGAAGTTTTCGTCCTCACCGAAATACTTGGGCGAGGCTACCTTTGTAAGCTCAAAGCAGGAGGGTGGAGAAAGTATTGCCACCTCTGCGAATGCACAGGCCGAGGATTACTTCGCAGAAGCAAAAAGCAAGCGCGAAAAGGATTTAAAGGAAGCACAGGAGATGGTTGAGGAAACGCTTAGCAGTGCCAAGCTTGAGGACGAGGAAAAACAGGCGGCAATGGCTCAGATTAATGCCTTGGTTAAAAAAACCGAGCAGGAGCAAAATATAGAGATGCTGCTTGTGGCAAAGGGCTTTAGCAAGTCGCTTGCGATTATAGGCGATGATAATATAAATATTGTTGTGGCCGCCGAGGGACTCACCACCACCCAAACTATGCAAATTCAAGATATAGTTACAACCCAAACAGATATATCTCTAAGCAACATAAAAATAGTAACGGTAAAATAGTTTTAGCTTTTTCTTGCTTTGTTGGGGGAATTATGTTACAATAATCTTGTAATAATAATCTTAAATCGGTTTTCCGATAATAAGTATAAAACGGAGGAAAAGCTTTATGCAGAATAATACAGAACTTTCCGTAAGCACCGAGGTGCTTGAAAAAATGGCAGAGATTGCCGCTTGTGAGGTTGAAGGCGTTAAAGGTCTTTGCAAAAGAGCAATCGATATTAAAAATTCAATAAAGTCTAAAAGTGCCTTTAAGGCTGTTAAGGTAGAAAGCATTAACGGTGCTATCAGCATTAATGTTTATATTTGCATTGATAGAAATGCAAAGGTGCGTGAGGTGGCAGAGGCTGTTCAGGAAAATGTTAAGGATAAAATTCAAACCATGACCAATACTGCCGTTACCCGTGTTAATGTTAATGTTGCGGATATTGAAATCACCGAGAATAAAGAGGATTAATTATATCCTTTAAGCCTTATATTGTTTTTTAAAAAAGATAAGAGATGCCGACCATCTTTGGTTGGCATCTCTTTTTTTGATTTATACATTAAATTTAATTTTCTTCACAAGAGGTTTAAACTCAACATATTCGTTCTTACCGGGGCAAAGCGGATATTTGCCTATGTTGGCAAATATATACCAAGCGGCAGTAGTTCCGTTGTCCTCATCTCCGGGGAATCCGTCATCCTCTGCCGAGAAGGCCTCGTCGCAAAGGCGTTTAACCCAATACTCTGTTTTCTTGGTTTCGCCTAAATATCCGTATATAAAGGGGATATGGAAGCTCGGCTGATTGGAAATCGCACATTGTCCCCATTTGCCTGCGGCAAATTCCGACATCTCGTGAATTTCAATTCCGTAGCCTCTAACGCGGAAGGCTTGGTCGCAGGCAAAGAAATCATCAAGCTTGCGAATAAGCTTATCACGGCCTCCGTGAAGCTCTGCAAGGCCTTCAAAATCGTGCTGCACGGCAAAAGAGGTCTGCCAAGCGGCCGCCTCGGTGTAATCCTCGCCCCATTTTGCAGGGTCAAAGTCGGGCCTAAATTCACCGTTTTTAGTTTTTCCGCGCATAAAGCCTGTTTCCTTATCGAAAATATTTGCATAGTTTTTAGAACGGGCAAAATATTTTTGTGCTTTTTGGTCTTCACCCAAAATTTCAGCAACAACGCCGAGGCAGTAGTCACAATAGGCGGCATCAAGCGTTAGGTTGACACTCTCTCTGCGCTCATCGCAGGGAACATAATTGTATTTTAGGTAGTCTTCGCAACCATCTCTGCCGTAGGCGGCAATCGGTGAAGGATTATTCGCGTGCTTTTCCATACCCTCAAAGGCAGTTTTAAGAAGCTCGCCATCAATAATGCCCTTTACCGCGGCATCGGCAATAACGGTATCAATCATAGTGCTGGGCATACATTTTTTAGCATCAACAGCAGTCCAGCAGGGGAGCCAACCGCCATCAATATAGTCATTAACAAAGCCCTCAATCATTTCGCGAGCTTCTTTTTTAGCTATTATTGAAAATAGCGGATAGATAGTTCTATATGTATCCCAAAAACCGTTTTCTGTATAGCGGTAGCCGGGCTTCACGCAATCTGCGGCAGGAGAGTAGTGAACTATATTTCCTTCCTTATCAATCTCGTGCGCCTTATGAGGATAAAGGAAAACGCGATACATACAGCTATAAAAGGTGCGCATTTTATCCTCTTTTGCTTTGATTTCGATGCGGGACAGATGCTCATTCCAAATTTTTTCGTTTTGAGCCTTTAAAGAGTCAAAATCATCATAATTACTGTCGTTTATAAGGTTTTGCTCAGCTTGCTCAAAGCTTATAAATGAGGTTGCCATAGAATAAGTGATTTGCTTTTTGTTAAGTGCCAAATGAATGGCGGCACCGTCGCCCTCAACCTCTGTTCCCGCGATTTTTTGATTGTCTACATCGACAAGAGTGGCTTCAAGGTCAATATCGTCATTGAATTTGAATGCGAAATAGCCAATAGTCTTGCCCTTATCGTGACCTTGGAGGAAGCGGAAATCAACACTTGAAAATAGAATGTTTTTTTCCTTATCAAAAAAATGCTTTGTCATACCGCCAACAGGCGCGATGGTTAAATATTTTTCGAAATCGTTGTTAAAATCAAGCCTTACACAAGCGCCGTATTCGGTAGGTGTAAGCTCAATAGTAGCTCTCGGACGATTGAGGTAGTAGCGCATATAATGAGGCATTAAAACCGTTTGCTCGGTATCAAAGCTGCTCCAGCGGCGGCCACCCTCGCGGTAGGGCTCTTCGGATTGCGGCATCATAACCATAGCGCAGTTTTCACCAATCCAAGGGCTTGGCTGATGGGTAAGTCTTATGCCCTCAAAGCTATGGTCATCGGGATGATAAAACCATCTTCCACGCGAGGAGTCGGTCTGCGGCGTAAAGGCTGCAAAGCCAAAGGGGCGCTGAACAAGCGGAAGGGTATTACCGTTTGAGAAACGGCTTATTGATTTAGTTCCTTGTTTGATATTTACATATTTTAAATAATTCATAGTTAGTCACCTATCTTATCAATCAAATTGTCTATTGAAAGGTCGTCTTTTAAATCAACCTCACAGGGCTTTTTATATAAAGACCAGCGCTCGCGTAAAACGGCGGTTTCGCCGGGGGCATAGGTTCTAAGCGGGCTTAGAGTTTCAACCTCTATAAATGCTTCGTTTGTATATGTTTCAAAGGAAACGCCACCATCAGGATAGTTAGCGGAGGGGTGCTCGTTTTCATAAGTCTTGCAGAAAATGTCATCATTAAGGCAATAGAAAACGGTGCTATTATTAAGATTAAATCCAAGCTTCATAGGCTGAGTGTTGTTTTCTTGTTTTAAAACAACATATTTTTTGCCGAAATGAAGGCGACTGTCGCTAAGGTCACTGTAGGGCCAAACCGAAATGGTGCGGTTGGGAAGAAGACCGGTATCGTTGGTGTTGGTAGGTATTATGAGTGCTCCGCCCTTTTCGCAAACCGAAAGTCCCCAAACAGAGAAATCCTTTGCCTTATCTCCGATATTGGTCACATACATTGTGACTAGCATATTGCTGTCATCGTTATCCATCTTAAGCTCAAGCTTCTTTTGGTAACCCGTTTCAACCTCAGGCTTAGGGGTGAAAATAACGCCGTTATCGGTGATCTGATAGTCGACCTTATCACTATCTGGGTAGTATGTATCAGGATATGCTTCGGGAGAGGTCCAAATTCTGTGACCGCCGAAATTTTCCCATTTTCTGCCCTTGCCGAAAAAGTCCTCAAACTCTTTATCGTCCTTAGGCTCGAATTCATCACGGTTGGCATTCATAATGTTTTGACCGCCAACAAATCCAAATCGAATTACTCTCGGTCCCAAATCGAGTGTAACAAAGGCCTCTATCACGCCGTTTGTGATATTAAGCACCCTGCCATAGTCTTTGTAGCTTTCGATTTCGCTGATGTTAATCATAAAAGTTCCTCCGTTTTTAAAAGCTTGGATTTATATTCCAAACCGCATTCGAGCGGTTTTGTTAATGATAATGAGTATATGTCGGTCACTCGGCACTCGGTTTCAAAAACCTTTTTTGCCGTCCCCGTTAATTTTTTTGCCTCGGCGGCGGTTGTGA
The DNA here is from genome assembly GCA_045589375.1 of Acutalibacteraceae bacterium. Taxonomy (GTDB): domain Bacteria; phylum Bacillota; class Clostridia; order Oscillospirales; family Acutalibacteraceae; genus UBA737. Next base: position 9,563 of record JAZNOY010000037.1, on the reverse strand, counting down.
TGATAGGAATAATCGAGCAAAGCTCCTTTAAGTGCTTGATGCCCGATTGAGCTACGCCCAAGATTTTAACATAGGGCGGGGTTGTCATAAACAAGCTGCCGTCAAGCTCTAAAAATGCCGAAAGAACAAGCCTTCGAACGCGCGCTAGTGTATAACGCTTGGTTTTAATCATACTATATAACTCGTCTAAGCTTACTGCAACGCGAGCGGAAAAATAAAGCTTATTTTCAATGCCCTCGCTTATATCGGGGAGTTTTTTAAAATCATCGGCAGTTTTATTGCGCAAGGAGCAAAGAATAGCGGTTTCAAGCTTACTGATTGATGATATATTCTCTTCATTTATTATACCTCTGATTTCTCGAGGCATAAAGCGCTCGGCATAGCCTATATTGCCTGAAAGTATTTTTTCGCGCATAAAGGATGCCGAAACAAAGCCCGATTCAATATTTGGGCTATCGTGAGCGGCGCCTATTCTTTTAACGCAGGTAAATCTAATAGGGAGATTTAATTTTTTTGCGGCAATAATATATTCAATGCCGAGATTATCGTTAGGGCTTCTAAGAAGCGTGAAATCAACACCCATTTCGCCCGCCGCCTGCTCGCGTGCGGCAGCAAAGGTGATACCGCCCTTCGTTTTTTCGGCAAGTCGGGTGAAAAAAGCGTCACTCGAAAGGATTTCTGCGGCGTTGAGCAGAGCATCAATATTGCCGCATTCGCTGCCAAAATAAATTTCATTACAGCCCATATTATATAGCTGCCAAACTCCGCCAAGGGCAAAGTTTTGCGCTGTAGACATACTCCAAAGCACAGGAATTTCAACTACAATATCGGCGCCGCAGAGTAAAGCGCATTTTGCCCTTAATTGCTTTGAAATAATAGCAGTGTCACCGCGCTGAACAAAATTGCCGCTGATGGCGCAAACGACCGTGTTTCCGTCTTTTTTAGCGCAGTCGATAATGTGCTTATGGCCTTGATGCATAGGATTAAATTCGGCAATAATTCCTATAACTGCCATAAAACTCACCATCCTTCATAAAAAGACTTGAAAAAACGGATAAAATAAAGTATTATATATAAGATATTGTTTATGGTATCAGTTTATCATAAAACTTTCAATTGTTCAATATGAAAATTATCGGGAGAGGTAAAAAATGAAAATTTTTGTTGTTAATGCAGGAAGCTCGTCACTCAAATATCAGCTTATTGATATGGAGAACGAAAGTGTGCTCGCCAAGGGCCTTTGCGAAAGAATAGGCGTAACAGGCGCAATTTCGCATAAGGCGGCAGATGGTCGCACCTATAGCGCAGAAACTCCTATGCCTTCGCATAGTGAAGCCTTTGAGGCGGTAGTTTACGCTATGACAAAGAGTGAAGCAAAGGTTATTGATTCCTTTGATGAAATTTCGGCAATCGGCCATAGAATAGTTCAGGGCGGAGCAATCTTTAAGGGCTCTTGCCTTATAAACGATACCGTGCTCGAGCAGATTTCCGAGCTTGGTGCTATGGCTCCGCTTCATAACCCTGCTCATGTTTTGGCAATCCGTGCCTGCATTAAAACCTTTGGCACCGAAATCCCCCAAGTAGCAGTGTTTGATACCTCGTTCCATCAAACAATGCCTGCAAAGGCATATATGTATGCGCTTCCTTATGAATATTATGAAAAGCATAAGGTTCGCAAATACGGTGCTCACGGAACATCTCACCATTTTGTAAGTGACCGCTTGGCAGAGCTTGTTGGCAAGGATAAGAAGGAGCTTAAGATGATAACCTGCCATCTCGGTAACGGTTGCTCTATTACAGCAATTAAGGATGGAGTTTGCGTTGATACCTCGATGGGCTTTACTCCTCTTGATGGCTTTATGATGGGAACCAGAACCGGAACATTAGACCCCTCTGCGCTCACCTTTATTGCACAAAAGGAAAATCTTTCGGCTGCGGATATTGATACTATTTGTAATAAAAAATCGGGTATGCTCGGCATTTCGGGTGTTACCAATGATAATCGTGATATAGCAGCTGCGGCGGCCGAGGGCAACGAGCGCGCACAACTTGCAATTGATATGCAGCGTTATCAAATTTTAAAATTTGTAGGCTCGTATATTGCCGCTATGAACGGTGTTGACGCTATCGCCTTCACAGGCGGTATTGGCGAGAACGACCCTGCCCTTCGTGCTTATGTTTGCAAAAACTTGGGCTATTTGAATGTTAAGATTGATGATGAGGCCAATAGCAAGCGCGGCGAAGAAATTAAGATTTCTACCTGTGATAGCGGTGTTGCGGTTTATGTTGTTCCCACCAACGAGGAGCTTGCAATTGCCCGCGATACACTTGATATTGTTTCAAAGCTTTAATGTTGAGGTGCTTTTATGAATATTTCAGAGGCTAAACGCCATATTGAAAACGGCGGTTTTGATAAAGATTTTTTAATGCTTTACGGCGAGTGTGAAAATGCAAGAGCAAGATATATCGATGCACTTTCAGAGTTTGAGAGCCTTTATGGTGACCGCGATAATATTCGCTTTTTCTCCGCTCCCGGTAGAACAGAGGTTGGCGGTAATCATACCGACCATCAGCACGGCTGTGTCATTGCAGGCAGTGTGGATTTAGATGTCATAGCGGTTGTAAGCGAAAACAACAGCGGAACAGTTCGCGTTAAATCTGCAGGCTTTAATATGGATGAAATTAAGATTGACTCGCTCAAGCCATCCAAAAAGGAGCAGGGCAGAGCGTCCTCGCTTATTCGCGGTGTGCTTGCGGCATTTGCTCAAAACGGTTATAACATCGGCTCATTTGATGCATATACCACCTCTAAGGTTTTAAAAGGCTCTGGTCTTTCCTCCTCAGCGGCTTTCGAGGTTTTGCTTTCAAATATAATCAACGGCTTATTTAACGATGGCAAGGTGGATGCTATTACAATTGCCAAGTATTCGCAGTTTGCAGAGCGCGAGTATTTCGGCAAGCCTTGCGGGCTTTTAGACCAAATGGCAAGCTCGGTAGGTGGATTTACCTATGCCGACTTTAATGACCCTCAAAATCCGATTGTTGAGAAAATCGACCTTGATATATCAAAATTCGGTTATACCCTTTGCGTTGTTGATACCGGCGGTAATCACGCTAACCTGACGCAAGACTATGCCGATATAACTATCGAATGTAAAAAGGTGAGCAATTTCTTGGGCGTTGAATTTTTACGCGATGCAGATACAAAGGACTTTTATGCAAATCTTGCAACCATTCGTAAAACCTGTGGTGACCGTGCGGCGCTGAGGGCCTTCCATTTCTTTAATGAAAATGAAAGGGTGCTTCGTCAACGCGAGGCGTTAAAGACCGAGGATTTTGAAAAATTCCTAACGCTTGTTAATGCTTCGGGCAATTCTTCATATAAATATTTGCAGAATTTGTATCCTGTTTCAAATACTGCCGAGCAGGGCCTTTGCTTAGCTCTCGCTCTAACCCAAGAGTTTTTGGGCAATATGGGCGCTTCGCGCGTTCACGGCGGCGGCTTTGCAGGAACAATTCAGTGTTACATACCAAACGATATGTTCTTAGCCTATAAGGATATGATTGAGGCGGTTTACGGCAAGGGAAGCTGTGTTGTGCTTGCAATCAGACCGGTTGGTGGCTACGAAATAAAGTGCTGATTTAATCTAAATTAAAAAACGGTATAGCCTGTGGCTATACCGTTTTTATTATTCAAAAATTTTTGTTTAATTATTTGCTTTATTAAAGTGCGATTTCATATATCTAAGCAAGATAACGCCTAAAAGCGGGAAAATAATCGCAAGAAGCATACCAACCTTAAAGGCTACTTGCTCGGCTGTTAGTGAAAGGTGGGCGCCGATTGAATTTGCCCAATTTGTAACTGCAACCTTATCAACGACAATTCCAAGAGCTTGCGGTGCAAAGGAAGCACCGAAATCTCCGCCGGCGGCCATTAACGCATAAGCCGCAACCCCAACCGATGCAACCTTTTCTTCCATTAAAATCAGCGTTCCCGGCCAAAGCATAGAGGAACAAATACCAACAGCAACGCAGGCAACGAGCGAAAGAACAGCATTTGGTGAAGCCGCAACAACGGCATAACAGATAATTGAACCTATCATACTCAGCGTTAAAGCGCGGTGAATATTTTTCCCGAATTTCGCATAAAAGGTTCTTGTTAATGCGAGAAGAATAGCAAACAATGCCATACCAAAGAGGTCACCCCATACCTTTGGTAAATTTAAAGCGTTTTCGGTATACACAGAAATCCAGTTGCTCATAGTATTTTCGGCACTTGCGCCGAGGAATATGCATAACATACAAAGCAAGATGCTCTTTGTTCTATGCTTGGATTTAACCGATTGCGATTCGCTTTGCTCCATATTCATATCGGGGAGCTTGCAAGTAGTTAGAAAAATAGAGGCAATTATAGGAAGCACTGCCCAAAACAGTGTTAGATAATTCCAATATTTTTTGCCGGCAAACTCAATAAACACGGTGCTGATAACAACAACGCCTACAAAACCGTATCCGTAAAGGGAGTGGAGTGTGCTCATATCTTTTTCGGGAGTGTCGGAAGGGAGCGCGGCCACGGTGGGACTCACCAAAACCTCACCAAGACCTGCGGCAACCGAAAATATGATTGTTCCTGTAATTAAACCAATATATGCATATTCGGGGAAAAGCATAGGAATAATCGCATATATTGCAAGTCCCGTGGTGGTTAAAAGGGGCATAAGACGAATGGTTTTATGTATGTTAAAATATTTGTTGAAAAAGCTGAAAATTAAGTCAATACCCAGTTGCGTGCAGAAGTTTACCAAAACCAATGTGCCGAGCAGGGTGTATGAAATCCCATATAAATCTCTAAACGCGGCAAATAGTAGCGGAGGCAAGCTAAATACAGATGACATAGCAAGATAGGTAAAATAACAGGCGAATTTTGTCCGTTTATAATCCTTATTCATACAAGACTCCTTAACTCATTTCATTCGAATCAATTATAAATATAAAGGGAGGAAATGTCAATACAAACATCTCCTCCCAAAAGGCTTTAGTTTAAATTAATTTTCGCTGTAAATTACAGTTACATCAGGATGAAGCTGTAATATAGAAGCGGGAACGGCAGGGGTTATAGGGCCAAAGAAGGATTTTTCAACAATCTCCTTCTTGGCGGGGCCGTTAGCAATCAAAAGAACTTTTTTAGCCTTCATAATTGCACCCATACCCATTGTTATTGCACGGGTGGGAACATCGGCTTCGGATTCAAAGAATCGTGCGTTTGCCTTGATGGTTGATATATCAAGGTCAACGGGGTGGGTTTGGGCGGTGAAAACATCGTCGGGCTCGTTAAAGCCAATGTGACCATCAAGACCGATACCCAAAAGCTGAATATCAATGCCGCCGAGGCTCTCGATAAGCGCATCGTAACGCTTGCCCTCTTCAACCAAATCCTTCGCGCAACCGTTGGGCACAAAGGTCTTATTGATATCAATGTTAACCTTTTCAAAGAGGTTGCTGTTCATAAAGTAACGATAGCTTTGGTCGCTTGTTACGTCAAGTCCCTCATATTCATCAAGGTTAACCGAGGTAACGGTGCTGAAATCGAGCTCGCCGTTGCGGTAATCCTCTGCCAAGCAATTGTATGCGCCAACAGGGGAGGAGCCGGTTGCAAGACCTAAAACGCAGTTAGGCTTCATAATGATTTGAGAAGCAATCAAATTTGCTGCAAGGCGGCTTAATTTCTCATAGGAATCAACAGTTATAAATTTCATAAAAATTCTCCTTTATAGTTACGCAATGTGACCATTGTTGGTTATAACATCAGAAATCATTTCTGCATACTCGTGGCACTTTTCCTCGGTTTCGCTTTCAATCATAATGCGAATAACCGGCTCGGTTCCGCTTTGGCGCAATAGCGCTCTGCCCTTACCGTCTATGAGAGCTTCAACCTTTTTAAGTGCGTCTAAAACATCGCTGTCCTCCAAAACGGCGGCCTTGTTTTTAACGCGAACATTCTTTGTGTATTGAGGATAAAGCTTAACATCCTCGCAAAGCTTTGCAAGGGAGGATTTGCTATCGCAAACCTCTTCGCTTAACATAATCGCGGTTAAAATACCGTCACCCGTTGTGGCATACTTCTTAAGAATAATATGGCCGGATTGCTCTCCGCCGATGGAGTAATCATTTTCCTGCATACATTCATATACAAAGCGGTCGCCAACGGTTGTTTGCGCGCATTTAATACCTGCTTCGGCAAGGCTGTTAACAAATCCGCTGTTGGACATAATGGTTGCAACAACAGTATCGGAATTGAGCATATTGCGAGATTTTAATCTCTTGCCTAATATATACATTATTTTATCGCCGTCAACAATATTACCGTTCTCATCAACGGCTATGCATCTATCCGCATCGCCATCAAAGGCAAAGCCAAAATCAAGATGCTGCTCGCGAACGGCTTTGCAGAGGTGCTCAATGTGTGTTGAGCCGCAATCGGTGTTAACATTAAGTCCGTTAGGCTCTGCACCCAAAACAACGGTTTGCGCGCCTAAAGCACCGAAAACTGCCTTGGCAATCATCCAAGAAGCGCCGTTAGCGCAATCAAGACCTATTCTCATATCCTTATAGGAATGTGAGGCAAGTGAAATAAGGTAGGCAACATAGCGATTTCTGCCTGCGGCGTGGTCAACGATACAACCAATCTTTTCTTTGGTTGCAAGCGGAAGGTCATCACCGGTCACACCTAAATAGTTAAGGTCGCCGTCAATATACGCCTCGATAAGCATAGTTGTGTTATCATCAAGCTTTTCGCCGTAACGATTGATTACCTTAATGCCGTTATCGTAGAAGGGGTTGTGCGAAGCGGTAATCATAATACCGCAATCAAAATCCTCCTGTCTTGTAACATAGGAAACGCTCGGAGTGGTTGTAACATGGAGCATATATGCATCTGCACCCGAAGCGGTAATACCTGCGGCGATTGAATATTCGAGCATATAGCTTGAACGGCGGGTATCCTTACCGATTACTATGCGCGGACGATAATTAGGCTTGGTGCAGCCCGAAAGGGAAGAAGAAAAATACCAACCTAAAAAACGACCTATTTTATAAGCGTGCATAGAGGTAAGGTCAACATTTGCCTCGCCTCTGAAGCCATCCGTTCCGAAATACTTGTTTGGCTTTCTTTCCTTAGAGCAGATTTGGTCGATAGAAACCTTATCAAGCAAAAGCTCATCGGTTGTAATGCCGAAAAGCTCACAGAGCTGTAAAACATTATCGAGTTGGGGGAGTGCTTGGTCAATTTCCCACTTGGAAACAGCTTGGCGCGAAACATTTATTTTTTCTGCAAGCTGCTCTTGAGATATATCAGCAGCACTTCTAAGCTTTGCAATTTTTTGACCGATTGTCATCTAAAAACCCTCTTTCTTATAATTGCTAATATAATAATACCCTTTTTTATTTCAAATTGCAACCCACATAATTAATATTTATTGGCAACTTACGGTTGCATTTTTGGTCAAAAACGCACAAAAACCATAAAAATGATAAAAACCAAACCAAAAAAATGCAAATTTCAATTTGCAAATCCGAATTCAACTAATATAAAAACAACTAATAAAAAAACGCCCTAAACGCTGAGTTCCGATAAGGAACTCAGCGAAATATGGGCGTTTTTATAGCTTTATTTCTTAATTACTCGGTTGATTGTTTCTTCAACGCAACGGCTTATAAATTCATCGGCCTTCATCGAACCGAGGTCGCCGTTTTCGCCGCGCTCGCGAACCGAAACGCTATCGGATTCAACCTCATTGTCACCTATAATACACATATAGGGTAGCTTTTCGAGCCTTGCTTCACGAATTTTATAACCGATTTTTTCGTTTCTTGCATCAATATCAACGCGAATGCCTTTTTCTTCCAGGCGGCGCTTAAGCTCGTAGGTATAGTCGAGATGTCGGTCGGCGATGGGTAAAAGCCTAACCTGCTCGGGTGCAAGCCACATAGGCATAGCGCCTGCATATTTTTCAATCAAGAGTGCAAGTGTTCTTTCATAGCAGCCGATAGAGGTGCGGTGAATGATATAGGGGTTTTTCTTGGTGCCGTCGTTGTCAACATATTCCATACCGAACTTTTCGGCGAGTAGCTGGTCGATTTGAATAGTTATGAGGGTATCCTCTTTGCCAAAAACATTCTTAATCTGAATATCAAGCTTAGGTCCGTAGAAAGCGGCTTCGCCTACACCCACCTTATAGGGAATTTCAAGGTGGTTGAGAATTTTCGTCATAACCCCTTGAGCCTCATCCCATTGCTCAGCGCTTCCTATATATTTTTCGCGGTTATCGGGGTCCCATTGTGAGAATCTATAAGAAACATCCTCATAAAGACCAACCGACTTGAGCATAAAGTTGGCAAGCTCCAAGCAAGAGCGGAATTCCTGCTCTAATTGGTCGGGGGTGCACATTAAATGACCTTCCGAAATGGTGAATTGGCGAACTCTGATAAGACCGTGCATTTCACCCGATTCCTCGTTTCTAAAGAGGGTGGAGGTTTCGTTATAGCGAAGCGGCAGGTCGCGGTATGAACGCGCGCGATTTAGATATGCCTGGTATTGGAACGGGCAGGTCATGGGACGAAGCGCAAAGCATTCCTTTTCCTCATCGTGCGGGTCGCCAAGTACAAACATACCGTCAAGATAATGGTCCCAGTGGCCAGAAAGCTTATAAAGCTCACGCTTTGCCATATAGGGAGTTTTGGTGATAAGCCAACCGCGGCGTGCTTCCTCATCCTCAACAAAGCGCTGAAGAATTTGAATAACCTTTGCGCCCTTGGGAAGCAAAATTGGCAGTCCTTGACCGATAACATCAACGGTGGTAAAGTATTCAAGCTCGCGGCCTATCTTATTATGGTCGCGCTTTTTAGCTTCTTCAATGCGGGTTAAATGCTCCTCAAGCATAGAAGCCTTCGGAAAAGCAGTTCCGTAAACGCGGCACAGCATCTTATTCTTTGAATCACCATGCCAATAAGCACCGGTTGCCGAGGTAAGCTTGAATGCCTTGATAGCACCTGTGCTCATAAGGTGAGCACCGGCGCAGAGGTCTGTAAATTCACCCTGTGAATAGAAGCTTATATCCTCGCCCGAATGCTTTTCAACAAGCTCAAGCTTATAAGGCTCATTCTTTTCCTTATAATATGCAACGGCTTCTTCATAGGGGAGGCTGTAGCGCTTGAGGGATATATTTTCCTTAACGATTTTTTTCATTTCCTCCTCGATTTTTGCAAGGTCATCGGGAGTAAAGTTGCTTTCAACATCAAAATCATAGTAAAAACCATCATCAACAGCAGGACCTATAGCAAGCTTAGCTTCGGGGAAAAGTCTTTTAACAGCCTGCGCTAAAATATGAAGTCGGAGGCCAAGCGGTCTTAGGAAGACAAGGATTTGGTTCAACTCCTTGGCTCACAGAACGACATGGCTACGATCCGACTTCATCAAAATCATAGTAAAAACCATCATCAACAGCAGGACCTATAGCAAGCTTAGCTTCGGGGAAAAGTCTTTTAACAGCCTGCGCTAAAATATG
>JAZNOY010000036.1:0-15503 GCA_045589375.1 Acutalibacteraceae bacterium | reverse complement strand
GACTATTCTTGAAAGCGGAGAGAACTTTATCTGCGGTGAAGCGATTGACGGATATAATTTCTTCGGTAATTATAATTACGGTATTTTCACCACCGACCACGGCGACAGAATATCAAAATTCGATGAACAAAAAGGCGAAATAACCTTTGAAGAAAAATAATGAAATCCCGCGTGAAAAACACGCGGGATTTTTATTATAATTTAATAGCTTTAGGCTTTCTTTTTTCGAAAATCAAGTATTCCTCAAACCCGATTTTTTTAAGTAGCTTCATCGTTTCTTTAAATCCATTTGCTATATAAGCTGCAGTATGGGCATCAGAGCCAATAGAAATTTTTCTGCCGCCAAAATCATAATACATTTTTAAAATGTTTTTGCTTGGCATCAAGCCGTTATTGTAAGCGGTATTTACACCCGAGGTGTTGACCTCTAAGGATTTTCCTTTTTCAATCAAAGTTTTAAGTATCTGTTCAATTTTTTCCGCAAACAGCATTTCATCAATATTGCGATTATACTTGCCGTTTATATACCTAAAAGGACAGGTTAAATGACATAGAATATCAAAATCGGTTTGATTCACGGTTGTTAGCAAATCATCAAAATATCTGTTCAAGCAGGCAATAATTTCATTTTTTGAAAATTTACCCTCGCTAAAATCCACCCTTGAATAAAAGCTCCTCACGGAATTCTCATTTCGTATGCTATGAATTGATGCTAAAATAACATCATAATCGCAAAGTGATAAAACACTATCCGTTTTTTCCTTATCGAGAAAGCTCTCGCCGAGTTCGAGACCCTTGAAAATTTTTATATTAAATTTCATAGAGGCTTCTTCATTTTCACTTATACTGCCCTTTATGCGCTCAAGCGTATTATCTTCAACAAAATTGGGTATATCGGCATGGTCGCATACCGCAACCCCCTCAAGCCCCTTTTCTATTGCCGAAGCGCAAATTTCATCGAAGGTTTGAGTTGAATCGGGCGAATTTTTACTATGAATATGAAAATCATACATTCTACCAACACCTCGGACAACAACGAACAGAAATTATAATTTTTTTGTTTTGATTATAGCACAAAAAAGATTTTAAAGCAAGAGGTTGCACTAATGGTGTAACTATGTGCGGAATTGTTTTTTTGCAAAAGAAAAAGAGAGAAGCCGAAACTTCTCTCAAATTTCTTGTCCTTCGCAGTGCTCGATTACTAATTCTTATTAACTGTCCTTAGCAACCCGACGCATTTGGTTTCAGGATTTTTTGGAGCGGACAACGGGAATCGAACCCGCCTCATCAGCTTGGGAAGCTGAGGTTCTACCAATAAACTATGTCCGCAAATGAGGGCGGTTTATATGCCACCCGTAATTTCATTAAAGGATGTTAAAAAGGCATCCTTTGAAATATCGCACCTAAGCTCATAAATGGGCGTTTTCAAGATAAGCTCATTTATGAGAGAGAGCGTTTTAGAGAGCGCCTCGGAATTTTGCGGCAGATAAACCTGCGACACAATTCCGCTTATACTCTCGCTCTTAGATAAAAGTCTGATTTTATTTTCTTTTCCTCTTTTAATGATACATACTGCACCTATCGGCGCCGATATGTTATTATGCATTCTCTCTTTGCCCGCCCAAGCACTACCGTAAGCCCTCGGCTCGTTTTGAGTGCAAACTATCGGCTTGTCGCCATTAATAACGCGCACCTTGTCGCCCAAATACTCCTGCCAAAGCTTAATATGGGTGGTTTTACCCGTGCCGCTCGGAGCCGTAAAGAGATATGCCTTGTTATCATACTCAATAGCCGCTCCGTGAAAAACAAAACGACTAAACTGCGGCAGCCTTTCGGCAAGCTCACGATAAACCAAAAGTGATTCGCACTGTAGCCGAGATGGCGCCTCGCTTCGAGCAGCCTCCTGCTCAAGAGCGCTATCGGTTACCTCAACGGAAATGGATACAGACGCTTCGCTAATAATATAGTCGGTGCAAAGTTTTTTTATGCCCGCGCTTGCAAAAAGACCGATATTTAAATCGGCAAGTCTTATAAAAAAGCGTTCGCGCATATCCCTTTCTCCTTTTTTAATCAAATCTAACCTCGCAGCCGAGCGCGGTTTGGCACTCCTTAAGACCTGTTGCAATTTGTGCCTTTGTGCGTTCAAAGGATGCTTTAGCTTGTGCTGCTGTATTGGCGCTTAACGAATAGCTCTCTGCCGCCTCGGCGCTTTCAAGAGGATACATTGTGTATTGATATCCGCTTCCGCCGCTGTATTTATCAACCCAAGTTGGAATAATATCTACGCCCGACAAAACGGTTTCACCGTCACTATACTTATCAAAGCTAAAGTAAAACAACATTCCGTCCTCGGTATGACCTGTTGTGCATTCGGGAGATAAAAGCTCCTTACGCTGATTTGAAATAGCGTTACCGAGAGAATATATACAAACCGAGGTGCTTTGACCATCCTCGCTATGAAGCAGCTCTATAGGCTGAACAACATGCGGATGACCACCCACTATAACATCAACGCCGAAATTGCAAAGCTTTTGAGCAATAGTTTTCTGCCAAGTGTTCGGCGAAAGTTGGTATTCCTCGCCCCAGTGCATATAAAAAACAATCGCATCCGCGCCATCATTTTTCATTGATGAAATAACATTCTGCGCTTCACTATAGAAAGAATCGAGCTTATTATAATCAAAGGAATTTATAAGTGCATTAGCTTCGCTTGCCACAATATTGCCGTTGATTGATTTTCTGCCCGCAGTTGAGCCGGCGTTTTCATAGGTATAGGTTACCATACCGATTTTAACGCCGTTTACATCCTTCACGGTATAGGTGGCTTCATCGGCGCTCTCGCGGGTGCCGTTATAGTCAATTCCCGCCTCTTTAAGCTTTTGAACCGTTCTCTTAAGGCCATAAAGCCCTGTATCATAGCAGTGATTATTGGCAGTTTGCAAAAAGGAAATTCCGCTTTGCTTAATCGTTGTTAACAATTCATCGGGAGAGTTGAATGCGGGATAGCCCGAAAAGGCGCCCGATTCGCTACCGCCCAAGGTAACCTCGAGATTGGCAACCGCAAGGTCGGCGTTTTTAAAATAGCTTTCGCTTTCCTTAAAGAAGGCTGAAAAATCATATCCGCCACCCGAGGTTTTAGCACCATCAAGCACGGTGCTATGAAGCATAATATCACCTGTATTAATAACCGTTGCCTTTGAAACAACATAGGGCTCTTTGTTCTCGTTTTCACTCTCTTGTGACGAGGATATCAGCGAGCTGTTGCTTTGACTATCTTCAGGCGTTTTAAATGCTTTGAAAACAAAATTTACGGCAATACTAATTATTGCAACTGCTGCGGCAAGCACTATCGCACACAAAGCGATGAAAATTCTGCGTCTAACGATGGCCTTTTGCCTATTAGTTCTATTTGCCATTAAAATCCCCTACTTTTTAAACTTCTATATATTTAAAATCCATTATAAATATAATATAACAAAAGCCCCAAAAAATCAACTGCCGTTTCGGCACGTAAAAATTTTCTTGTGTTTTTTATTAATATATTGTAAAATCAAAATAGAGTAATGTTTTAGGAGGACTTCTTTATGCCCACTTCAGTAACAATCAAAACCGCAACCAAAAGAAACAACCTTTTTCTTCGTGTTTCAAAGGGACATTTTGCAACGAGCAACAGCCACAGTAATTATTATATAGATGTTGCCGCTCAGAAATCCCGTCTTTCCGAGGCAAAAGCAGTTGCCGAAGAACTATGCTCATACTATAGGCATTCAACAATCATTGATACCATTTTATGCCTCGACGGCACAGAGGTTATAGGCACCTGCCTTGCCGACCAATTAACCGCTGCTGATTTTATAAATCTTAACGCGCACCAAACAATATATGTTGTAACTCCCGAATCAATAAATTCGAGTCAGCTATTATTCCGCGATAATATCGTTCCTATGATTGCAAACAAAAATGTTTTAATCCTTGCCGTTTCGGTCGCAACAGGCCGCACGGTTGAAGCCGCAATTGATGCCGTTAAATATTACGGCGGCAAGGTTGCGGGAGTTTCTGCAATCTTTGCTTCGGTTAAGCAATGCGGCGATTATGAGGTTAACTCGGTATTTAATCCTAAGGATATACCCGATTACTTTAGCCTTAAGAGCGATGAATGTCCTCTATGTAAGGCGGGTCAAAAGCTTGATGCTCTTATAAACTGCCACGGCTTTTCAAAGCTTTAATAAAAAAACTAAGCCTCGATGAACTTCTGCTGAGTTCATCGAGGCTTTTTTTATTTTGCTTTAATTTTATCGTAAATTTTATTTGCGATAAAGGTTGCTAAGAATGCTATTGCTATACCGAGCAAGATCCCCGCTATAATATCGGTAGGATAATGAACATAAAGATACAGACGGGAAAGCGCGATTATAGCCGCAAGCACAATCGCCGCTATTCCCCATTTTTTATTTTTAATGAATATAGCAATCGCACATTCAAATGAGGAAAGCGTATGACCTGATGGGAAGGAAAATTCGCCGGGCTTTTCTATTATAAGCTCAATCAAAGGGTTAACAACAAAGGGGCGAGGACGGGCAATTACATTCTTAAGGAATATATTACCCAAAAGCAAACCTAAAATAAGCGCTATGGCCATCGTAACACCCGTTTTGCGAGTTTTTTTGAAAAACAGCAGCACAACCGCCGTTATAATCCAAAAAATCCCGCCGTTGCCCAATTTGGTTATCAGTGACATAAAGGTATCCAAAAAACCGCAAGACAAATTTTCTCTTATAAAATCAAGAAATTGAAGCTCAAATTGATTCATAAGCCCTTACTTGAAGAAAAGCGGAAGCTTTTCAAGGAATATAATATCATCGCGGTCTGCGGCATCACCCTCAGCCAAAAAAGCACACGCCGCCGCTTCAACCGCACCTGCTTTTTTGAGAAGCTCTCTAACTGCCGCTAAGGACTCACCTGTGCTGATAACATCGTCTATTATAAGCACCCTCTTATTGCGAATTGCGTTCACTTCGGTTTCGCCCAAATAAAGCTTTTGCTCGTTCTTGGTGGTGATTGAGTTAACACTAACCTCAACGGGATTTCGCATATAAACCTTAACGCCCTTTCGAGCTATAACATAAGGCTTTCCGCTCTGGCGAGACATCTCATACGCCATTGGAATCGATTTTGCCTCGGGGGTTAAAACAACATCAAACTCGGGAACGCGAGAAAGCAATTCCTTACAGCCTGCGATTGTGAGCTCAACATCACCGAAGATTATAAACGCGGCAATATCAAGGCTATCGCTAACGGGAAATTTTTCAAGCTTTCTCTCAAGCCCTGCTATTTTCATAGTATAGTATTCGGACATATTCCTCCACCTTCCTTTAAATCAGCCCGGAGGCCACTGAAGATTGCGGCGCGCAAGCAGATGGAAATGAATATGATTTACCGTCTGTCCGCCATCCTTGCCGCAGTTGTTTACTACTCTAAAGCCATCGCTTAAATCATTCTCTTTGGCAATTACTGCAACCGCCTCGAAAATCTTTGCTATAAGCGCGCTGTTATCGGCGTTAATTTCCATCGCACTCGATATGTGCGCTTTAGGCACTATTACCGCATGGAAGGGTGCTTGAGGATTAATATCCGCAAAGGCATAAACACTCTCGTTCTCATAAATTTTAGTGCTTGGGATTTCGCCCGCTACTATTTTACAAAATAAGCAATCACTCATTTATTTCACCATTCCTTTAACTATATCATAAACGGCCCCAAGCGCCTCTTGGGCCTTTGAGACATCCTTGCCGCCCGCCATAGCACTATCGGGCTTGCCGCCTCCGTTACCGCCTGCAATTTGAGCAACGGCACGAACGATATTACCGGCGTGTGCTCCGTTTGCGATTGCCGATTTTCCGCAGCCTGCGCAGAAGGTAAGCTTCTCACCGTTAGCGGAAGCGAACACCGCCACCATATTATCGTTTTCTGCCTTAACGGTATCAAGCATACGGCGAAGCTCATCGGGAGAAACACCCGAAAGGCTTGCCACAGCAACCGAAACGCTTCCGATTTCTTTAGATGAAGCTAAAATATCATCAATCTTGCCCGATGCCAATTTTGCCTCAAGCGCTTCTATTTTCTTGGCGTCATCTTTAATCTGCTGAGCCATAGACGAGGCTTTAGCCACAACACCATCAATATTACCGCATTTTAAAACGGATGCAGTTTCGGTCAACGCCTCTTTATATTTATCGATAAGCTTTACAACATTAAAGCCTGTAAGTGCCTCTATTCTGCGAACACCTGCCGCAATACCATTTTCGGAAATAATACGGAACAAGCCAAGCTTGCCTGCATTATCAACATGGGTGCCGCCGCAGAATTCAACCGAAACATCCCCTGCGGTTACAACGCGAACCACATCACCGTATTTTTCGCCAAACAATGCCATAGCACCAAGCTTACGCGCTTCATCAATAGGCATTTCACGGCTTTCTACCTTTGTGGCAGACATAATCTCGGTATTAACTAATTCCTCAACCCTTGCGATTTCCTCAGGGGAAAGGGGTGAAAAATGAGTAAAGTCAAAACGAACGGTGTTCTCATTAACGAGCTGACCTGCCTGCTCAACATGGTTACCGAGCACGCTTCTGAGTGCCG
Source organism: Acutalibacteraceae bacterium (assembly GCA_045589375.1). Taxonomy (GTDB): domain Bacteria; phylum Bacillota; class Clostridia; order Oscillospirales; family Acutalibacteraceae; genus UBA737. Next base: position 8,861 of record JAZNOY010000036.1, on the reverse strand, counting down.
CTTGGAGAAGGTGCGCCGCGGTATGATTGCGGCGAATAGCCTCTCTGCGAACAACATCAATTGAAGCCGTTACCTCATCTCCAACAGTTAAGCTTCCGCTCTTTAAAACGCCTATATGAGTGAAAACTCCGCCTGTTGTTTTCTTGGTATCGGTTACGATAAATTCGCCATCAGCAAAGGAAATAACGCCGCTATCGCCTACCTGACCGCCGCCCTCACCATAAAAAACGGTTTTATCAAGAACTATTACGGCTTTGTTGCCCTCTGATATATTACTGGTATGCTCGTTTTCGCAAACGATATCAACAATTTTGGCCTTTGTTTCGTTTGCCTCATAGCCTAAAAACTCGGTTTTTTCGATATTATCAAAGCTAATGCCGTCGCTGCTCCAGCTCTCACCATCAGCAGCCTTTCTTGATGCGCGGGCCTTTTCGCGTTGCTCACTCATCAGCTTATTAAAGCCTTCTTCATCAAGAAGCATACCCTTTTCCTGCACTATATCTCGGGTTAAATCAAGCGGGAAGCCATAGGTATCATAAAGGCGGAATGCATCTGCACCCGATAAAACGCCGCCCTTTTGAATAAGCTCATTTAAAATGCTCAAGCCTTGGTCGATAGTTTTAGCAAAGCTTGTTTCCTCGTTTGAGATAACCTTTTTAATAAGTTCCTGCTTTTCGATAAGCTCGGGGTATCCCGATTTATTTTCGTTTATTACTGCTTCAACAAGCTCAATAAGGAAGGGACGGTTAATACCGATGAGCTTGCCGTGTCTTGCGGCTCTTCTGATAAGGCGGCGCAAAACATAGCCCCTACCCTCATTTGAAGGTATAATACCATCACTAATCATAAAGGTAGATGCACGGGCATGGTCGGTTATAGCACGAATAGAAATATCAATATTATTATCCTTGCCGTATTCCTTGCCTGAAATTTCGCAAACCTTATTTAAAATATTTCTAACAGTATCAACCTCGAACATATTATCAACGCCCTGCATAATGCAAGCCAAACGCTCAAGTCCCATACCGGTATCAATGTTCTTATGCTCAAGCTCGGTGTAGGTGCCGTCACCCATATTGTTAAACTGCGAGAAAACATTATTCCAAATTTCCATATATCTATCGCAGTCGCAGCCGGGCTTGCAGTCGGGTGAGCCGCAACCATACTTTTCGCCGCGGTCAAAATAGATTTCACTGCAAGGACCGCAAGGACCTGTGCCGTGCTCCCAGAAATTATCAGCCTTACCAAGCTTTACGATTCTTTCCTCGGGCACGCCGATAACATCGCGCCACAAGGCATAGGCCTCATCATCCTCTTCATAAACGGAGGGCCATAAAAGCTCTGCGGGAATTTGAAGGTCGCAGGTTAAAAATTCCCAAGCCCACGGAATAGCCTCATTTTTGAAATAATCGCCAAAGGAAAAATTACCGAGCATTTCAAAATAGGTGCCGTGGCGTGCAGTATGGCCAACACGCTCAAGGTCGGGCGTGCGGATGCATTTTTGGCAGGTTGTAACTCGACTGCGAGGAGGGGTAACCTCACCTGTGAAATACTTTTTCATAGGCGCCATACCCGAATTTATAAGCAACAAAGATTTATCGTTATTAGGAACCAGCGAAAAACTACCAAGACGCAAATGTCCCTTTGATTCAAAGAAAGAAAGGTATCTCTCGCGAAGCTCGTTTAATGACATCCATTTCATATTTTCTACACCCTTAAATAAATATTTTTTTGACATACTTTTTCATCAAAACATACACATTAATTATATACCTAAAGGTTAATTTTGTCAACAAGACTATACTCCGAAAAAAGTCGAATTTTAAAGTTTTAGTGACTTTTTTGGGAGAATGTGATAATATAGGTTTGAGGTGAAAAATTATGTTTCTTAAACCCGAAAGCGAAATACCTAATGGTGTTGGTTTCAGTCTTTATGATGCCACCCATTTTTCGTGGCTCGCGTTTTTTGCTGTCTTGTGTGTTCTGAGTATATTAATTTACAAAAAACTCAGCCCTGAGAACCGCAACAAAATGCGCATCTGCCTTGCCGCAATCGTTTTGATTTTAGAAACGGTTAAAAATACCGTTGCATTTGCAATAGGTGATTTCGGCATAGGTCATTTGCCGTTCCATCTTTGCGGAATAAATGTTTTACTGATAACTTTTTGCATTTTTAAGCGCAGTAAAACAGTCGAATGCTTTCTATATTATATAGGAATCCCAGGTGCGATGCTCGCTCTGCTGACACCGGATTGGGTAAGAATGCCCTGCCTTAACTTTTTCCATATACACAGCTTTTTAATACATATGTTTTTAGTTTTGTATCCCCTCGTTTTAGTGGTAAGCGGCGACCTTAAGCCCGACATTAAAATTATGCCGAAATGCATATTACTATTAATTGGCTTTGCAATACCCGCGCTTATATTGAATCTTATATTTGATACAAACTTTATGTTTTTAATGAACACCGCTGATATTGCTTTTTTAGAAATGTTTAAAGATATTTTCGGCGCGCATCAATGGGCGTTCCCCATACTTTTACCGATAATTATGCTGATAATGTCCCTGCCTGTTATAACCATCAATAAAATTAAAAGTAAAAAATCGAAACAAAAAGAATTAATAACCGTATAATAAAATACAAATAAAAAGGACTTGAGGAAACCTCAAGTCCTTTAAATTATGCGGTTTTTCTTGCTTATTAAGGGCTTCGTTAACTGCAACTGCACCGTGGGCGGTCATTATACCCTGACTGTTACCCCTTTTCAAAATGTTCTATTAATATCTCAACAATACGATAATCTTCTTCACGCATTGTTGCCAGTTTCTTGAAAATACCTTCTAGCTGATTGACTGACTTTTTCCCCATTAAAATATAGTCTGCAGATATGTTGAGGACATTACAAAGATTATAAAGATTTTCCGGTCTAATTGCCTTTTTACCAAGTTCAATACAGGAAAGTGATTGCACGCTAATGCTCATTGCTTCCGCAACTTGCTCTTGCGTCATTTGCAAGCCTTTTCTTCTGTTTGATATTCTGTTTCCCATTTCCATTAAAAATGAATTACTACTCAATGACCTCACCTCATTTCACTACAACTATTGTAACAAAATTAAGGACATTTTATAATCAATCATAATTGTTATGTGTTGACAAATTGCAACTATAATGTTATAATTACCGTATCAAATTTTAGCGAAGGGTGTTTGTTTATGGCGAAAATAAAAAATTGCGCTATTTGCGATAAGGAAATGGCAGCAGGGCTTTTTTCAGGGGAAAACGAATATATTGATGTCGGTTGTGCAACTTTAGATTGCTGTGAAGATTGCAAGAACAAATATAAATTACTTGCCAAAAAACATAAAAAGCGATTCGAAGCCAAATTCATTAATTACAAGAAAACATTAAAACGCAAAACCACTAAGCAAGAAATAGGAAAAATGTTTATTGCATATTGTAATGAAGCAAAAGAATATGAGGATAAGACAAGAGATGTAGAATTAACTATGTTCAGCAATTTTTACTGCTACAATCCAAATGGTAATGGATATTTTTCTGTAAAAGAATTCTCCAACGATTTTGCACATTCCGATATCACCGCAAAAAACATGGTCAAAAGTATGGAAAAATCTCTTAATGACGATTTGTATATTTTTGATAAAAACGATATAACAAAGATAGAATATGCAAAAGCGGGAATTGGTGACCCGCTTGGATTCTTTTCTATGGCCTTTTCCTATTCGATTCGTTTAAACGATGAAAAGGTGCTAACATATAAGCCCTGCATTACCAGAACAGCATTGTTGGGCAACGGGTTTATTTTTGGATATAGGCGTTCTGCCGAAAAAAAATTGCTCGCAAAACTAAATGAATTCAAAAAAACTATCGGCAGTGATTTGCCGATTGTTAAAGTAAATAAAATTTAGGGGGAATCATAATGAAAGAGGAAATGAAAATGCAACTCATAAAAGACATTGTTATTGCAGTGGTCGCAGGAGTTGTAGGAGCAATTGTATTGGGGCATATGTCTGGTGAAGGATTCAATTTTATGGTAGGAATATTATTCGGTGTCTTTCTTGCCGGTATTCCTTTTGGTTGGAAATGGATGTCTAACATTTTTACAGCCGTCTCTTTCCAAGCCGTTTTTATTAAATTTTTTCTTTCTTTGGTCTTAGGATGGATAGCATTGCCGATAATAATTATAAAAGACATCATTGCTTATGTTACAGCGGAGTAGGAAGTAATCAATGGAAAAGGATATGGGTAATTTTTCTACCCCATATCCTTTTTTACAGAAATTAATATTATTTATTTCCCAAAAGCCTCTTAGAAATCGTATAATTTTATTAATATTACCAGTTGCCTTAAAGCTTGTTGCTTTTAAAATATTATTATGTTAGAATATTTTTGGTGATATTATGGACTTCCCAAAACGCAAACCGACAAGATTGAAAAATTATGATTACAGCCAAAATGGATATTATTTTATAACAATATGCACCCACGACAAGCAAAAAATATTATGCGATATTGTAGGGGACGATGCCCTCATCGTCCCGACCGAATACGGAACGATTGCAGAAAAACATATAAAGAATATCCACGGCATTGATAAATTCATTATAATGCCAAACCATATTCATTTAATCATTAAAAATGATAACGGAACGATGTGGGCATCGTCCCCTACAAATCAATCTATATCACAAAAAATCAAATCGTTTAAAATTTTAGTAACAAAGGAAATCGGAAGACCGATTTTCCAACGCTCATTCCACGACCATATTATACGCAACGAAAACGATTATTTAAAAATTTGGAATTATATTGATACAAACCCTCAAAAATGGAAAGAGGATAAATTTTATATTGAATAAAAACAATGTGCCGTATCTCCCGATACGGCACATTTCATGCGTTAGCATTTAATTCACAGCGTGAATTTCATTTACCGAAGGTAAATTTCATTAAACAAATAATCGCAGATTATTTGTTTAAAGCTTCGTTAACTGCAACTGCACAAGCAACGGTCATACCAACCATTGGGTTGTTACCTGCGCCGATGAGTCCCATCATCTCTACGTGAGCGGGAACGGAAGAAGAACCTGCAAACTGAGCATCGGAGTGCATACGACCCATAGTATCGGTCATACCATAGGAAGCGGGACCTGCTGCCATATTATCGGGGTGGAGGGTTCTGCCTGTGCCGCCGCCGGAAGCAACTGAGAAATACTTCTTGCCCTGCTCAATGCATTCCTTCTTATATGTGCCTGCAACGGGATGCTGGAAGCGGGTGGGGTTGGTTGAGTTACCTGTGATAGAAACATCAACGCCCTCCTTATGCATTATAGCAACGCCCTCGCGAACATCGTCCGCACCATAGCAACGAACCTTTGCGCGCTCACCCTTTGAGTAAGCAGTTTCGTTAACAATAGCGAGCTCACCGGTGAAATAATCAAACTTGGTTTGAACATAGGTGAAGCCGTTTATACGAGAAATAATTTGAGCGGCATCCTTACCAAGACCGTTAAGGATAACGCGAAGCGGCTCTTTACGAGCCTTATTTGCGCTCTTTGCAAGACCGATTGCGCCCTCAGCAGCTGCAAAGGATTCGTGACCTGCAAGGAATGCAAAGCACTTAGTCTCCTCGCGGAGAAGCATAGCACCTAAGTTTCCGTGGCCGATACCAACCTTACGGTCATCGGCAACCGAGCCGGGAATACAGAAGGACTGAAGGCCAAGGCCGATTTTTTCTGCAGCCTCAGCAGCAGAAGCAACCTTATCCTTAATCGCAATTGCACAGCCAACAATATATGCCCAAGCGGCATTTTCAAAGCAAATCGGCTGAATGCCCTTAACTATATTATAAGCATCAACACCTGCTTTATCGCAGATTTCTTTTGCTTCCTCGATGGAGGAAATACCGTGCTTATTAAGCTCGGCGTTTATCTGATTAATTCTTCTATCATAGCTTTCAAATAATGCCATTATTCTTTCCTCCTAATTATTCTTCACGGGGGTCGATAAGCTTAGCGGCATCGTCAACACGGCCATACTGACCGCTTGCCTTTTCGAGTGCCTCATTAGCATCCATACCCTTTTTAATCATTTCCATCATCTTGCCGAGATGAACGAATTTATAGCCGATAATAGCATTATCCTCATCAATGGCAATCTTGGTGATGTAGCCTTCAGCGAGCTCAAGATAGCGAGGTCCCTTTGCCTTGGTAGCGAAGGTTGTGCCAACCTGAGAGCGAAGACCTTTACCAAGGTCCTCAAGACCTGCACCTATCGGCAAACCATCCTCAGAGAAGGCGGTTTGAGTGCGGCCGTAAACAATCTGCAAGAAAAGCTCGCGCATAGCGGTGTTAATAGCATCGCAAACGAGGTCGGTATTTAAAGCCTCAAGCAAGGTTTTACCAACCAAGATTTCAGAAGCCATAGCTGCAGAGTGAGTCATACCCGAACAACCAAGAGTTTCAACCAAAGCCTCTTCGATAATACCCTCTTTAACATTTAGGGTGAGCTTGCAGGTGCCCTGTTGGGGAGCGCACCAGCCAATACCGTGAGTAAGGCCGGAAATATCCTTAACTTCCTTAACCTGAACCCATTTGCCCTCCTCCGGAATCGGAGCGGGGCCGTGATATGCGCCCTTAGCAAGCGGACACATATTCTGCACTTCATGTGAATAATTCATATATTTACTCCTTTCGGTGTTTTAGCCGTTATTCGACCATACAAAATGATTATATCATTTTTTCGACTAAATGACAATAGCAAATATGATAAAAAATTAACAAGTTTTTATCCTGCAACTATATTTTTTATCCAATCGCCCTTTCGCACAAATATATAACCTAATATACATTTTATAAAGTTTAAAAACTGACAAATGGCAAAAATGGTTAAAAAAGGCAGTGTTGTGAAATGCACGAGCACGAATGCCATCGGCACCGATACCAGCCAAACGAAGAAGCTATCGAAAATCAGCGTTATAATAACCTTACCGCCCGAGCGCAGAGTGAAATAAGAGGCATGCGCAAAGGCATCGAGAGGAAAAACGAGCGCCGTTATCTGCATAAGCCTTGTTGCCATTTCGCGCACGGTATCGGTAGTGTTATAAATCAGCGGTATAAAATCGGCACAGACTATGTATACCAGCCCAACAACTATGCTTACGAACACCGAAAATGCGATTGATTTTGTAGCGGTAGACATTGCGTTATCAGTTTGACCATCACCAAGCTCGTGACCGAGCATTATACCTATAGCCACACCGACCGACATAAACGCCACCGCAAAAACATTGAAAAAGGTTTGAGAAATATTATTGGCGGCAACCACCTCGAGCCCACGCAAAGAATAGCTTTGGTTAACAAGCGCTATACCACCGGCCCAAAGCGCCTCATTAAGCATAAGCGGAAAGCCCTTTTGGGCAATGTTTTTAATAAGACCGAAGGGCACATAAACGCCCTTGAAGGCGCCGATAATAAACGGAAGTGCAGCCCTTTTAACAATTGCATAAACTGCAAGAAAGCCAAGCTCTGCAAAACGCGATATAACGGTTGCAATCGCGGCACCTATAACGCCGAGCTTCGGCGCACCGAAATGGCCGAAAATCAACGCATAATTGAGCACCAAATTTATAAACACCGCAATTATACCGGCGGTCATCGGGATAACGGGCTGACCGATTTCTCTAAGCGTGCTTCCAAAGCATTGCGCGAGTGTATAAGGAAGCAGGCCTATCAGCATAATCAAAAGATAGTTTTTAGAAAATTTAAATGTTTCGGCAATATCTGCGGCACTTCCCTCACCGCCTAAATAAAGGTTTATGAGCGTCCCGCCCTTGAAATAGAAAACCGCCATTACAACAATTGTTATAGCCGAGCAAAAAAGAAGCTTAAACCTAAAGGTAGATTTAACGCCCTCGTAATCCTTTTTGCCGAAAAACTGCGCGGTGAAAATACCTGCACCCGATACAGCGCCGAAAATCAAAAGATTAAAAACAAATATCAGCTGATTGGCTACAGCAACACCCGTCATGGCGAGGGTTCCTACCTTGCCCACCATAACATTATCAAGCATATTAACAAAGTTGGTGATGCCGTTTTGAATCATAATCGGTATCATTAAAGCGAGAACTCGTTTATAAAACGACCTATCGCCTACAAGTTTTCTAAACATAAAAATGCCCCTTTATAATAGTCCTCATAAATTCTATCATAACTATCAATGTTTTGCAACAAAAAAGGCAGGGTTTCCCCTGCCAAAAAGCAAACTTTATGCTCGACTGCAAAAGACGGTGAGCAAAACCGTAAAGAATTCGACGCTCGTTAACATACGCTCTCATCGGGATAGCAGGTTTTCTTAACACCGCCTCCGCGGATTACCTTGAATTGCCTGCGACGAAACCTCGCTACGAGCCTATCCTCAAAGCTATCTATGCGGTCCTTATTAAAGACTGCCCAAAGGGCGAAGCCTACTATAAATATTTCTAATAAGGTTTTAATAACATCTGCAAAACTCATTTTTTACCTCCGCCGAACATTTGTTCGTTTCTGTATTTTTATTATAATACCTGCCTTTTGATTTGTCAAGTATTTTTTACAATTTTATTTTAAGAGTTTTGCTGTCCTAAAGTATGGACTATGAAAAACAAAAACTGCCGAGCAGCTCGGCAGTTTTTCATTGTTGTATAACGAAAACCACGCGATAGTCGCGTGGTTCAAAAAAGGTTAACCGATGAACAAAATAAAATCCTCCAATTGTGTTAATATAGAAAAGACCTGCCAGTCATATAAAACACAAGTGGAGGATTTATAAATGAAAAAAGAACAAGTTGATACAAATAGTTTA
>JAZNOY010000035.1:0-77128 GCA_045589375.1 Acutalibacteraceae bacterium | reverse complement strand
TTCAGCGATTATTTAATGTCCACCATAGAAAACTTATGAGGATATAAAAAAGGACACTTCCCGATTCGCTGAGTTCCGATAAGTCAGTATTTGTTTCTCAAACAAAATTCCCTGTATTATTGCCAAAAGCCTCGCAAGGCGGCAGCCTTGCTGCGTTTTATGGCTTCAATACAAGAAATTTTAATGTTTTACGAAACTGCGTAGCACTTTAAAATGAAAATTTTGAGTGCAAGAAGAGAAAAAAATCCCCGATAATGCTGACGCATATCGGGGATTTTTGACAAATTATTGTGCCAAAAGTTCGCATTTTAAAGAAATACTTCCTTATCGGAGCTCAGCGTAGGAAGTGTCCTTTTTGCTAACAGTGTTCTTTCGGTTTGCTTATATCCTCAATCTTTATATCTGCGTTATGAGGAATAGGCTTCCATTCAACCTTTATAAAGAGCGCAATTATCATCGAAAGCTTACCAATGAGGTCAAATATAGGAAAGGTCATACAAAACCAAATTTTTCTATAAAGCTTCATAGGCGCAATTCTTTTTCTTTCGAGGAGGAAAATTATAGCCGCATTGAGTATACCTGTTAAATATGTGCTTATAGTCCAAGCAAATGTGAAGAGCGCAAGTAAGGCCGCAATCTCGGAGGGTGAGCCCTCGTTGGGATTAACCCCAAAAAAGTTAAGCGGATATCTGAAAATTTTAGGCGCAAAGTTGTTGGTTAGAATAAGACTTGAGTTGAAAATCAGTATTACCCTCAAAATATATATAAGAATTTTCTTAAATGAACTCACGAGTGAGCGGGGATATACAATGGATAGCATATCAAGGCTCATAAATCGAAGTCTTATATTGTTGATAAACTGCTTAAAGCGGGAAGCATTTTTGCTTTCCTTGTTGGCGGCACCGTGGGTTACAAATATGTGCGAAAACAGCTTTGGACCTGTTTCGGTGAAGGCCTGCAAATGTCCCTTTGCCCAACGAATACGCTGGCGCATAGCGATTTTAATATCGGTTGGCTGTTCATCAAAAAACTCAGCCTCGTTGTTAAATGAAATCTTATATCCGTTTGCAACTGCATCGGCGCAAAAGGCGCGGTCCTCGGTAAGAGATGTATAATTCCAGCCCTTTTCTATAATTTCGCTTGCAAATAAAAAGCCCGTTCCTTGAATTCTGGTAGCCAAATGAAAAACAGAGCGTGCACGATGCTCGTTTATTATGGTGCGAAGCCAGTGAAGTGCATAAGAAGCCGAAATCCAGTTGTCACCGAAATTTTTAGTGTTGCGGTATGAGGTTACAATTTTTTCTCCCGCATCAAAGGATTCATTCATTCGCGTTATATAATCCTGCTTGAGTAGATTATCTGCATCAAAAAGGAAATATCCCTCGTAGCTGTCGATGCCGTAATCCCGTCTTATACATTCAACTAAAAACTGAAGCGCAAAGCCCTTTGTTCTGTGTTCACTGTCAAACCGCTCGTAGCAAACAGCACCAAGCTCTCGCGCAATTCGGGCGGTATTATCGGTGCAATTATCGGCAACAACAAAAATGTCTACAAGCTCACTCGGATAATCTTGCTGGCGGATACTGTCAACCAGATTGCCTATAACCGTTTCCTCATTCCTTGCCGCTACTAAAACTGCGTATTTGTGTTTTTGAGCTGTCGGCTTAAAATGACGGGTGGTAAAAATACCCAAGAGCTTATAAACATGCTTGTATTTTAATAGATTTGTAATTGCGGAAGAAACCGCATTGATGGTTTTGATAATAAGATTTATAATTTCCATAACGCATATATAATATATCATTTGCTATCTATTTGCAAGTAAAACCTTTTATATGAGTTTTTTCTTGTATTTTTGTCAATAATGTTATATAATTAAATAGATTAGATTGGAGTGGTATGTGTGCTTATAAATGCGCTGCGTGGCGGAGCCTCTTTCCTTGAGGTTATAATATATATCTTATCCTCACTTGCAGTTATTTTTATAACCCTGCCCGTGCATGAATTTGCGCACGGCTTTGTTGCAACTCGTCTTGGCGACCCAACACCTCGCTGGCAGGGTAGGCTCACCCTTAACCCACTTGCGCACATTGATTATTTGGGCGCGGCGGCAATATTGCTTTTCGGCGTAGGCTGGGCAAAGCCGGTCGAAGTAAATGCTCGATATTTTAAAAACCCAAAGCGCGGTATGGCGATAACCGCCCTTGCGGGCCCGCTTTCTAATATTTTGCTTTCGTTCGTGATTATATTTTTGTTTTATATAATCCTAATTATTTTAAATGCCATCGGTGTAGGTGCCGCGCAAGGAATACTAATGTATATAGCTTTGTTCACGCACTATATTGCCGAAATCAGTATCTATCTTGCGGTATTTAACCTTATACCGATACCGCCCTTTGATGGCTCGCGAATACTTTTTGCCTTTTTGCCCGAAAAGTATTATTTTAAAATTATGCAATACGAGAGATTTATATTCATAGGCGTTTTAGTGCTCATTTATACAGGGCTGCTTGATAGACCTATATCCTTGCTTTCCGATGCTATTTTTATGGGAGTTAAAACGGTGGCTTCCTTGCCGCTTTACCTTTTCTTTTAGGAGATTTTTATGGAAAACACATTGTCTTATAAGCTTGAAAGCTTTGAGGGCCCGCTTGATTTGCTGCTGCAGCTCATAGCGCGCAATAAACTTAATATTTATGATATAGAGCTTTCACTGCTTATAGAGCAATACCTTGAGCAGATGGAGCGTTTTCGTGAGCAGGATATGGAAATCTCAAGTGATTTTCTGCATATGGCATCACGCCTTATTTATATGAAAACCGTAAGTCTGCTTCCGAAGCACGAGGAAATTACGAAGCTTAAAGAAGAACTCACGGGCGAGCTGCTCGAATATCAGCTTTGTAGGGAAATGGCGCAGAAGCTATCAGAAAAAACAGATGGCTTTGATACCTTTATAAGAGCCCAAGCAGAGTATGAATTTGATAAAAAATACGAGCTTATCCATCAAAGTGACATTATATTTTCATCATATATCGCGGCGGTGGGCCGAGGCAAGCGCCGTTTGCCGCCGAGCGTTGCACCTTTTACAAAAATTGTTGCAAAGAAAATCGTTTCGGTTTCAACCAAAATCGTTTTTGTTATGCGTAGGCTTATAGGTGGCGGAGCGAAAAAGCTTTCATCACTATATAAAACAGCCACGAGCCGCTCCGAGCTTGTCGCAACCTTCTTGGCTGTGCTTGAGCTTTGTAAGGCAAATCGAATTGAGGTTAGCGGTGCCGATGGTGACGAAGCGGAAATAAAACTGATTAAGGAGCATAGAAAAAGATGAATAAGGAACAAATAATTTCGGCTCTTGAGGCAGTGCTTTTTGCTTCGGGAGACCCAATAAGCATAGATAGACTTTCTCAGGTTTTTGAAATAAAGCCCGAAAATATTCAAAAGTATTTGCAAGAACTTGAAAAGAAGCTTCACGATAATAAGAGCGGTGTTGCGCTTTTAAGGCTTGAAAACACCTATCAGCTTGCCAGCCGCACCGAGTATGCCGAGTATATCAAAAAGGCATTTGATATTAAACGCCGCACTCCGCTTTCACCTGCGTCTTTGGAGGTTTTGGCGGTTATAGCTTATAATCAGCCCGTAACCCGCGCGTTTATTGAGCAGGTGAGAGGTGTTGATTGTTCGGGCGTTATTTCAACTCTTGTTGAAAAGGAATTGATTGAGGAGCGCGGAAGACTTGAGCTTCCCGGAAGGCCGCTGCTTTACGGAACAACCAAAAATTTTCTTCGTTGCTTCAGTCTTTCCGACCTTGGCGACCTGCCGCCTATTCCTAAGGATGAATATGCAGTAAACGATGTCGGCGAGCAGCTCGAGCTTGATGAAAATCATAAGGAGCAGTCTTCGTGATAGCACTTTATATTGTGCTTGGCGTTTTAGCGGTAATTCTCTTTGTGCTTTTAATGCCTGTTTCGCTCGATTTTTCATTCGAGGAAAAAACGCGTGTCACCCTTAAGTTTTTGGGCATTTGTGTCTTTGATAATGAAAAAAGCACCGGCAGAGAGCAAAAAGCCGAGCCAGGAGATAAAAAAGAAGGCTTTTTAGGGCGCTTAAAGCGTGAAAAAGGTTTTTTAGGTGCATTTAAATATTGCCTTCAAATATTGGGAATAATTATAAAAAGAGCAGTCTGGCTTGTAAAGCGCTTTGAATTTCGAGATATTAAGCTTTCGTTAACCGTTGCAACCGAGGATGCCGCCAAAACTGCCGTTGGATATGGTGGGATTTGTGCAGTTTTGTATCCTATGGCAAGCTTTCTCGAAACGGTTGCAGGCTATCACTTTAAAAAAATAGATATTTCATCAGATTTCGATTCAATCGGTCCTAGGTTTTGTATATCCTTTAAAATGTCGGTCCGGATAATTTATATAATAATTGCCGCCTTTGCTTTTTTAAGGCAATATAGGCGACTAAATAAAAAGGAAAGTGAAAAAAATGAGCGAAAACAACATTAAGGGAATAATGGATACCACAATGGATAAGCTTCGTGCTATGGTGGATGCGGATACCATAATCGGCACTCCGCTCACAGTAGGCTCAATCACTCTCATTCCCGTTTCGCGCGTTTCCTTCGGTCTTGCAACGGGAGGCAGTGATTTTCCAAGCAAAAATCAAAGTGGCCTTTTCGGTGGCGGCGGTGGTGCAGGCGTTTCAATCGCACCCATCGCTTTTATAGCAATAAACGGTGATAATGTTCATATGATGCCTGTTTATAATGAGCTTGGCACAATTGATAAGGCAATCAATATGGCACCCGAGCTTATCGATAAGGTAAAAAGCTTGTTCCCCCAAAATAAAAAGCCGAACGAATAATAAAAAATTTTCACTCATAAAATTTATGGGTGTTGATTTTGAAAAAGATAGTTTTATTTGTTTTAATTGCGCTGATAAGTGTTGGTGCATTTAGTATAGAAGTAAAGGGGATTTCTGCCGCCGCCGCAGTTGTTATTAACGCGCAAACGGGGGAAATTCTGTATGAAAATAATGCCGATGCGCGTCTTCCGATGGCGAGCACCACTAAAATAATGACCGCTCTCTTGCTTTGCGAGTTGGGCGGTGATTTATCGCGTGAGATTGTTACAACTAAAGAAATGGTAACGGTTGAGGGCTCATCAATGGGGCTTATGGTGGGCGATAAGGTGTCACTTGAAGCGTTGCTTTACGGTATGATGCTCGCTTCAGGCAACGATGCTGCTAATACTACTGCGATAGTAATTGGTGGAAGCGTTCAAAAATTTTGCGATTTAATGAATGAGCGCGCGGCGGAAATCGGTCTTAGTAATACTAATTTTGAAACCCCCTCAGGTCTTGATTCAGATGAGCATTATACAACAGCGTATGAGCTCGCACTGATTGCTCGCGAGGCACTTAAAAATAAAGCCTTTGCTAAAGCCGCTTCGAGCAAAAGTAAAACGCTTTATTATGGCAATCCGCCATATAGAAGAACGCTTAAAAACCATAATAAGCTATTGAGCTATTACGATGATATAATAGGGGTTAAAACCGGCTTTACCAAAAAATCGGGCAGATGCTTGGTTTCGGCGGGTAGCCGCGATGGTAAAAAGGTGATTGCCGTTACCTTGAATGACCGAAACGATTGGGCTGACCACAGAGCCCTTATTGATTTAGGTTATTCTAAGCTAAATGCAGTTAAATATTCTCCTAAAAGCGCAAAGGTTACGATTGCGGCAGCTTTTTGCGAGGAGGCTTTGCGTTACGAAATACCAAGCATAGAGGTTTTTTCACAAAAAAGCTCGGTCACCCATAAAACATTTGCTCCTCGGTTTTTTTATTCGGATGCTTGTGTGGGTGAGGAAATCGGTAAAATACAATACCTGTGCGACGATAGCGTTATTAAGGAAATCCCACTTAAAGTGACACGGGAAATTAAAAATAAAAGAAGAAATAATTTATATATAATTTTGGAAGTTTTCAAAACGATGATTTCAAAAATCTAAGGAGTATAAAGGTGAAGGATAATAAAATAAGGCTTCAAAAGCACCTTTCGGAATGTGGAGTTGCTTCAAGAAGAAAGGCAGAGGAATTAATCTCTCTCGGCAAGGTTAGAATTAACGGCCGTGTAGCACTCGTAGGCGCAAAGGTAGACCCTAAAAGAGATAAGGTTACCGTTTCGGGTAAAACGGTTGTGCCCGTTAATCAAAAGAAATATATTATGCTACATAAGCCCAGAGGCTTCGTTACCACTATGAAGGATGAGTTTGACCGTAAGTGTGTGACCGACCTCGTAAAAGAAGTAGGCGTTAGGGTTTTCCCCGTTGGTAGACTCGACCGTGATTCCGAGGGCCTGCTTATTATGACTAATGACGGTGAGCTTGCAAATGTCTTAACCCATCCGTCAAGCCATGTTAATAAAACATATCGTGTAACGGTTTCGGGCACAGTTGATGATGAGCAGATTAAAAGACTTTGCGAGGGAATAGTGATTGACGATAAAAAAACTATGCCCTGCGATGTTTTCGTTATAGAAAGAAAAGCCGATAGAACGGTCTTGAGCTTTATTATTCACGAGGGGCGCAACCGCCAGATTAGAAAAATGTGTGATGCGGTGGGCCTCGAGGTTTTGCGCCTTATGAGAACCGAGATTGCGGGCGTGAAGCTGGGAATGTTAAAGCGCGGCGATTGGCGCGAGCTTAATGAGCGCGAGCTTATAAGACTGCAAAGTATTTCAAAATCAAAGGAAGAGGCGTAATGTTAACTGTATTGCCATTAAGAGATAAGGCGGAAATTTATGAAAAATTTAATAAGTATGAAATAACCGCCGATGAATATTCGGGCTGTGTTGTGGCCGAAAGCGGCAGCGAAATTTTAGGCGAATGTCTTTATAAGCTGAACGAAAAGGGCATAGAGATTTTAAGACTTGAGCCTCGGAATGATTTGGCTTTAGCAGATGGGATTTTGCGTAGTGCTTTGCATGTTGCCGCCGAGCGTAGCGCTATGGATGCTCGCTTTTCAGCCGATGCACCATCAGAACTTTTTGCGAAGCTTGGCTTTATAAAAAACGAGCAAGAAAGAACGCTTGATATTGATAAGCTCTTCGGCGGATGCGCCTGTCATCAAAAATAAAAAAATGTCTTGCAAATTTGATATGTTTGTGATATTATAGTCTTTACTGAATAATATCGAGTAGTCTGCAAAGCTGTTGCAGCTCGGTTTTTAATATTTTGGAGGTTTTAAAATGACAATTTGGGAAATACTTTTAGGAATTTTAGTTATAATCGCATCTTTGTTTATAATCGCAGTAGTTCTTCTTCAGAAGGGCCACAGAGCAGGAATAAGCGGAGCAATTTCCGGTGGTGCCGATACCTTTCTTTCAAAGAATAAGGCTCGCACCTTTGATGCAACCCTTGCTCGCGTAACAAAGTATGTTGCGATTGCTTTCTTTGTTTTGGCAATTGTTGCAAACATTATTGCGTTAAATAAGTAAAAAATAAAAGCGAGATTTCTGTTGAAATCTCGCTTTATTTTTTTATTCCTCATTTTCGCTTGGTAGCTCGTTATAGAAGGTTTCAAGAATAATTCTTATAACCGATTCCTCATTGGGCACGAACTCAACCCATTCCTCACCCATCGTAAGCTCGCCTTCAATAATCTTGTATTCTATCGCGCTGCCTGCATTGGGCTTTAAGCAGGTGCTTGCAATATAGGTGATTTGGGATAAGGTAACATTGGTTGAAATGTATGGCGAAAGGGTGTTGTAATAACTGCCGATTTTAGAATAATTGCCTATGATTTCGTTGCCCGTTTTGTTGACGAGTGCTGTTAAAAATTGCTTTTGACGAAGCATTCGCCTTTCGTTTGCCGCAAGGTCTTGACCCCTTGTTCTAATGTAATCAATCGCGGCCTGCCCCGAAAGCTTTAGCTTGCTTCCGCTCTTAATCTCCTTGCCGTCAAGCAAGATGTCCTCAAGTGAGTTAAGCTCTATGCCGCCAAGTGTTTCGGTAAAGCTTCCGATGCCTTTCATATCAACGGCTATATATGAGCTTATATTTATGCCGAGCAATATTCGCTTAACCGAGGTTATAACATTCATACTGCAGTCCTCAGGAGTTTTCCCGTAGGCATAAGCAAGGCATAGCTGTTCGTGCTTAACGCCGGCATAGGTTCCTTCTACCGTGTATAAATTAACATCTACCATAGTTTCTCTTGAAATAGGAATGATGGTGGTTTTTTTGTTTTTTGTGTCGATTGATGCTAAAAAAATGCAATCGGCTTGACCGTTGGCGCCGTAACCCAAATTATCATTAATATGCTTTTTATCAAGCCCGATAAACAAAACGCTGACAACATTTTTGTTTAAAGCGTAGAGCTTTCCGTTATATGAAACGGTAGTGTCGTCTTCTATATCTACGGAGTCTGCATCGATATTGGCATCATTCTTATGAAATTCATTCATACCTATTTGGTTGAGAATTAATAGTGCACCGGCAAGGCTTATCGCTATTGCTAATATAACCGAAAGGCTTATAATCGAGACCTTTAACCATTTTTTCATAATGTTCACCTGCATTTTCTTATGTTAATTATATTTATTTTACCCATTTAAGTCAATTAAAATAAATAATAGTGGAAAAATTTGAAATAGTGTAGTATAATTAATCTCATAAATACTTAGGGGGAGCATGGCATGAAGATTATTGTTGTCGGTTGCGGAAAAATTGGAACAACTATAATTGAAAACCTCGTTGATGAAGGCCATAATGTTGTAGCCATTGATGAAAAGGCAGAGGTTGTGTCTGAAATATCAAATATATATGATGTTATGTGTGTTTGCGGAAACGGAGCCGATTGCGATGTGCTTGAGGAAGCTGATGTGCAGAATGCCCAGATGTTGATTTCGGTGACCGGCTCGGATGAGCTTAATATGCTTAGCTGTTTTATTGGAAAGAAAATGGGCGCGGAGCATACCGTTGCCCGTATCAGAAATCCGGAATTTAATGATAAAAATTTGGCATTTTTGAAGCAACAGCTTGGAATTTCTCTTGTTATTAATCCTGAATTGCTCGCGGCGCAAGAGCTTTTTAATATATTAAAGCTGCCGAGCGCCGTTAACATTGAAACTTTTTCTCGCGGAAATTTTGAAATGGTAGAGCTCATTTTGAAAGAAAACTCGGTATTAGATGGTATGAACCTTATTGATATCCGTAAGAAGCATAAGGGGAATTACCTTGTTTGTGTTGTCCATAGGGATGATGAGGTTTATATACCGAGTGGAGATTTCGTTTTAAAAAGCGGCGATAAAATTGGATTAACTGCGGCACCTACCGAAATTGAGAAGCTGTTGAAAAAGCTTTCGCTTTCTCGTAAGGAAGCTCACGATGTTATGATTTTAGGCGCCAGCACAACCGCATATTATTTATCGAAGCTTTTACTTAAGAGCGGAAACAATGTCAAAATAATAGATATTGATAAAGACCGATGCGATGAAATTTCAAGCGAGCTTCCGGGAGCCGTTGTTATTATGGGCAACGGTGCCGAGCAGGAGCTTCTGCTTGAAGAGGGCATAGGTTCAATGGATGCTTTTGTTTCGCTTACGGGTATGGATGAAGAAAATATTCTTATATCGTTTTTTGCTTCGGCGCAAAATGTGTCAAAGGTAATCACTAAGGTTAATAATACAAAGCTTGCCTCTATGGCGGAAAAATTAGGTCTTGAAAGTATCGTTTCGCCAAAAAACATAATTGCCAATGTTCTTCTTCGTTATGCGAGAGCACTTCAAAATTCGATGGGCAGTAATATAGAAACGCTTTATCGCTTGATGGATGGCAAGGCTGAGGCAATAGAATTTAATGTTCTGCCCGATTTCAAATTTATAAACATTCCGCTTAAGGATTTATCCTTAAAGCAAAATATACTTATCGCAGGAATTATCAGAAACAGAAAGGCATTGATACCTTCGGGAGACGATGTGATTTTATCAGGTGATAGAGTGGTGATTTTGGCTGCGGGCCAAACCATAAATGAGCTATCCGATATAATCAGGTAAATTTTATGAATTACAGAATGGTTTTTAACACGCTTGGCAAAATCTCGAGCTTTATTTCAGTGCTTTTGTTTTTGCCTGCGATTGTGGCGGTAATATACGGTGAACAAAAATCGTTGCACGCATTTTTAATAACAATTGTGTGCTGCTTTGTATTTGGGCTGTTGCTGTCAGGCTTATTTAAAGCAAAAAACAAGGTCATATACGCTAAAGAGGGGCTCACAATAGTTGCGCTTACTTGGATTATTATGTCTGCATTCGGCGCGCTTCCGTTTGTTATAAGCAGGGAAATCCCCTCGTTTGTTGATGCGTTTTTTGAAACAGTGAGCGGCTATACAACAACGGGAGCCTCAATACTGACTGATATCGAAGCCGTTTCAAAGAGTATGCTCTTTTGGCGTAGCTTCACCCATTGGATTGGCGGTATGGGCGTCTTGGTGTTCGTTATGGCAATACTTCCTAATATAACCGACCGTTCAATACATATAATAAGAGCGGAGATTCCGGGACCGGTTAACGGAAAGCTGATGCCTAAAGTAAGGGATACGGCGAAGGTGCTGTATCTGATATATATAGCGTTGACTGCACTTGAAATTGTGCTTTTGTGTGCGGGAGGAATGCCTTTTTATGAGTCTGTTGTTCACTCGTTTGGAACGGCAGGAACGGGAGGCTTTGGCGTTAAAAGCGATAGTATAGGTAGCTATAGTCCGTCTTTACAATGGATTATCACTATATTTATGCTGCTCTTTGGTGTAAACTTCAATCTTTATTATCTCTTGCTTTTAAAGAGATTTAAAACAGTTTTAAAAAGCGCGGAGCTTTGGTGCTATGTTGGTATTGTTGTAATAAGTGTTGTATTAATTTTCATAAATATTTATCCGATGTATGAGAATTCTGTAAATGCTGTCAGGGATTCCGCATTTCAGGTATCTTCAATTATGACTACAACCGGATACGCCACTACGGACTTTGATTTGTGGCCGCAGTTTTCCAAAACGATACTTTTGCTTTTAATGGCGATTGGCGCTTGCGGTGGATCTACGGGCGGCGGATTAAAGGTTTCGCGTGTTGTGATACTTTTCAAAATGATTGGCTCTGAACTTAAAAAGATGCTTCACCCAAGAAGTGTAAGCTCGGTTAAGTTTGAGGGTAAAAAAGTTGATGCCGCAACTCAGAAAAGTGTGAGTATGTATTTTGCGGTATATGTTGTTTGCGCAGTTTCGGTTTTTTTCGCGCTTTCATTTGAACCATTTGGTATTGAAACAAATCTTAGCGCAGTGATGGCTTGCTTTAATAATATAGGCCCCGGCTTTGCGGCGGTAGGTCCAACGGCAAGCTATTTTGAATATTCGAATTTTTCAAAACTGATTTTATCCTTTGCTATGTTAATGGGAAGACTTGAAATATTCCCGCTTATACTGGTTTTTTCTCCATCAACCTGGAGAAAAAAGTGATTTTCAAAGAAGGTGTAAACTTTGCAAAAGAAATCCCGTCTTTCTTCCGCTCAAACCATTATTCTTGGTTTTACTTTGGTTATAGCAGTGGGAACCTTGCTTTTAATGCTTCCTGTTTCTTCGCGTGAAGAGAGTGCATCGTTTATAGAATCGCTTTTCACAGCTACCTCCTCAACCTGCGTTACGGGCTTGGTTGTTAAGGATACCGTTACTAATTGGTCGCTTTTTGGGCAAATCGTTATCCTCGCTATGATACAAATCGGCGGAATGGGCGCTATAACGGTTATGATGTTTTTTATGGCGCTTGCGGGTAGGCGTTTGAGCCTCTCACAGCGAAGCACCGTTCAAGAAGCGCTTGCTGTGCATAGCATAGGCGGTGTTTCAAATCTGGTTAGATTTGTTATCAAGCTTTCTATATCGATTGAAATTATCGGTGCAGCTTTAATGTATCCGGTTTTTGTAGGTGAGGTCGGTTACCTAAAGGGTATATGGTATTCTATTTTCCATTCGGTTTCGGCGTTTTGTAATGCGGGCTTCGACCTTATGGGTAATAAAGGGGAATTCTCTTCCTTCACAACTCTTGCTGCGAATCCTGTTATTAATATTATTGTTATGTTGCTGATAATTATAGGCGGCATCGGCTTTTTGACCTGGGAGGATTTAAAGAAAAACAAATTCAGCTTTAGAAAATATAGAATGCAAAGCAAGGTTATTCTTTGTGTAACCGCTCTCTTGATTTTTCTGCCTGCAATTTACTTTTTCTTTTTTGAGTTTGAAAATGAACCCTTCGGCAAAAGGGTGCTTGTGTCGTTGTTTCAGTCGGTTACAACCAGAACGGCAGGCTTTAACACGGCTGACCTTACTAAAGTGAGCGATAGCGGTCAGCTTATAATGATAGTGCTTATGCTCATAGGCGGTGCGCCCGGCTCTACCGCGGGCGGTATGAAGGTAACAACGGCGGTTGTGCTTTTGGCAACTGCGGTGGCAACCTTTAAAAAGCGCGATAGTGCGAGGCTCTTTAGCAGAAGACTTTTTGATAATACCGTAAAAAATGCGATTGCGGTGTTTATAATGTATGTAACGATGTTCCTAGGCGGCGCCGCAATTATAAGCCGTATAGAGTCGATTCCTTTGCTTACCTGTCTTTTTGAAACCGCGTCGGCGGTTGGCACGGTTGGCTTAACGCTCGGCATCACAAGCGGCTTGGGACTCGTTTCGCGAATAATCCTTATTCTTCTTATGTTTTTCGGAAGAGTGGGTGGCTTAACCTTGGTTTTTGCCGCTCTTGCAGGTGATAAAACAGAATTAAAGCTTCCCGCTGAAAAAATAATGGTGGGATAAATTTTAAGTAAAGAGGGAATAGAAATGAAAAATGTTTTGCTGATAGGTTTGGGCAGATTTGGCAAGAATATTGCCGAAAAGCTTAATGAGCTCGGCCACGAGGTTATGGCTGTTGATATTTCCGAGGAGCGTGTTGATGAATCGCTTTCTATCGTTACAAATGCAGTCATCGGGGATAGCACTAATGAGTCGTTTTTGTCCTCGCTCGGCATCTCAGATTTTGATGTTTGCATAGTTACTATTCGAAATAATTTTGAGGATTCGCTTGAAACAACCTCGCTTCTTAAGGAATTGGGAGCTAAAATGGTTATATCCCGAGCGAGCACGGATATTCATAAAAAGTTTCTGCTTAGAAACGGTGCCGACGAGGTTTTGTTTCCTGAAAAACAGATTGCCGCATGGGCAGCATTGCGCTATACCGCAAGCAATATATTTGACTTTATTAAAATAGATGACAACCACTCAATATTTGAGGTTGCGGTGCCTGACGAATGGGTAGGTAAAACGGTCGGGGAAATCCATGTTCGCAGAAAATATAACCTTAATATTATGGGCATTAAGAAGCCGAACGGAATGGATACACTTATCACACCCGAAACCGTGTTTGCGGCAAACGAAAACATTTTGGTTTTGGGCTCGCTTAAGGATTTGCAAAAATGCTTTAAAAATTAGCGTTTTTAGCGCTGTAAAGCCCCTTTTTACTTGACAAATTGTCCCAAAGGCTTTATAATTTTATTGTAAAATTTAAAAGAATTTTTTTAAAATCTGGAGGAAAAAATAATGATTAGTGCCGGCGATTTCAGAAATGGCGTAACTTTTGAAGAGGAAGGTCAGGTTTTGCAGGTTGTAGAATTCCAGCATGTTAAGCCTGGTAAGGGCGCCGCTTTTGTTAGAACAAAGACTAAGAATGTTATAACAGGCGCTGTTATAGAAAAGTCTTATAACCCAACTGCTAAATTCCCAACCGCTTTTGTTGAGCGTAAGGATATGGAATATTCCTATGCAGATGGCGACCTTTATTACTTTATGGACCAAGAAACCTATGAGCTCGTTCCCATTAATTCTTCAGAGCTTGGCGATAACTTCAAGTTCGTTAAAGAAAATATGGTATGCAAGGTTCTTTCTTATAAGGGTAAGGTTTTCGGCGTTGAGCCCCCAACCTTTGTTGAGCTTACAGTTACCAACACTGAGCCCGGCTTTGCAGGCAATACTGCTACCAATGCTACTAAGCCTGCAACCTTGGAAACAGGCTGTGAAATCCGCGTTCCGCTCTTTATCAATGAGGGCGAGGTTATCAGAATTGATACGCGCACAGGCGAGTATATGGAGCGCGCATAATTAAGGAGGAAATAAAATGGATATTTGTGAAAAGATTGCTTATATTAAAGGTCTTGCCGAGGGCTTAAATCTTGATGATAGCACTAAGGAAGGCAAAATACTCACCGCTATAATCGACCTTCTCGGCGATATAACCGAGGAAATCTGCGATATTGAAGAAGCTTGTGATGATATGTCTGAGCAATTAGATGCAGTTGATGAGGATTTATCAAATGTAGAGGATATCGTTTATGAGGACGATTGTGATTGTGAAGATTGCGATTGCGACTGCGAGGATGAGCTTTATGAGATAGAATGTCCTAATTGTCAGGATACAATTTATCTTGATGAGGATATGCTTGATGAAGAGGGTATCGAGTGTCCCAATTGCGGAACGCATCTCGAATTTGATTTCGATTGCTGCGATTGCTGCGATGATGAGTGCGACTGCGGTTGCGATGACTGCGCAGAAGAATAATTAATTAAAACGCCGCCGCGCTGTTCCTTGAATGGTGCGGCTGTTTTTTTAAAAAAGGAGTGAGCGGCTTGAATGCTACCGAGGTAAAGCTAAAGTATAATATTGAATCGCAAAGCGCTGATGCGCTTCCGGTGATAGTGGTTGCGGCAGGCAATTCGAGCCGTATGGGTGGCAACGATAAACAGCTTATTTCAATCATGGGAGTGCCGGTTATAGCAAGAACACTTCAAGCATTTGAAAAATCACCGAGCATTTCAAGGATTATACTTGTAACCCGCAGTCAAAGCATACCCGAAATGCAGCTTATATGTGAAAGCTATAATATCAGCAAGCTTTCGGATATAGTTGAGGGCGGCGAAAGCCGTCAGGCTTCGGTTATGCGAGGAATTGAGCGCCTTGCTAAGGAGGACAAAAAGGTGCTAATACACGATGGTGCGAGGCCCTTTGTCGATGAAAAAATAATACTTGAAAGCGTTTTGGGCTTGCGTGATTTTGATGCTACTGTTTGTGCCGTTAAAATTAACGATACGGTGAAAAAAGCCAATGCCGACCAAACGGTGAAGGAAACCGTCGACCGAAGCGCATTATATGCCGCGCAAACCCCGCAGGGCGTTTGTGTTGAGCTGTATAAAAAGGCATTGCGCGAAAATTCCGATGCCGTCTTTACCGATGATGCGTCAATAATGGAGGCGGCAGGCTATAAGGTTAAGCTTATAGCAGGTAATGCATTCAACATAAAAATCACCACCCCTGCGGATATTATACTCGCGGAAGCCATTGTAAAAGGATTGTGATATTATGAGAATAGGTCATGGCTATGATGTTCACCGCCTTGTTGAAAATAGAAACCTTATAATAGGCGGCGTTCAAATTCCTTACGAGCGCGGTCTGCTCGGTCATTCGGATGCCGATGTTTTGCTGCACGCTGTGGCAGATGCTCTGCTTGGAGCTGCGGCACTCGGTGATATCGGTAAGCATTTTCCCGACTCAAGCAGTGAGTTTGAGGGTGCGGATTCTCTGATGCTTCTTTCGCGCGTGCTAACGCTTATAAAGGAAAAGGGCTATCGCGTTATAAATGTTGATGCAACGCTTATCGCCCAAGCGCCTAAAATAGCACCCTTTATTGAGCAAATGCGGAAAAACATTTCCGTCTGCCTTGAAACCGATATAGAAAATATCAATATTAAGGCTACAACCGAGGAAAAGTTAGGCTTTACGGGGGACGGCAGCGGAATTGCCGCACATGCAGTATGCCTTATTGAATGATATGTTATAAAGTGCTTCATAAAATCATATTCTTAATTGGGAGTGGTTTTATGAAGCCATATTTTACTTTCACCAAGAAAGCATTGGTTGCAATTTTGTCGGGCCTTATTCTTCTTGTGCTTTTGATTGGCTCCTTTGCATCGGTTAATCAGCTGCCTCAAAATGCTCGAACAAACGCTCAAAGGATAGCCTTTATACAGGGACTCGGCTACGAGCCTTTAGAGGAATGTATAGAGCGAAAAACGATAACTATACCCGAGAGCTTTTCGTCAGTTTATGAGCAATATAATCTCATTCAAAAGCAGGCGGGCTTTGATTTGAGTGAATATAAGGGTGTGAAGGCGGAAATCTATGTATATAAGGTTCAAACACCGAAGGGACGAGAGGGAGAAACCGTAGCCAACCTTATTGTATATAATAATAGAATTATCGGCGGAGATATTTCTTCAAGAGAGCTTGATGGATTTATGCTTGCGCTTAAAGGATAGGTAAAATGTCAAAACAAAGACTTGATAAAATAATAGCAAATCAGCTTATAATCCCCCGAAGCGTTGTGCGCAGGGGGATAAAGAGCGGAAAAGCCAAGGTTAACGGCGAGGTGGTTTTTGACCTTGCGTTCGCAGTTGAGGCTGAAAGCGATGATATAGTTTATGATGGGCAGCAAATCGGCTTTAAAAAGTATATTTATATTCTTATGAATAAGCCAAAGGGCGTGCTGTCGGCGTCAAGCGATAAATTTCGCGAAACGGTTGTCGATTTAGTCCCAAAGGAAATTCGCAGACCGAATTTGGCTCCTGTCGGCAGGTTGGACAAGGATACAACAGGGCTTCTGCTCATAACCGATGACGGCGAGTTTGCGCATAACTGTATTTCACCTAAAAAGAAAATTTCAAAAAGCTATATTGTGGAACTTGATGGCGATGTCACCGATTCAATGATAGAAAAATTCAAGCAAGGCGTTACTCTTGCTGACGGAACAAAGTGTAAAAGCGCAGTTTTAGAACGAATTGGTAAAAATACTGCTCGGGTTGTTATATGCGAGGGTAAATACCATCAGATAAAACGGATGTTTGGAACGGTTGGTTTAGGCGTTCGGGAGCTTCACCGTGAGGCGATAGGGGAACTTACCATTCCGCAGGGTTTGAATGAGGGCGAATGTATGGAATTTGACAAAATCTACCTTGCGAATAGTATTAAAAAGAATACTTATGAATTTTAAACAAAATGTGTTTATAAAAGTTAGTTGAATTAGCAATAGCAATTGTTGTAATTGTTTGGTATAATAACAAAGAATTAAATGTAGAAAATAGGAGGCCTATAAATATGGCAAGCTTATCCCTAAGAAATGTTTACAAAAGATACCCCGGCGGTGTAACGGCTGTTTCGGATTTTAATCTTGAAATCAAGGATAAAGAGTTCATCATTCTCGTTGGTCCTTCGGGTTGCGGTAAGTCCACAACTCTTAGAATGGTTGCGGGTCTTGAAGAAATTTCCGATGGTGAGGTTTATATCGGTGACCGTCTTGTAAACGATGTTGCACCTAAGGACCGTGATATCGCAATGGTTTTCCAGAACTATGCGCTTTATCCTCATATGACCGTGTTTGATAATATGGCTTTCGGTCTTAAGCTTCGCAAAACACCGAAGGATGAAATCAAGCGCCGCGTTGAAGAGGCTGCAAGAATTCTTGATATCGAGCATCTTCTTGAGCGTAAGCCTAAGGCTTTGTCAGGTGGTCAGCGTCAGCGTGTTGCTCTCGGCCGTGCTATCGTTCGTGAGCCTAAGGTATTCTTGCTTGATGAGCCGCTTTCTAACTTGGATGCTAAGCTTCGTGCTCAAATGCGCACCGAGATTTCAAAGCTCCATCAGCGTCTTGGAACAACCTTTATCTATGTAACCCATGACCAAACCGAAGCTATGACAATGGGAACCCGTATCGTAGTTATGAAGAGCGGTCTTGTTCAGCAGGTTGATACTCCTCAAAACCTTTATTTGTATCCTTGCAACCTTTTCGTTGCAGGCTTCATTGGCTCTCCTCAGATGAACTTCATCGAGTCCAAGCTTATCAAGGATGGCAAGGATTTCTATGTTGAGTTTGGTTCAGAGGATACTAAGACCAGAGCAGGCGTTAAGTATCGCGTTAAGCTTCCTGCTGATAAAAATAAGGATGGCGTTTTAGAGCCTTATGCTGATAAGGAAATCATTATGGGTATTCGTCCTGAGCATGTTCATAATGAGGAGGACCTTCTCGCTGTTCATACCGATGGTATTGTTGAAGCAGATGTTGAGGTTACCGAGCTTATGGGTGCTGAAACCTATCTTTATATGAACTGTGAAGGTCAGGCTATCAACGCTCGCGTTGCTCCTACCAATACCGCTCGTCCCGGTGATAAGATTAAGATTGCTTTTGATACTGCAAAGATTCATCTCTTTGATAAGGACACCGAAATCACTATTTGCAACTAATTTCGCTTCATAAAGCCGCACAAACTGTGCGGCTTTATTTTTTATCATAGCACTTGCAAAAAATAATTAAAAATAGTATAATTATAATGTATTGCTTGCATCATTCCTTCAAATAATATATTTGGAGGCGATATGATGTCTGAAAAGGGAAATAATTTTGAAAGCGATAAAGAAAATGATGGGCTTGAAATAATAAAGGAGCTGGGCTCCGTCAGTGCCTTTGAGGGTAAACATAAAATTTATTGTCTTACTATAATAGGCGAGATTGAAGGCCACAATATTTTACCCGAGCAAAGTAAGGCTACAAAGTATGAACATATAATACCGCAGCTTGTTTCGGTTGAGGAAAGTAAGGAGATAGAAGGCCTTATGATTATTCTCAATACCGTAGGCGGTGATGTTGAAGCAGGTCTTGCCCTTGCCGAGCTTATTTCGGGTATGAGTAAGCCCACCGTGTCGTTTGTTTTGGGTGGAGGCCATTCAATCGGTGTTCCGCTTGCAGTTTCGGCTAAAAGCTCCTTTATTGCACCGAGTGCTACTATGACCATTCATCCCGTTAGAATGAACGGCTTGGTAATAGGTGTTCCTCAAATGATGAATCATTTTGAGCGGATGCAGGGTAGAATAACCGATTTTGTAGTGAGAAATTCAAAGATTTCGGCACAGCGTTTTTCTCAAATGATGATGAATACAGGGGAGCTCGTCACCGATGTGGGAACGGTGCTCACAGGAGAGCAAGCAGTAAATGAGGGACTCATCGATAGTGTCGGCTCGTTAAACTCGGTTATAGAATGTCTTTATGATATGATTGAAAATAAATAATGGTATGTCGGCTTTGCCGGCATACTGTAATGGAGAGTGTTTATGGCAAGGAAAAAGAGTAAAAATACCCAATCTCAAAAGAAGGCGACGGCATCAAGGCAGCTTAGCGCTGTTATATGGTTTGCGGTTGCGGTGTTATTGATGTGCATAGTTTTCATAAGGGGAGAAAATCTTTGGACTCATTTACATAACCTTATGTTTAGACTTTTTGGTATAACCGCCTATGTTTATCCCTTCTTGTTGGGCTTTGTGGCTGTTATGGCGGCAATGGATATGAGCTCTAATTCAACCAATGCAAAGGTAATAGAAGCAGGCGTTTTGGGAACACTTATTGGCGCTTGCGTTGATGCTTTTGCCAACTTCGGTGAGGGACTTACCTTTTCAGAGCATATAGAGATTTTATGGGAAGCAGGCGAGTCGGTCGAAACCGCAATTAAGGGCGGCGGAATTTTAGGCGCGCTTATTTCTCATCCCATTTGTGCGGCTTTCGGTAAAACCCCCGCCATAATTACCATAATTCTTTTAATATTTGTATTCCTTATGATAATAACAGGCACAGGGCTTATAACCCTCTTTAAAGCAATAGCAAAGCCTGTTAAAACCGTTTCGGAGCAGGCGGGTAGTGCTTATCAGGCAATGAGTGAGCATTATAACGAAAAAGAAAAAAGGGAAGAAAAGCAGCTCAAAATCATAAAGGGCTTTAATGTGGATATCCCTGTAGATGAACCCGATAAGCGTCGCCGTAAAAAAGAAACACTCAAGGAAAAGCAGCAAAAGCTTGTTGATACATATTACGATGATGATGAATCGGCTAAAAAGAACGCCAAGGAAAAGCTCGACGATAGCGATGAGGCTATAAGTGCCGCTATAAGGGCCGCTCGGAAGGACTCTGATGGCGTTGGCGCCGAGGAAAAAATCGAGGTTGATTTTGAAAAAGAAACCAACGAGATGGCGGCTACAATATCCGAAAACGAAAGCAAATATATAGGCTATATTCCGCCACCGCTAACGCTGCTTGATGAGCGCAATAGCGTAGATGGCAAAACTCTTGCCGCAGAGCTTGAGAGCACCTCTGAGAACCTAGTAGAAACCCTAAGAAGCTTCGGCGTTGAAACCCGAGTTGTCGATATAAGCCGCGGACCGACTGTAACGAGATATGAGCTTCAGCCGAGAGCGGGCGTTAAGATTAGTAAAATCACAAGCCTTGCCGATGATATTGCTTTAAACCTTGCTACTGCAGGTGTCAGAATAGAAGCACCTATTCCAAATAAGGCGGCAGTAGGTATTGAGGTTCCCAATAAAGCGAGCGCAATTGTCGGCGTAAGAGAAATCATTGAATCTCCCGCCTTTACTGCTTCAAAGAGCAAGCTCACCGTGGCTATGGGTAGGGATATCGGAGGCAATGTTGTTGTTGCGGATATTTCTAAAATGCCGCACGGTCTTATAGCGGGTGCAACAGGCTCAGGTAAATCGGTTTGTATTAATTCCGTTATAATCAGTCTGCTTTATAAGGCTTCACCCGAAGAGGTTAAGCTTTTGATGATTGACCCGAAGGTAGTAGAGCTCAGCGTGTATAACGGTATTCCTCATCTGCTCGTTCCTGTTGTTACCGAGCCGAGAAAGGCCGCAGGCGCACTCGGCTGGGCGGTTAGCGAAATGGAAAAGCGTTATCAGATGTTTGCCGACCGCGGAGTTAGGGATATAGCGGGTTACAATAAGGTTGTAGAGGGGCTTGTTGATGAGCCTGAGGTTGAAAAAATGCCTCAAATAGTTATCATTGTTGATGAGCTTGCCGACCTTATGATGACTGCGCCTCACGAGGTAGAGGATTCAATTAACCGTATTGCCGCAAAGGCAAGAGCCGCAGGTATGCATTTGCTTATCGCAACCCAACGCCCATCGGTTGATGTTGTAACAGGCGTTATTAAGGCGAATATCTCGAGCCGTATTGCTTTCGAGGTTTCTTCGCAGATTGATAGTCGAACCATTCTTGATGCCGCAGGTGCCGAAAAGCTTCTCGGTAGAGGCGATATGCTCTTTAGTCCGGCAGGGTCTAATAAGCCCAAAAGAGTTCAGGGCTGCTTTGTAAGCGATGAAGAGGTCGAGAGGGTTGTTGAGTTCGTGAAAAAGGGCGCAAGCGCTCAATATGACGATAATGTTATGGTTGAGATTGAGCGTCAGGCCGCTATCGAAAAGCAAAAGAAAACAGGACTCGCTGAGGATGCTCCCGATGAAGACCCGATGCTCAAGGATGCGATAAGGGTGGTTGTTGAGAATGGCCAAGCGTCTACTTCGCTATTGCAGCGTAAGCTAAAGCTCGGCTATGCTCGTGCTGCGCGTATCGTTGATGAGATGGAGGAGCGTGGCGTTGTAGGTCCCTATGAGGGCTCAAAACCGCGTAAGGTGCTCATAACTCCTGAACAGCTTAT
This sequence comes from Acutalibacteraceae bacterium, assembly GCA_045589375.1. Classification (GTDB taxonomy): domain Bacteria; phylum Bacillota; class Clostridia; order Oscillospirales; family Acutalibacteraceae; genus UBA737. The sequence goes on along the minus strand of JAZNOY010000035.1, from coordinate 55,504 downwards.
GGAGCAGGAAGCAACCGAAGAATGAGAAAAATCAAGTTAACGATTTTAAAATTTTTGCTGGTTATCGTAACGGCTGCCGCGGTGGTTTGGATTATTATCAGCTTTTCTAATTCTAATAATATACCATCGGCAACCGAAATCCGCGCCTTTTTCGGTCTTGGATTAAACTCCGAAACGGCTTCTGATTATGTGCGTTTTATTGATGTCGGTCAGGGCGATAGCGCGCTTATACATAGCAACGGTAAAACGGCAGTAATTGATACGGGAACACCCGAATGTAGCAATATGCTCGGTAAGCATTTGTATCTTTCAGGCGTTAGAAAAGTTGATGTGATGATGCTTTCGCACGGTCACGATGACCATATCGGTGCTATGGATGCAATAGGCGAAAAGTTCAAGATAGATAACCTCATCATTCCCGATATCGCTAAAACCGAAGCCAAAGAAGAAATCAGGACCTTTGCTTCGCGTGTTAAGAGCGAGGGCGCAGAGTGTTATACAGCTGTTCAGGGAATGAATATGAGTGTCGGCGACTTTGATATAACCGTGCTTGCTTATTTCTATGATGAAGAGGATGAAAACGACCGTTCGGTTTTTGCAATGGTTAGAAACGGAGAACGAAAGTTTTTGTTCACGGGAGATGCCGAAAAATCGGCAGAGGCAAGATTGCTCGAGGAAAAATTAAACCTCGACTGCGATGTTTTAAAAGCAGGGCATCACGGTAGTAAGTATTCAAGCACAACCGCGTTTTTAGAATCCTGCAGTCCTCAGTATGCGGTCGTTTCCTGCGGTGAGGGCAATCAATACTCCCATCCTCACGAGGAAACCCTAACGCGCTTTGAAAAGCAAGATATCGAGGTTTATAGAACTGATATAAACGGTGATATAACCTTTGAAATTGATGAAAATGACATAAGCGTAGTTACCGAAAAATGATTTAATCGGTCGTTCTACTCGCAGTAGAGCGACCGATTTTCCTCTACTTTCTGAAAAATCTTTGGTAGAGATGAAAAATTTTATAGTAGGGTGCAAATAATATTTTTTTGTGATAGCTTTATATTAGCGAGTATTTCGCATAAAAAACAGTGAGGTTATCTTATGCAAACAAACTTTATTTTATCTTGTGAATCAACGGTGGATGTTCCGTTCTCTTATATTGACGGTCGTAATATCCCCGTGCTGTTCTACACCTACTTAATTGATGGCGAGGAGTATGTTGATGATATGCTTCGCGACGCCGAGGCGCTGCCAAACTTTTATAAGGCGATAGATGAGGGCAGACTTCCCTCAACATCGCAGATTAATGAGTATAGATATTATGAATTTTTCAAGGAACTTATCCAAAAGGGCGATGTTTTGCATCTTGCTTTTAGCTCAGGGCTTACCCCTTCGGTAAACAACGCCTATGCGGCGGCAGAAAAAATCCGTGCCGAATATCCCGATAAAAAAATAATTGTTATTGATACACTTTGCGGCTCGTCGGGTTACGGTCTTTTTGTTGATGAGGCAGCAGATATGCGTGATGCGGGTAAGAGTATGGAGGAGGTTGCCGAGTGGGCTCAAAAAGCTCGCTTCTCGGTTCAACACCATTTTTACTCAACCGACCTTACAATGTTTAAGCGTAGCGGCAGAGTTTCGGGTGTTGCGGCTACTGCGGCGACTATTTTGGGTATATGCCCTATTATGAAGCTTGTAAGAAAGGGAAGCATTGAAGCATATAATAAGGTTCGCGGCAAAAAAAATGCGATGCAAAAAACCATTGATGCCGTGCGGGAATCTTCGGTTGACGGAAAGCTTACAGGCAAATGCTTCATAAGCCATTCAAACTGTCTTGAAGAAGCCGAGGCGACTCGCGATGAAATGTTAAAGCAGTTTCCCGAGCTTGAGGATATAAAAATTTTTGATATAGGAACTATTATAGCCTCGCATTGCGGAAAGGGAACAGTTGCAATATATTTCTTCGGTAAAGAAAGAATAGATTAAAATAAAAATCACTCAGCGGACGCTGAGTGATTTTTTGCTTTTATTTTTCATTCTTTTGTGTTAGAATGAGAATATAAAAGAAAATGCAAGGAGAACTGCTATGGCAAAGCTTTATTTTAAATTCGGCGCGATGGGCAGCTCAAAAACCGCGCAAGCGCTTATGACTAAATTTAATTATGAGGAAAAGGGCAAGAGGGTAAAGCTCATAAAACCGGCTACGGATAATCGTGATGATGTGCTTTCCGAAAGCGGTGAGATTATCACCGAGGTGCGTTCAAGAATAGGTCTGCACGCGCCTGCGGTCGCTGTTCGTGAAGAGGATAATATTTTAGAGCTTTATCTCAACGATTTAGAAAAGAGCGAAATAGAGGTTATAATTTGCGATGAGTGTCAGTTCTTAAGCGAAAAGCAGGTCGATGAATTAAAGGAAATAGCTGATAGCTATGATGTTCCTGTGCTTTGCTTCGGCTTGCGCGCAGATTTTCAAACCAAGCTTTTCCCCGGCAGTAAGCGCTTGTTTGAAATTGCAGATAGTATAACCGAGATTAAGTCTATATGCCGTTGCGGCAGAAAGGCAACGGTTAATGCAAGATTTGATGATAACGGCAAAATTATTGTCGAGGGCGACCAAATATGTATAGGCGGAAATGATAGATATGAGGGTATGTGCTATAAATGCTATAATGCTCTCATAAAGGAAGGAAGATAATATTATGGATATTAAAGAAATTTTATCAAAGGTTGACCATACTCTGCTTTCGCAAACTGCAACCTCCGAGGAAATTAAAGCCATTTGTGATGATGGTATTAAGTATTCGACCGCCTCGGTTTGCATACCTGCATCATTTGTTAAAAGCGCCAAGGAATATGTTGGCGATAGGCTTAAAATCTGCACCGTAATCGGCTTCCCAAACGGTTATAGCACTACTGCCGTTAAATGCTTTGAAACCGAGGACGCGGTTAAAAACGGCGCCGACGAGATTGATATGGTAATCAATATCGGGTGGCTTAAGGATAAAAGATACGATGAAATTTTAAATGAAATTAAATTGATTAAAAAATCCTGCGGCGGAAAACTACTTAAGGTAATTATTGAAACCTGTCTGCTAACCGATGAAGAAAAAATCAAAATGTGTGAGCTCGTTTCGCTTTCGGGTGCCGATTATATTAAAACCTCAACCGGCTTTTCAACCTCGGGAGCTACGCTGCACGATGTTGAGCTTTTTGCAAAATATGTTAAGCCCCATGTTAAAATTAAAGCGGCAGGCGGAATATCATCAATTGCCGATGCCGAGGAATTTATAAACTTAGGCGCATCGCGCCTTGGAACAAGCCGAATAGTTAAGCTTGTTAAGGCTCAAGAAAATAATGAAGGGAAGAATGAAAATGCCAGCATATCCGACTCCTCATATTAATGCAAAACCGGGTGATTTTGCAAAAACCGTGCTTATGCCGGGAGACCCTCTGCGCGCAAAATTTATTGCCGAAAACTTTTTGAGTGATGCGAAGCTTGTCAATAATGTCCGCGGTATCCAAGGCTATACAGGCTATTATAAGGGCACACGCGTTTCGGTTATGGCGAGCGGAATGGGAATGCCGTCTATAGGCATTTATTCGTATGAGCTTTATAATATTTTCGGCGTAGAAAATATTATGAGAATAGGCTCGGCGGGTGCTATAAGCCCCGATATAAAAATCAGAGAAATTGTTATAGGTATGGGCGCGTCAACCAATTCGAGATACGCTCATCAGTTTGGCCTGCCCGGAACACTTGCTCCGATTTGCAGCTATAAAATGCTTAAAGCCTGCACCGATATAGCCGAGAAAAAGGAGCTTAAGTTCCATGTTGGTAACCTGCTTTCATCAGATACCTTTTATACCGATGAATCAGCGCTTCCAAAGGAAATGCGCTCAACTCCCGCTTGGAGCAAAATGGGCGTTATGGCAATAGAAATGGAGGCTGCAGCGCTGTATATGAATGCTGCAAAGGCGGGTAAAAATGCCCTTGCAATCTGCACCATTTCCGACCATATACTAACAGGTGAGGAAACAACCTCTGAGGAACGCCAAAATTCATTTACCGATATGATGGAGCTAGCGCTTGAAACAGCGGTAGCACTTGAAGGAGAATAATATTGAAAAGAGCTTTCATAATTGTTTTAGATTCCTGCGGTATAGGCGAAATGCCTGATGCCGCAAGCTTTGGCGACCGTGATTGTAACACTCTTAAAAGAATATCCGCATCTGACCGCTTTTCGTGTGCGACCACTCAAAAAATGGGGCTCGGAAATATCGACGGTGTTGATTATATCGAAAAAGCAAAGGCGCCAACCGCCGCGGTTGCCCGTGTTAGCGAAGCCTCAAAGGGCAAGGATACTACTATCGGTCATTGGGAAATAGCGGGTATAGTTTCTAATTCGCCGATGCCCACTTACCCAAATGGCTTTCCAAAGGAAATACTCGATAAGTTTTCTGCCGCAACGGGTAGGGGAGTGCTCTGTAATAAACCCTATTCGGGCACCGATGTCATTCGCGATTATGGCGAACAGCATTTAAAAAGCGGAGATTTGATTGTTTATACCTCTGCGGATAGTGTTTTTCAAATTGCGGCAAATGAGGCGGTCTTGCCGATAGAAACCCTTTATGAATATTGTAAAGAAGCAAGGGAAATTTTAGTTGGCGAGCACGCAGTTGGTAGGGTTATTGCAAGACCTTTTGTTGGCGATAAGTCGGACAATTTCAAGCGCACCGCAAATCGTCACGATTTTTCGCTTGAGCCACCTGCCGATACAGTCCTTGATGCAATTAAGGATAGTCAAAAGACCGTTTGGGCAATCGGAAAAATTTATGATATATTTGCCGGTAAGGGTATTACAAAATATGAGTTTACCCATTCAAATAATGAGGGTATGCAAAAGGCTATGGAGGCGCTCAAAACGGATTTTGAGGGACTTTGCTTTATTAATTTGGTTGATTTTGATATGCTTTACGGTCACCGTCAGGATATAGATGGATATGCAAATGCCTTTTCGCAGTTTGATGATTGGCTATCAGACTTTACTCAAAATATGCAAAAGGATGATATATTGCTAATAACTGCAGATCACGGCTGTGACCCCGGCGATAACAGCACCGACCATACAAGAGAGTATACACCTCTTTTGGTTTACGGTAACTCGATTGCGCCTCGAAATTTAGGAACTCTTGAAAGCTTTGCCGATATAGCCGCAACGGTTGCGGAATATTTGGGCGTAGATTATGAGTGTCAGGGCGCAAGCTTTCTTGGAAAAATAAAAAAATAGGGAGCCTTTTATGGATAAGAAGGAATTATGTCTTGGTGCAATAGATGCAATGAATCGCGCCTATGTGCCGTATTCTAACTGTCGCGTGGGGGCGGCACTGCTTACCGAATCGGGAGAGGTGTTTTTCGGTTGTAATATCGAAAACGCATCCTTCACACCAACGGTTTGCGCTGAACGCACGGCGTTTTTTAAGGCTATAAGCGAGGGCAAAAACGAATTTTCGGCAATTGCCGTTGCAAGCGGTAAAAACGGAGAGGTTAATGCCGCGTTCCCTCCTTGCGGCGTATGTAGGCAGGTAATGTCCGAATTTTGCACAAAGGACTTTAAAATTTTGATAGTTCAAAATGAGCAGGGCGATTATAAGGAATATACCCTCGAAGAGCTTTTGCCTCTCGCTTTTAATAAAGAATTTATGTGATTATAATAAATAGCCAAAAAAAATAATAAATCTTAATAAATTTTGTTAAAATTTAATTAAATGCTGTTGACACACTCGCACTTTTGTTGTATTATTATTAAGGTGTATTTTATACACACAATTATGTTTATTAAAGGATGGGAGAGTCAAAATGAAAAAGGTATTAAGCATTATTCTTTGCGCAGTTTTGATGCTGGGTGTTTTAGCCCTCGCAGGCTGCGGCGAAAAGGCAACCTATGAAATCGCTATTGTTACCGATGTAGGTCAGTTGATGGATAAGGGCTTCAATCAGGGAACATACGAAGGCGCTAAGGCATACGCTGAGGCCAACGATATTTCCTATAAGTATTATCAGCCCGCTAATGGTTCTGACGCTTCGGATAACGACCGTATCGCAGCTATGAAGCAGGCTGTTAACAACGGTGCTAAAATCATCGTTGCCCCCGGCTTCCTTCAGGCAACTGCTATGGAAACAGTAGCAAAGGAATTCCCCGAAGTTAAATTTGTTTTCGTTGATGGTTGGGCAATGGGCCTTCCGAATGTAACTGCTATCGTTTATAAAGAGCAGGAATCAGGCTATCTCGCAGGCTATGCCGCCGTTATGGATGGCTACACCAAGCTTGGTTACACAGGTGGTGGCGGCGGAACTAACCCCGCTTGCAATCGCTTCGGCTATGGCTTTGTTCAAGGCGCAGAGGCTGCTGCTAAAGAAAAGGATGTAGATGTTACTGTAAATTACAGCTATAAGTTCGGCGATGCTTTCTCTGCTTCTACCGAGCTTCAAACCCAGATTGCCGGTTGGTATTCTAACGGCACTGAGGTTGTTTTCGCTTGCGGCGGTTCTATGTTCGATTCCGTTAAGTCAGCTGCTGCTGAGTATCCGGATGCAAGAATAATCGGCGTTGACGTTGACCAGTCACACGAATCCACTCAGGTTATAACAAGTGCCGTTAAGGGACTTAGCGTATCCGTTGAGCAGGTTCTTGGTCAGTTCTATGATAATAAATGGGATGCAGAGCTTGCTGATAAGGCTCAAAACCTCGGCGCTGCTGAGAATGCAACAGGTCTTCCCACTGATACTTGGTCTATGAAGAACTTCACAGTTGAGCAGTATAATGCCCTCTTTGCTAAGATTAAGGACGGCACTATCGTTCCTAAGGCTGAAACTCCTGAAAATGCAAACAACGGAGATTGGCTAAAAGAAGGTCTTGAAAAGGTTACTGTAGTATTTGAGTAATATTTGAATTTTCTATGGGAGGGCGGTTCCTTTGGAATCCGCCCTCTTTTAAAAATAACTGCGTTTTCCTTTGGTATAATGAGAATTATGTTGAAGGAAAATGCAGCTGTAATCAAACAAAAAGGAGAAAACGCTGATGAGTGTTGAAAACGAAAAGGTATTATCCGCCACAAAAGAAAAATCGCCCTATATTATCGAAATGCGTAACATTGTTAAAGAATTTCCGGGTATCAAGGCTAACGATGATATAACGCTTCAGCTAAAAAAGGGTGAAATCCACGCTCTGCTTGGTGAAAACGGTGCAGGAAAATCAACCCTTATGAGTGTGCTTTTCGGTATTTATCAGCCCGATGGCGGTCAGATTTATAAAAATGGTGAGGCAGTCACCATAAACAATCCTAACGATGCTAATGATTTAGGCATAGGTATGGTGCATCAGCATTTCAAATTGGTCGATGTTTTTACCGTGCTTGATAATATTATTTTAGGCGTTGAGCCTAATAAGTTCGGCTTTCTCAAAAAAACCGCGGCTCGTGAAAAGATAAAAATGCTTTCGGAAAGCTATGGCCTTAATGTAGACCCCGATGCATTGGTCGAGGATATAACCGTTGGTATGCAGCAGCGCACCGAAATTTTAAAAATGCTTTATCGCGATAATGAGATTTTAATTTTTGATGAGCCCACTGCGGTTTTAACCCCTCAAGAAATAGATGAGCTTATGCAGATTATGCGTAATCTTGCGGCAGAGGGTAAATCAATACTGTTTATTTCCCATAAGCTTAATGAGATTATGGCGGTTGCCGACCGTTGCACCGTGCTTAGAAAGGGCAAGGGAATAGGAACGGTAAACATTAGCGAAACCACAAAGCAGGAGCTTTCTCGAATGATGGTCGGCAGAGATGTTAAATTTGTGGTCGATAAGCAGGAGGCTCAAACGGGCGAAACTGTTTTAGAAATTAAAAACCTCTCGGTTAAGAGTAAATTACATAAAAAACTAGCGGTTAATAATGTTTCTCTGAATGTTCGCGCGGGCGAAATAGTTTGTATTGCGGGAATTGACGGAAACGGTCAAACCGAGTTTGTCCACGCGCTTACAGGTCTTGAAAAGGCCGATGGCGGCGAAATTTGGCTAAACGGCGAAAATGTAACCGGCAAAACCATCCGTTATAGGAATACGCACGGTATGAGCCATATTCCCGAGGATAGACATAAGCACGGCTTGATTCTTGACTATACACTCGGCGAAAATATGGTGCTTCAAAGATATTTTGAGCCCGAATTTCAAAGTAAAGGCTTTATAAAGTTTAAGGCAGTTAAGAATTATGCTGATAAACTAATAGACGAATATGATGTTCGCTCAGGACAGGGCAGTATTACTGCCGCAAGGAGTATGTCGGGCGGCAATCAGCAAAAAGCTATCGTTGCGAGAGAGCTTGCAAGAGAGCATAATCTGCTCGTTGCAGTTCAGCCAACAAGAGGTATGGATGTCGGCGCAATAGAGAATATCCATAACAGCATAGTTAAATCTCGCGATGATGGTGTAGGCGTTTTGTTGGTTTCCTTAGAGCTTGATGAGGTAATGAGCATTTCGGATAGAATACTTGTTATGTTCGAGGGCGAGCTTGTTGCCGAGCTAAATCCTAAAACAACAACGGTTGAAGAATTAGGACTTTATATGGCAGGCGCTAAAAGACAGGATAGGGAGGGGATAGAAAATGAATAAGAACACCTTTTCAAAGATGCTTGCGAAGGATTCAACCAAATCCATTATATCCTCGCTTGTGTGTATATTCGGCGGCTTTTTGGTTGGAGCATTGGTGCTCATTTTGCTTGCCGCTTTTGCACATGATATCCCATTTTCCGATGCTTTTTCAGGACTTTTCATAATTTTAGGCGGACCATTTTCGAGCGGTAATATAGGTGATATACTATTTAATCTCGGCGATATGCTGCTTGAGTCGGCACCGCTTATGATGACCGGCTTGTCGGTTGCAATTGCATTTAAAACAGGCTTGTTTAATATCGGCGCACCGGGACAGTATTTGATGGGCGCGATGACATCGCTTTTAGTAGCACTCTCTGTTCCAAAGCCCGAAGGTGCCTTTGTGGCGTTCCTATATTGGCTTCTCGCCTTTTTAGCAGGAATAGTAAGCGGTATGCTTTGGGGCGCAATACCGGGACTGTTTAAGGCGCTTTTCAATGTAAACGAGGTTATAGTTTGTATTATGACCAACTGGATAGCGGCAAATGTTGTAAGCTGGGTGTTTAATGCCACGGGCGAACGCTATATTAATATAGCCGAAACCAAAACAAAGTTTATAAGACCTACCTATACAAACGGCGTGTCCACTCCAAAGCTTGGCCTTGGTAAATTATTCCCCGGCTCCAATATTGATATTAGCATCTTCGTGGTAATAGTGATTGCAATAATTATGTATATTGTTATTAATAAAACCACCTTCGGCTATGAGCTTAAGGCTTGCGGCTTTAATAAGCACGGCGCTAAATATGCAGGTATGAACGAGAAGCGCAATATCATTTTATCAATGGCAATTGCAGGCGGCCTTGCCGCAGGCGGTGCGGCGCTTTGGTATCTAAACGGTAAGAACGACTTTTTGTGGAACACATATAGTATGCTCCCCTCGGAAGGCTTTAACGGAATACCAACGGCGCTGCTTGCAAGCAATAATCCGCTTGGCGTAATATTCAGCTCGGTTTTCCTTCGCTATATTGATAAGGGCGGCTTCAACCTTGCAGGCTATACCGCGTTTAATGAATATGTTTCTGATTTAATCGTTGCGATGATTATCTATTTTGCAGGCTTCTCAAAGCTTATCAGAGATATTTTATCGCGTAAGCGTGATAATGAAATCAAGCGAATAGGCCAGCTCGAAAAGAAGGAGGGCGATAAATAATGGTATTTTTAATTCAAAAAACCCTAATTTATGCAATTCCTCTTTTGATAGTTGCCCTTGCGGGTATGTTTGCAGAACGAAGCGGTATTATAAACATAGCTCTTGACGGTATAATGATTTTCGGCTCGTTTATCGGTGCATTCTTTGTTTATATTTTTCAAATGAACGATATATTGGCCGATAAGCCGCAGCTTGTGTTTGTGTTGGCAATGCTTGTAGCGGCATTTGCGGGCGCGTTGTTTTCATTACTGCTGTCCTTCTCAGCCATTAAACTCAAGGCAGACCAAACCATAGGCGGCACGGCACTTAACCTTTTAGCCCCTGCAATAACGCTTTTCTTCATAAAGGTTTTCTTTATGCAGGATAAGCTTGTTATGCCTAAGGATATTGGCTTCGTTATTTTAAACGATGATATGTCGGCAGTTGGAAAGATTTTCTTTGATAAGGCGTATATATCAACCTTTATAGCGATTGCCTTGTTTGTTGTCCTATCAATTCTTGTTTATAAAACAAAATACGGTCTTCGCTTGCGCGCGTGCGGTGAGCATCCGCAGGCCGCTGATAGTGTTGGCATTAATGTTTATAAAATGAGGTATCTCGGAACCACCATTTCGGGTGCGCTTGCAGGAATGGGCGGATATATCTATATCGCAACGGTTGCAGGCGGAACCTGCGAGGGAACGGTTGCAGGAATGGGCTTTTTGGCACTTGCAATTATGATTTTCGGCAATTGGAAGCCGCTTGGAATTGCGCTTGGCTCTCTGCTTTTCGGACTCTTAAAATGTATAGGTCCAACATATACCTTCCTCGATTTAAACGGCGATGGAGTGTATCTGCTTAAGGATTTAGGTCTACCGATGTATTTTTACAATCTTATACCCTATGTAACCGTTTTAATTGTTCTTGCATTTACCTCTAAAAAATCAAGAGCACCTAAGGCGGAGGGTATTCCCTACGATAAGGGCGCAAGATAACATAAAAAAGGGACACAATATTAAAGATTATTGTGTCCTTTTTAGCGAGGTTTTTTTATGAGAATGTATGATATTTTGCAAAAAAAGAGAAACGGCGGCGAGCTAACCGATGAGGAAATCCGTTTCTTTATAGAGGGCTACACCTGTGGCAGTATACCCGATTATCAAGCGTCTGCTTTTACTATGGCGGTCTACTTTAAGGGTATGACCGATAGAGAAATCGCAACACTTACCGATGCGATGGCAAAATCGGGCGATACGGTAGATTTGTCCCGCTTTGGTGAGCTTTCTGCCGATAAGCATAGCACAGGCGGTGTAGGAGATAAAACCTCACTTATAGTCGCACCTATCGTTGCTTCTTGCGGCGGTAAGGTTACAAAAATGTCGGGTAGGGGACTTGGTCATACAGGCGGCACGGTCGATAAGCTTGAGTCAATTCCGGGATATAAATCCATGCTTACGGAAAAGGAGTTTATTGAACAAATAGATAAAGTCGGTATGGCTATAATCGGACAAAGCGGAAATTTAACTCCGGCGGATAAAAAGCTTTATGCGCTGCGCGATGTTACAGCAACGGTTGATAGCATTCCGCTTATAACCTCAAGCATTATGAGTAAAAAGCTTGCCGCAGGCTCAAAATCTATTGTGCTCGATGTCAAGGTCGGCTCGGGAGCCTTTATGAAAACTCCGAAGCAAGCCGAGGAGCTTGCCGAAAAAATGGTTCGCATAGGCGAGCTGTGTGGTAAAAATATGGCAGCTCTTATTACTAATATGGACTCTCCTCTCGGCTTTGCCGTTGGTAATATACACGAAATTGTTGAGGCCGTAGCCGTTCTTCGCGGAGAAAATATATCCGACCTTCGTGAGATATGCTTGGCACTTGCCTCTAATATGCTGTCCCTTATCTATAAAAAACCCATAAAGGAAGCCTATAATATGGCGTTAGGCGCACTTGATAGCGGTGCGGCGCTAGAAAAAATGAAGGAATGGATAGCCGCGCAAGGCGGAGATGTTAGCTATATTGAAGATACCGAGCGCTTCCCGAAAGCGCAATTTGAAAGACAGGTCTTATCGCAAGCCGATGGATATATCACCGCTATGGATGCCGAAAGTATCGGTATGGCGGGTGTCGTTTTAGGAGCGGGCAGAGCCTCAAAGGAAGATAGCATTGATTACCAAGCAGGCATAATTATAAAGCTTAAAACAGGCGATGATGTTAAAAAAGGCGATGTGTTGTGCACTCTTTATACAAATCGTGAGAATGCTCTTGCAGATGCTGAAATAAAATATAGAGAAGCTATCACAATATCTAACAAAAAACCAAAGCAAAAACCGCTTATTTACGGTGTGGTTGGTGCAACAGGTTCAAACTAAGCAGAGGTATTTAAAATGAAGGATATACTAATAATCGGTATTGCGGGCGGCTCGGGTAGCGGCAAAAGCACAATAACGAGAATTTTATCGGAGAAATTCGGCAACGAAGTCACTGTTATAAAGCACGATGACTATTATAAGGCGCACCATAGCCTAACCTATGATGAGCGCGCTCGGCTCAATTACGATTGCCCCGAGGCGTTTGATACCTATTTGCTCGTAGAGCATTTAAGGTCGCTTAGGCTCGGTAGAGAGGTCGAAGCTCCGGTTTATGATTATACTATTCACGACCGCAGCGATGAAACCCAAATAATATTGCCCACAAGGGTGATTATAATTGATGGAATTTTAGTCCTTGCCGATAAAGAGCTTCGCGATATGATGGATATTAAAATATTTGTTGATACCGATGCTGATATAAGAATTTTGCGTAGGATAAAGCGTGATGTTAATAAGCGTCAGCGAACACTCGAATCGGTTATAAGTCAGTATGTTGAAACCGTGAAGCCTATGCACGAGGCGTTTGTTGAGCCGAGTAAAAAGTTCGCGGATATAATTATACCCGAGGGCGGACATAATTTAGTCGCAATGCAAATGCTTGAGGATAGGGTGATGAATCATATTAAGGGTGAAAAGGATGCCGAATAATGATTCTATAAAGCTTACAAATCGCAAAAAAACACTTATGATTGCTCATAGGGGCTTAAGCGGGGTAGAAATAGAAAACACTATACCCGCCTTTGTTGCGGCAGGAAGCCGCTCGTATTACGGTATCGAATCGGATGTTCATATAACGCGTGATGGTAAATTTGTAATCTTTCACGATGATATAACGGGCAGAGTAATGGAAAAAAATATTTTAGTTGAGCAAAGCGAGCTTCACGCGCTCGAACAGCTAAAATATAAAGAGAATAAAACTCTTAAAATGCCAACACTCGCCGAGTATATCAATGTTTGTAAGCAGTATGAAAAGGTCGCTGTATTGGAGCTTAAAAACAAAATGAGTGCCGAGAGCATTTCAGGGATATATTCGCAGATACAAGCCCTTGATTATAAAAATCAAACAATATTTATTTCCTTTGAGCTTGAAAATTTAAAGCAAATCAGAAAGATAGATAAAGCTGTATCTGCGCAGTATTTGGTGAGCAAATTTAATAAAAACACATTAAAGGTGCTCAAGAGTAACAACTTGGACCTCGATATAAATTATACGGCTTGTAGCCGCGAGGTAATTGAGCAATGTCACAAAAACGGAATACTCGTTAACGCTTGGACAGTTGATTCTATAGGAGATGCCGAAAGGCTTATAGATTATGGCATAGATTTCATAACGAGTAATATTTTAGAATAAAATAGCACTGCCGATTTAATCGGCAGTGCTTTGATTTTTCATAGTGTTTTATTTAATGAGAGATTCACCGGTCATATTTTTAGGCTGCTCGATACCCAAAAGCTTTAAAATAGTGGGTGAAATGTCACATAGTCTGCCGCCCTCACGAAGCTCGCAGTCATAGCCAATCACGGTGAACGGAACGGGATTGGTTGTATGTGCCGTGAAGGGAGATTGGTCAATGTCGAGCATACGGTCGGCATTACCGTGGTCAGCGGTTAGGAGAACAACGCCGCCCATCTTAAGAGTTGAGTCCTCAACTCTGCCAATGCAGGTATCTACCGTTTCAACCGCCTTTACGGCCGCATCGAAAAAGCCTGTATGGCCAACCATATCGCAGTTTGCAAAGTTAAGGATAATAACATCGTATTTTCCGCTCTCAATGGCCTCGCAAACCTTGTCACAAACCTCGTTTGCGCTCATCTCGGGCTGTAAATCGTAGGTTGCAACCTTGGGAGAATTAACCAAAATTCTGTCCTCGCCTTTAAACATTACCTCGCGGCCACCGTTAAAGAAGAAGGTTACATGAGCATATTTCTCGGTTTCAGCTATTCTAAGCTGAGCAAGTCCGTTGTTAGCAAGAACCTCGCCTAAGGTGTTTTCAAGACTCTCGGGCTTAAAGGCCACCTCAACATTCGGCATAGAAGCATCATATTGCGTCATACAAACATAATAAACCTTCTGTCTGCCGCCGATGCGATTAAAGCCATCAAAATCATCGTCAACAAAGGTGCGTGTGATTTCTCTCGCCCTGTCGGGACGGAAATTAAAGAAAATAACACTGTCGCCCGATTTGATGCGCTCGGTATGGCTCACTACTGTAGGAATTACAAATTCGTCGGTAATAAATTTTCCGTCCTCATCCTTTATGGTGTAGGATTCGCGAACAGCCGCGGCGGCATCAGTGGCTTGATTGCCCTCGCCGTAAACTAAAGCGGCGTAGGCCTTCTGGACTCTTTCCCAGCGATTGTCGCGGTCCATACCGTAAAATCTACCCATAACGGTAGCGAGCTTTCCGCAACCGATTTCCAAAAGCTTTAATTGGAGCGCATCAATAAAATCTGCAGCGCTTGAAGGCGGAACATCGCGTCCGTCAAGTAAGGCGTGGATGTAAACCCTCTCAAGACCGTGTAGCTTTGCAAGCTTTATAAGTCCGTAAAGGTGCTCAATGTGCGAGTGAACGCCGCCATCGGATAAAAGTCCCATAAGGTGTAGAGCACTGTCGTTTTTCTTGCAGTTTTCTACAGCGCTTAAAAATGCAGGATTTTCAAAGAAATCACCATCGGTTATAGACTTTGTTATGCGGGTAAGCTCTTGATAAACAACCCTGCCCGCACCGATATTTGTGTGACCTACCTCGCTGTTGCCCATCTGACCATCGGGAAGACCAACATCCATTCCCGAAGCGCCGATTTGGGTTGATGGGCAGGAGGCAAAAATATTATCAAGGCGGGGAGTATAGGCGGCTTTGATTGCGTTTCCGCAAACCTCTTGGTTGAAGCCGAAGCCGTCCATTATAGTTAAAACTATTGGTTTTTTCATTTTATCACCTATTATTTGCTTGCGGCTTTTACTATGCAAGAGAAATCTTGAGCCTTAAGTGATGCGCCGCCGATAAGACCGCCGTCAACATTCACCTTTGCTACCAACTCGTCTGCATTAGCAGCATTCATAGAGCCACCGTATTGGATAGTAACTGTTTCGGCAACATCCTTGCCGTAAACTTCTGCAATTGCCTCGCGAACAAAGCCGTTGCCCTCATCTGCTTGGTCGGCAGTAGCGGTAACGCCTGTTCCGATTGCCCAAACAGGCTCATAAGCAATGATAACATTCTTAAGCTGCTCGGCAGTAACATTAGTAAGTGCCATCTTGGTTTGATACTTAAGTAAGGTTTCGGTGTAGCCGAGTTCTCTTTGCTCAAGAGATTCACCAACACAAACGATAGCCTTAAGACCTGCGTTTAAAGCGGCAAGGGTGCGAAGGTTAACGGTCTGGTCGGTTTCGCCGAAATATTGGCGGCGCTCGCTATGGCCGATAACAACATACTTAACACCCGATTCAACGAGCATTTGGGCTGAGATTTCGCCTGTGTATGCGCCAGATGCCTTAAAGTGAACATTCTCGGCACCGATTTCGATATTAGAGCCCTTTGCGGCCTCAACAGCGGCAGGGATGTCAATAAAGGGAACGCAAAGCACTACCTTGCAGTCAGCATCCTTTACAAGAGGCTTCATTTCGTTAATAAGAGCGGTTGTTTCTGCGGGGGTTTTGTTCATTTTCCAGTTACCGGCGATAACTGCTGTTCTTTTAGCTTTGTTCATTTTAAATTCTCCTTTTTAACAGTAATTAAGCGGCTAAAAAAGCCGCTTAATGTTTTATTACTTATCGTTCATGGCAACAATGCCGGGAAGCTCCTTGCCTTCAAGGAACTCAAGAGAAGCACCGCCGCCGGTTGAAATATGAGTCATCTTGTCGCCGAAGCCTAAGGTGTTAACAGCGGCTGCAGAGTCGCCACCACCGATAACGGTAACAGCATCGGTTTCAGCCATAGCCTTAGCAACTGCCATTGTGCCTTTAGCGAGAATCGGGTTTTCAAATACGCCCATAGGTCCGTTCCAAACAACAGTCTTTGCATTCTTAACCTCGTTTGCAAAAAGCTCTGCAGTCTTAGGACCAATATCAAGACTCATCATATCAGCAGGGATTTTATCTGCATCAACGGTTTCGATTTCAATAGGAGCATCAATCGGGTCGGGGAAGGACTTAACGATTGTGCAGTCGATGGGAAGAAGAATCTTAATGCCTTTTTCTGCGGCCTTAGCCATCATATCGCGGCAATAATCAATCTTGGTCTCATCGATAAGTGAAGTGCCAACACCGTAACCCTTAGCGGCAAGGAAGGTATAAGCCATACCGCCGCCGATAATAAGGGTATCAGCCTTGGTTAAAAGATTTTCGATAACGGGAAGCTTGCTGTCAACCTTAGCACCGCCTAATATGGTAACAAAGGGACGAACAGGGGTTTCAACGGCATTGCCTAAATACTTAAGCTCTTTGCCGATAAGATAGCCTGCAACAGCCTCTTTAACATAGGATACAACACCAACGGTTGAGCAGTGAGCTCTGTGAGCGGTGCCGAAAGCATCGTTAACAAAAATATCAGCAAGTGAGCCGAGCTCTGCAGAAAATGCCTCGCCGTTTTTGGTTTCTTCTGCTCTGTAACGGGTATTCTCTAAAAGAACGATGTCGCCGTCCTTCATATCGGCAACAGCCTTCTTTGCGTTTTCGCCAACAACATTATCATCGGCTGCAAAAACAACCTCTTTGCCGAGAAGCTCGGATAAACGCTTTGCAACGGGAGCCAAGGAAAGCTCAGGCTTGGGCTCACCCTTCGGCTTGCCAAGGTGAGAGCAAAGAATAATCTTGCCGCCGTCAGCAAGAAGCTTTTTAATTGTAGGAAGTGCTGCAATGATGCGATTCTCGTCGGTTATAATGCCGTTTTTGAGCGGAACATTAAAGTCGCAACGAACGAGAACCTTTTGACCTTTAACATTAATATCGTCTACGGTCTTTTTGTTAAGTGCGTTCATTTTAATACATCCTTTCAAGATTGTTAAATTTTTTACAATATATATTTTACCACATTTTATATATTTTTCAACATATATTTTGGGTGAAAAATTGCAGAATTAATCAAGCTCTTCCCATTTATAATTGTGCAGTTGTCCAAAATTTTCAAGGCTCGGGTAATTCCATTGGCGTAAAGCCTCATAAACCGCGATGGCAATTGAGTTTGAAAGATTTAAACTTCGTATATCGTTAGCCATCGGAATACGAACACAGCTTTCGGGGTTTTTAATAAGCAGCTGCTCGGGTAAGCCCTTGGTTTCCTTGCCGAAAACCAGATAACAATTATCGGGGTAGGGAATGTCCGAATGGGTGTGTCTGCCCTTGGTTGTGAAATAAAAGAAGCTTCCGCCCTTGTTTTTTTCAAAAAATTCATTTATGTTCTCGTAGTAAGTAATGTCCAAGAAATGCCAGTAATCAAGCCCTGCGCGTTTGAGCTTTCTATCATCAATCTTAAACCCCATGGGACCTACCAAATGAAGCCTCGCACCTGTAGCGGCGCAGGTTCTTGCAACATTGCCCGTATTTTGCGGAATCTCGGGCTCAACCATAACAATATTTATAATAGCCATAAAATCACCAAAACAATTATATTATTTCTAAATAACCCTTGTCAAGAGCAATAAATTAGAGTATAATTGCCGTAAGCGAGGTGCTTTAATGAAAAGATATGATAATGTTATAAAAAGAGTGCGTGCGGTCGAAGAAAAATATGGTATTAACTATGCCAAAACTGATGGGACTGTTTATAAAACCTTGGCGATTTTCGGTTTTATTTCGGGAATATATTATATTCTTATGTCACTTATGTTTATCTTGAGCGTGGCGCTTATGATAAGTAGCGGAAATGCCGATTGGGGTGCAGTTCGAAATGCTTTTATAACCATCGTTTTTTGCACCGCGGTTTTTATTTTGGGAGCAGTGCTGTATTTTGTCCGCTTTAAGATAGTAGGTAATATAGTTGTGCTTGCCTCGCTGCCGTTTGCCTTCTTTAGCTTTATGTCGAGAATGCATGTCACCGATTTCTCGGGGCTTTGGGGGCTTAACGCGGCATTTTATTGGCGCCACGGAATACCTGCGGTATTGCTTGCGGTTTTTTTAATTTCCATGCTCGTAATTGCTATAAGAGAGCGCTTGTATACCGATAAAATGTATAAAAAAATCACCGAAAATATTTATAACACTTATAAGTCAACTACTCTCGAGGAGCTAACCGATGAGCAGTGGGAAGAGCAGCTTAAAAATTATAAATTTTAAGTGTGATTTGTTAAAAAATTTTTTAAGGAGAATACTTATGGATTTTGCTAAAATGAATAAGGAATTTCAAAACTGTGTATGCGGTATGGAGCATAAATGCCCGATAGATGCAGTTGTGATTAAAGAGGACGCCGCGAGGGAGCTGCCCGTTCTTTGTGCAGCTTATAATAATATCTTATTGGTTTCCGATGAGAACACCTTTGCTGTTTGCGGTCAAAGGGTTTTTAGTCTGCTTGAGGACAAAATAGAAAACAACCTCGTTTTGACCTCAAATACAAATGTTTTAATACCAAACGAAGAAAGCATAGAAAAAATTAAAAAAGCGATAACTGATAAAACCGAGCTTGTAATCGGTGTAGGCTCGGGCGTTATAAATGATTTGTGTAAGTATGTGAGCTTTTTTAACGATTTGCCTTACTATATTGTGGCTACCGCGCCTTCTATGGATGGCTATGCTTCGGTGGGCGCCGCGATGATACTCGATGGAATGAAGGTGACCGTTAACGCCCGCGTTCCCAAGGCAATTATAGCAGATACAAGGGTGCTCTCCGAAGCACCGATTGAGATGCTGCGCGCAGGCTATGGCGATATTGTCGGCAAGTTTTCCTGCCTTAACGATTGGAGGCTGAGCGAGCTTGTAAATAAGGAGTATTTCTGTGAGCGGGTTTATAACCAAACACTCGCTTGCACAAAGGAGACAAAAGACCTTGCCGAGCAGATTTTATCGCGCGATAAGAAGGCAATTGCAAAGCTTATGGAAGCGCTGGTAACGGTAGGAATTTTGATGAGCTATGTTAATTGCTCAAGACCGGCCTCGGGCAGTGAGCATCATTTTTCTCACTTTTTCGAGATAACGGGAATTTTAGAAAATAAGCCCTATTTGGCACATGGTATCGATGTTTTGTATTCCGCTTATTATACCCAAAAGCTTCGTGAACAGCTGCTTAATATAGAAAAACCTGTGAGCCCCAAAGGTATAACGGCCCAGCAATATGAAAAGGAAATCAAAAAAATTTATCATAGCCTTGCAGATGAGGTTTTGGCGCTCCAAGAAAAAGTAGGCTTTTATAAGAGCGACCGCTTTCAAATATATAGCGAAAATTGGGCGCAAATCAAAGAGATTTTATCGGCAGCTCCCAAATCCGAGGAAATGCTTGGCTACATAAATAAAATCGGCCTTAATATCGAGGACTTTAATGAGCTTTACGGCAAGGAAAAAATAGAAAATGCCGTTTGGTTTGCCAAGGATTTAAAGGATAGATATACTGTTTTGTGGCTCTATTTTGAATTGCTCTATGATGGTAAATAATAAAGTAAAAAAGTTTTTAAGCCCCACTTTTAAGTGGGGTTTTGTTTTGCTGCAAGTTGAATCTTTACACTTAACTAAAATGTATTATGCTTTTTTAAAATTACAATACTATCATTATTTACTTATAAAATATTTTGTGGTATAATATATTTGTCGAAATTTTGTTAAAAGCGAGGTGAACGAGATGGACAAGTTTATTTTGCATTCTGCTTATAAGCCAACAGGCGACCAGCCGCAAGCCATTGATGCGCTTGTTAAAAGCATTAGTGCGGGTAATAAGGAGCAGGTTTTATTAGGTGTAACAGGCTCTGGTAAAACCTTTACTATGGCAAACATTATTGAAAAAGTGAATCGCCCGACTCTCGTTCTTGCTCACAACAAAACACTTGCCGCACAACTTTGTAGTGAATTCCGCGAGTTCTTCCCTGAGAATGCGGTGGAATATTTTGTTTCCTATTATGATTATTATCAGCCCGAGGCGTATATCCCGGGGACAGACACTTATATCGAAAAAGATTCCTCTATAAATGATGAGATAGATAAGCTTCGCCACTCTGCCACCTGCGCGCTCTCCGAGCGTAGAGATGTTATAATTGTGGCATCGGTTTCGTGTATCTATTCTTTGGGTAACCCTATTGACTATCGCAATATGGTAATATCACTTCGCACGGGAATGGAAAAAAGCCGCGATGAGCTTATAAGGAAGCTCGTTGATTTGCAGTATGAGCGCAACGATATAAATTTTGTTCGCAATAAGTTTAGAGTTCGCGGCGATACGGTTGAAATTTATCCTGCCTACTCTTATGAAAACGCTTTAAGAATTGAATTTTTCGGCGATGAGATTGATAGAATAAGCGAAATCAACACACTAACGGGCGAGGTAAAGCAGTTTTTATCCCATACCGCCATTTATCCCGCCTCGCATTATATCGTTCCCGAAGATAAGCTTGAGGAAGCCTTAAAGGAGCTTCACGAGGAGATGAACGAGCGGGTAAAATTTTTCAATGAAAACGATAAGCTTATTGAAGCGCAGAGAATCCGCCAACGAACAGAATATGATATTGAAATGCTGCGTGAAATAGGCGTTTGTAAGGGAATTGAAAACTATTCCCGTGTTTTAAGCCGTCGTGCCCCCGGAAGCACCCCTTCAACGCTGCTTGATTATTTTCCCGATGATTTTCTGCTTTTTGTCGATGAATCTCATGTAACCTTGCCGCAGGTGAGGGGAATGTTTGCGGGTGATAGGGCGAGGAAGGAAAACCTTGTTGAATATGGGTTTAGACTCCCTTCGGCTTTTGATAATCGTCCGCTAAACTTCAATGAGTTTTATAAGCATATAAATCAAGCGGTTTTCGTTTCGGCAACGCCGGGTGAATTTGAAAAAGAGCACTCGCAAAAAATAGTTGAGCAGATTATAAGACCAACGGGGCTTTTAGACCCTGTTGTAACCGTAAAGCCAAGTGATGGTCAAATTGATGATATTGTATCCGAAATAAATAAGCGGGTTGCGAAAAAAGAGCGCGTGCTTATAACAACTCTTACTAAAAAAATGGCAGAAAATCTAACCGAATATTTAGAAAACCTTGAAATTCGGGTTAGATATATGCACTATGATATTGATACTATCGAGCGCATGGAAATTATTCGCGATTTGCGGCTTGGAGAGTTTGATGTCTTGGTGGGTATAAACCTCTTGCGCGAGGGCCTAGATATACCCGAGGTTTCTCTTGTGGCTATATTAGATGCCGATAAAGAGGGCTTTTTGCGAAGCGAAACCTCTCTCGTTCAAACAATAGGCCGCGCGAGCCGAAATGCAGGCGGCGAGGTTATAATGTATGCTGATAGCGTAACGCCCTCTATGGAGCGCGCAATACGCGAAACCAACCGAAGAAGGTCTATTCAAGAGGAATATAATATTCGGCACGGAATAACCCCCAAAACAATCGTTAAGGATGTTCACGATATTATTGAAATCGGCGCAAAGGCCGAGGGCGAAACGCCCAAGAAGAAGCTTTCAAGAGCTGAACGCGAAATTCTTATAAAGCGGTTAACTGCTGAAATGAAGAGTGCCGCAAAAATGCTCGAATTTGAGCACGCCGCATATTTGCGCGACCGCATTGAAAAACTAAAAAAGGAAAAATAACGGCAAAAACTTTATTATAAAACGGATATATTTAAAAGGTGATTTTGATGGCAAACGATAAAATCATTATAAGAGGTGCAGGCGAGCACAATCTAAAGAACATTGATGTTGAAATACCGCGCGATAAGCTTATTGTGTTTACAGGGCTTTCGGGCAGCGGTAAATCCTCGCTCGCTTTTGATACTATTTATGCGGAGGGACAGCGCCGTTATGTTGAATCCCTATCTTCCTATGCGCGCCAATTTTTAGGCCAAATGGAAAAACCGAATGTCGATTCAATTGATGGACTTTCACCCGCAATATCAATCGACCAAAAAACCACCTCCAAAAACCCTCGCTCAACCGTTGGAACTGTAACCGAGATTTATGATTATCTGCGCTTGCTTTATGCGCGCGTGGGTGTTCCGCACTGCCATATTTGCGGCAAGGAGATAAGTCAGCAATCAACCGACCAAATTGTTGGGACGGTTATGGAGCTTAAAGAGGGTAGCAAAATTCAAATACTCTCTCCCATTGTTAAGGGGAGAAAGGGCGAGCATGCAAAGGAGCTTGAGCGTGTTCGCAAATCGGGCTATGTTAGGGTTAGAATAGACGGAAATATTTACGACCTCTCGGAAGAAATTAAGCTCGAAAAAAACAAAAAGCATATGATAGAGGTGGTAGTTGACCGCCTTGTAATAAAGTCGGATATGCGCTCTCGCCTTGCTGATAGTATAGAAACGGCGGTTGAGCTTTCGGGCGGTCTTGTTGCAGTTGATGTAATCGGAGACCGTGAGCTTCAGTTTTCCCAAAGCTACGCCTGCGATGAGCACGGCGTAAGTATTCCTGAGCTCACACCCACAATGTTCTCCTTTAATAATCCTATGGGCGCTTGTCCTATCTGCACGGGCATCGGAGTATTTATGAAGATTGACCCGCGCCTTGTGGTGCACGATGAGGAAAAATCTCTTGCCGATGGCTGTATCAGAGCAACGGGATGGGGAGTTAACTCGTGGTTTAATCCCGATGCCAGCACGATTGCAATGATGTATTATGAAGGCCTTGCAAAGAAATTCGGATTTGATATAAATACGCCTTGGAAGGAGCTATCCCCCGAAGCCCAAAATGCCGTGCTTTACGGAACGGGCGAAGAAAAGCTTGAGCTCGTTCGCAATACCGATTATGGCGGCGGCACATATTATGCCGCGTTTGAGGGCGTTGTTAATAATCTTCAGCGCCGATATGAAAACACTAAAAGCGATTATGCCCGCGCCGAGCTCGAAGCGCTTATGAGCGAAAGTGAGTGTCCTGATTGTCGCGGCGCGCGCTTAAAGCCCGAGTATTTAGCGGTAACGGTGGGCGGTAAGAATATTAAAGAGTTTACCGATATGTCGATTGCAGAAGCGCTTGAGTTTATTAAAACGCTCGAGTTTAACAATCGTGATAAAATGATTTCAAAGCCCATTTTAAAGGAAATAAATTCGCGCCTTAGCTTCCTTGCAAGCGTGGGGCTTGAGTATCTTTCGCTTTCCCGTTCAGCAGGCACATTATCGGGCGGAGAGGCGCAGAGAATCCGCCTTGCAACCCAAATAGGCTCATCGCTTATGGGCGTGCTTTATATTCTTGATGAGCCCAGTATCGGCCTTCATCAGCGCGATAATGAGCGATTGCTTGCCACCCTTAAAAGCCTTCGTGACCTTGGAAATACGCTTATCGTGGTTGAACACGATGAGGATACGATGCGCGAAGCCGATTATATAGTCGATATAGGTCCCGGTGCGGGAATTCACGGCGGTCAGGTTGTCTTTACAGGCACACCAAAGGAGCTTGAAAATTGCACCGAATCTATCACATCTGATTATCTCACGGGCAGAAAAAAGATACCTGTTCCAACCGCTCGCCGCAAGGGCAACGGTAATTATCTAACGGTTAAGGGCGCCGCCGAAAACAACCTTAAAAACTTAACGGTTAAAATACCGTTAGGAAAGTTTGTTTGCGTTACGGGCGTTTCGGGAAGCGGCAAGTCCTCGCTTGTTAATGATATAGTGTTTAAATCTCTTGCCAATAAGCTTAACCGCGCAAAAACGATTGCGGGCAAGCATAAGTCGATTGAGGGATACGAGCATCTCGATAAGGTTATTGATATAGACCAATCGCCAATCGGTCGAACTCCGCGCAGTAACCCTGCAACCTATACAGGCGTGTTTAATGATATAAGAGAGCTTTTTGCCAACACCAAGGAGGCAAAGGCAAAGGGCTATAGCGCGGGCAGATTTTCATTTAATGTAAAGGGTGGCCGCTGTGAAGCCTGCGCGGGTGACGGCATTTTAAAAATTGAAATGCATTTTCTCCCTGATATATATGTGCCCTGTGAGGTGTGCGGCGGAACGCGCTACAATAAGGAAACGCTCAACATTCGCTATAAGGGCAAAAATATTTATGATGTGCTTGAAATGACGGTTGAGGAGGGTATGTATTTCTTTGAAAGCCATCCTAAAATTTACCGTAAACTTAAAACGCTTTACGATGTTGGACTCGGATATATAAAAATCGGTCAGCCTGCAACTACTCTTTCGGGCGGTGAGGCTCAAAGAGTGAAGCTTGCGACCGAGTTTTCCAAGAAATCAACTGGCAGAACGATATATATATTGGACGAGCCTACAACGGGACTCCATACCGCCGATGTTCACCATCTCATTGATGTTTTAAATCGCCTTGCCGACGGCGGCAACACGGTGCTTGTTATCGAGCATAACCTTGAGGTTATTAAGGTTGCGGATTATGTGATAGATTTAGGCCCCGAGGGCGGAAACCGCGGCGGCGAGGTTGTTTGCGCGGGAACGCCGGAGGAAATATGCGGCTGTGAGCGCTCCCATACGGGAAGATTTCTTAAAAATATGCTTTAAATTTACACATTATTCACCAAATAGAAATTTAAAAATATTAAAATGGCGTAGAGAGGTGAGAGGGTGTTCGGTTATATAAGGGCTTGTAAGAATGAACTAAAGGTAAAGGAATATGAGCTTTATAAGGCGGTTTATTGCTCGCTTTGTAAGCAACTCGGCAAAAGCTACGGAATACTCTCAAGGCTTACGCTCAGCTATGATTTCACCTTTTTAGCGCTTCTTAATATGTCGCTTAAGGACGGCTGCGACGGTTTTGAGCAAAAGCGGTGCACCTTTAATCCACTTAAAAAATGCAATTTTTGCAAAGAAAATGATTCGCTTTTAATGCCCTCTGCGGCAGCTATGATTATGCTTTACTATAAAATCCTCGATAATATTGCCGATGAGCGAGGCCTCAAAAAATTAGGCTTTTATATGCTAAAGCCTATTTTCAAATCGGCTCATAAAAAGGCGGCGGCCCAATATCCGCAGATAGAAAAAGCCGTCAAAGAGTATATAGATGAGCAAAATGCCGCCGAAAAAAGCGAAACCGATAATCTTGATAAGGCGGCCGACCCAACGGCAAAGGTAATGTCGAAAATCCTGCCGCTTTGCGCCGAAGGAGATAGCGATAAAAGGGTGCTTGAGCGGATGGGCTACTGTATCGGTAGATATATTTATCTGCTTGATGCGGCTTGCGACCTTGAAGATGATTTAAAGAAAAAAAACTATAATGTTTTAAGCGCCCATATGAGCGGCAAGGCCAAAGAGTATGCAAAGCAGCGCGTAACCCCGCAGCTATATGCCTGCGCTAATGAGGCGGCAAAGGCGTTTGAACTGCTTGACATTAAGAAGTATAAAACAATTTTAGGAAACATAATATACCTCGGCTTAGAGGAAACCTTTACAAAGGAGTTAGGTTGATGAAGGACCCTTATTCAATACTCGGCGTTTCAAAGAATGCCACCGATGAGGAAATCAAAAATGCTTATAGAGAGCTTGCGCGTAAATACCACCCAGATAATTATTCCGATAATCCTCTTTCTGATTTAGCATCGGAAAAAATGAAGGAAATTAACGATGCCTATGATGCCATTATGAATGGCAGAAGGTCGGGAAAGGGAAACAAATCGCGTTCAAGCTACGATGCAAATGCCGCATCCTCGTTCCCCGAGGTCAGAGCGCTTATTAATCAAGGAAGACTTGAACAGGCTCAGGAAATGCTCGATGGCGTATCGCCCGAATCGCGCGATGCCGAATGGTATTTTTTAAACGGCACCGTGCTTTATAGAAGAGGCTGGTTCGACCAAGCCTATACAAGCTTTGTGACCGCCACGCGTATGAATCCTCATAACCACGAGTATCAAAACGCCGTTAGAAATGCCCAGCATCAGATGGGAAGGCAAAATAATCCCTATCGCTCTTACGGTGCGGGCGGGGCAAGCGCTTGCGATGTCTGCCAAGGCCTTATTTGTGCCGATTGCTGCTGTGAGTGTATGGGCGGCGATTTGGTGCCCTGTTGCTGATATGAAAAACACGAAAAAAATCACACTTTCTGCTATAATAGCGGCGCTTGCGGCTTCATTTATGCTTTTAAGCTATTTCCCTTATTTCACCTATGCCGTCCCTGCCGTTGCAGGACTTTTTATGATGGTTCCGCTTGTTGAGGTGGGCGCCGTGTGGGCGTTTGCCTCTTATGCGGTCAGTGCGGCACTTGCGCTTATATTCGGAGAAATGCAATCGGCACTGCTTTATGTGTGTCTTTTTGGTTTTTATCCTATCGTAAAGGCGCTCATTGAGAAAATTAATAAGCAGGCAGTAGAGTGGGCTTTAAAGCTGTTCATATTTAACGCTTCGGCAATATCGGTGTTCCTGCTTTCCTCAAAGCTCTTTTTAATTTCGCTTGATGATTTCGGTGCGCTCGGAAAATATGGCGCGCTCATATTCTTGTTGATTTTAAATGCGGTTTTCGTTCTTTACGATATAGCAATTTCGCGCGTGTCAACCCTCTATATTTTTAAGTTGCACGATAAAATTAAAAAATTCGTTAAGTAAAGTAAACTATCATTCAAAAGATAGTTTACTTTTTTTGTGTTTTATAGTAAAATGATTTAGTTAGAAAGGGGGCGAGAATATGAAAAGAGTTGTTATAATCGGCGGCGGTGCCGCAGGGCTAATGGCTGCTTGTGCCGCGGCGTCTCAAAAAGACGGCGGGGAATGCAGTATAACGGTGGTTGAGAAAAATCCAAGGCCTGCGCGAAAGCTGATGATAACGGGCAAGGGTAGATGTAATTTAACCAATAATTGCGATGTTAATACCCTTATTCAAAATGTAACAAAAAACGGTAAGTTTTTATATTCCGCCTTCAATAATTTTAATTCGCAGGATACTATGGCTTTTTTTGAATCCGCAGGGGTGCCGCTCAAAACCGAGCGCGGCAATAGAGTTTTTCCCGTTTCGGATAAGTCGGTTGATATTGTTGATGCCCTTGTTAAAAAGGCGCTTAAATGTTGTGAAATCGTGCAGGGAACGGCCGTAGGCGTTTTGGCGGCAGAGGGCAGGGTTACTGCTGTAAAGCTTGCCGATGGCAGAAAAATCGAAGCCAATAGCGTTATTGTTGCAACCGGAGGAGTCTCCTATCCGCTCACCGGCTCAACGGGTGATGGCTACCGTATAGCCTCGGAGCTTGGGCATAATGTCACCGAATTATCCCCCTCGCTTATAGGCCTTGAATGTCACGAGGGCTTTGTTTCTCGCCTTGCGGGGCTTTCGCTAAAAAATGTAACCCTATCGCTTTATGAGGAGCAAAAAAAGAAGCCTGTTTTCACCGAACTTGGTGAATTGCTTTTCACCCATAGCGGAATATCAGGCCCGCTCACCTTGAGCGCTTCGGCGCATATTAAGGACATAAAGCAGCCTCACAGAGCGGTTATCGACCTAAAACCCGCTTTGGATGAGAATGCACTTGATAAAAGAATTTTAAGGGATTTTGAAGAAAACCTTAACCGAGATTTTTCAAACTCGCTTGATAAATTGCTTCCTAAAAGCCTAATACCTGTCATAATATCAATGTCGGGAATTAAGGGTGACACTAAGGTTAATCAAATCAGCCGTGAGGAGCGGCTTAATTTGGTTCGAGCAATTAAGGAGTTTACCCTAAGTGTTGTCGATTTCAGACCTATTGAGGAGGCAGTTGTAACTCGCGGCGGCATATCGGTTCGTGAAATCAATCCTTCAACGATGGGCTCAAGGCTTATCGAGGGGCTTTATTTTGCGGGCGAGGTTATAGATGTTGATGCATATACAGGCGGATTCAATCTGCAGATAGCCTTTTCAACCGGCTTTCTCGCAGGGCAAAGCGCTGCAAAAATATAGTTTAGGAGATATTATTATGATTTCTATTGCACTCGATGGACCTGCAGGTGCAGGTAAAAGCAGTCTTGCAAAGGCGGCGGCAAAGGCACTTGGCTTTATTTATGTAGATACAGGGGCGCTTTATCGTGCAGTCGGCCTTAGATTTTTAAATGAGGGTATCAATACCGAGCTTAATTGTGATATCGAAAAGATTTTGGAAACGATTGAAATTGATATTAAGTTTATTGATGGCGTTCAGCATGTGTTTTTAAACGGTTTGGATGTGTCAAACGATATAAGAACACCCGAGGCTTCTATGATGGCATCGGCGGTTTCGGCAAAGCCGCCCGTTCGAGCATTTTTACTTGAAATGCAAAGGAAGCTTGCCCGCGAAAATAATGTCTTGATGGATGGCAGAGATATAGGCACGGTGGTGCTTCCAAATGCCACATTAAAGTTTTTCGTTACCGCTTCGGCCGAGGAACGCGCAAATAGGCGTTATAAGGAGCTGCTCGAAAAGGGAATGAAGGTTGAATATAAGGAAATCTACGATGATATTGTAACCCGTGATTATAACGATTCTCATAGAGCAATCGCTCCGCTTAAGCCCGCCGAGGATTCTATTATGTTTGATTCAACCGAGCTTAATTTAGAGCAGTCGGTAGAAAAACTTTTGCAAATAATCAACGAGAGGATATAAAGAATTGAAGATAACTCTTGCTAAAACCGCAGGCTTCTGCTTTGGCGTTAATCGAGCGGTCGATATGGTTTATAGTCTAACAAAAGAGGGTAAAAAAGTCTGCACCTTGGGCCCGATAATCCATAATCCCCAAATTGTAGGTGAGCTTGAGGAAAAAGGGGTAAGAATTGTCGCGTCACCCGAAGAAGCGCAAAAGGGAGAAACACTCGTAATTCGCTCCCACGGCGTAGGTAAAGCCGTTTATGATTTTGCTAAAGAAAACGGCACCGAGCTTGTAGATGCGACCTGTCCTTTTGTGGAAAAAATTCATAAAATCGTTGCCTCGGCTTCGCACTTGGGTCAAGCCGTTTTAATCGCAGGCGATAAAAATCACCAAGAGGTTATAGGTATAATCGGCCATTGTAGCTCACCGTGCTTTGTGTTTTCAACCACCGAGGAGCTCGAACAATTGCTTAAAAATCACCCTGAATTTGAAAAATCCGGCGTCACAATGGTCTCTCAAACGACTTTTAATGCAAAAAAATGGCTTTTTGCGCAAGAAATTTTAAAAAAAGTCTATACAAATGCAAAAATATTTGATACAATATGCAGTGCAACATCTATGCGGCAGAGTGAAGCATATGAGCTTGCGGCGGTCAGTGATGTTATGGTTGTCATCGGCGGCAGGCAAAGCTCAAACACCAAAAAATTGTTCGGTATATGCAGTTCTCTTTGTGAGAATACGCATCATATAGAAACCGCAAAGGAAATTTCTTTTGATTGGTTTTCGGGTGCGGATTCCGTAGGGGTTGTCGCAGGCGCATCAACGCCCGCGGGTATAATAAAGGAGGTTATTCAAACCATGTCGGAAAATTTACAACCGGTTGATGAACAGATGGAGGGAAATGAAACTGTTCAAAAGAGCTTCGAGGAAATGACAGATGAGGAAGTATTTGAGGCTTCGCTAAACAGCCTTACAGGCGACCAGAAGGTATGCGGAACCGTTATTGCGGTTAATGCATCGGAAATCACTGTAGACATTGGCAGAGGTGTCACAGGCTATGTTTCTGCTTCTGAATATTCTTTAGATTCAAATGTCGATTTGTTAAGCGAAGTTAAGGTAGATGATAAGCTTAATCTTATCATTATGAAAATCAATGACCAGGAAGGAACCGCAATGCTTTCGAAGCGTCGTTACGATGCTATTGCCGGTTGGGACAATATAGTTGCCGCCAAAGAATCCGGTGAAATTGTTCACGGTGTTGTTCGCGATGTTATAAAGGGCGGCGTAGTAGCTTATACCAATAACATTCGTGTGTTCATCCCTGCTTCTCAGGCAACTGCATCTCGCGCAGATTCTCTTGAGGATTTAAAGGGCCAAGAGGTAGATTTCAGAATTATCGAAATCGGTCGCGGCCGTAGAGCAGTTGGCTCTATCCGTAGCGTTCTTCGCGATGCTCGTAAAGAGGCTGAAGAAAAAATTTGGGCAAATATTGCAGAGGGTGACCGTTTAACAGGCGTGGTTAAGTCAATAACCAACTACGGTGCTTTTGTTGATATCGGCGGCGTGGACGGTATGGTTCATATTTCCGAGCTTTCTTGGTCGAGAATCAAGAATCCTTCCGAGGTAGTTGCCGTAGGCGATACCATCAAGGTTTATGTTAAGGCTCTTGATACCGAAAAGAAAAAGATTTCTTTAGGCTATAAGAAGGCAGAGGATAATCCTTGGACTATATTCCAAACCAACTACAATGTAGATGATGTTGTAAATGTTAAGATTGTTAGTATGACTGCATACGGCGCATTTGCAAGAATTATTCCCGGCGTAGATGGTCTTATCCATATTTCGCAAATTGCTAATAAGCATGTTGCAAAACCGCAGGATGAGCTTACCATAGGTCAAGAGATTGATGCTAAAATCACCGCTATTGACCTTGAAAAGAAGCGCGTAAGCCTTTCTGTTCGTGCTCTCCTTCCCGAAGAGGAGCCGGTAGCACAAGAGGCGGTAAGCGAGGAAACAGCAATCGAAGAGAATGTAACCGAAGAGGTTGCGGCTTTAGAAACTGCTGTTGAAGAATAATAAACCAAAAGCGCTCTGAAAGAGCGCTTTTTTGTTTGCAAAATATGATTTCTTGTGGTAAAATAATAATGATAAAATTTAGGAGATGATTGTTTTGAAAATAAAGCTTCCGCACCGCCGCGGAATTCCGATACAAACCAGAATTATTGTATCGGTAATTATGCTTTTGTTGCAGCTGTCATTTTTTATTTTATTAGTATATAATATATCGGCAAATTCGTTCGGCTTTTATTTGCTTTCAGAGGTTGTGGCGGTAGCAACGGTAATTTATATAGTTAACCGCCGCGGAAATCCAAGCCATAAGATGATGTGGTTAGCCTTTATATTGCTTGTTCCGATTTTTGGCTTATCTGTGTTTTTCCTCTTTGGCGGCGGAAGAATATTGCCGCATATCCGCAAGAAAATGCAGCGCTGTGAGGAGCATTTTATGCCGGCGCTTTCCCGCACCCCGAATGTCTTAAGCGGACTTGAATATGACGACCGCCCTCACGCAAGGCAGGCGGATTATTTAATGCGGGAGTCGGGGTATCCGCTTTATAAAAATACCTCGGTTGAATATTTATCTCCGGGTGAAAAATTTTATCCCCGCTTTTTGCAGGAGCTTCAATCGGCTCAAAAATATATTTTTATTGAATTTTTCATTCTTGCCGAAGGCGTAATGTGGGATGGCGTTTATGAGATTTTAAAACGCAAGGTATCTGAGGGCGTTGATGTTCGAGTTTTATTTGATGATTTCGGTTCAATCAAGCGTCAGCGCAAGGGCTTTATAAAGACGCTTCGCGAAGCAGGCATTAAGGTCGCTGTTTTTAACAAAATCAAGCCCTCTATAAATATTTTTATGAATAATCGCAACCATCGCAAGATAGTGGTGATTGACGGCAAGGTTGCTGCAACGGGTGGCATCAATATTGCCGATGAATATATAAACGAGTTTGAACGCTTCGGCTATTGGCTTGATTCAGCGGTTATAATAAAGGGCGAGGCTGTCAAGAGCTTTATCGCTATGTTTTGCAGCACTTGGGAGTTTGCAACGGGTGAGCGGCTTTTTATGGGCAAGCTTATTTGTGATTACTCGGTTAAGGAAAAGAGCTATGTTTTGCCTTACTGCGATGACCCGATTAACGATAAAAATCCTGCCGAGGGTATTTATATGCAAATCATCAATACGGCGCTTAAATATGTTTATATAACAACTCCGTATTTGATTATTGATAGCACTATGACCGAGGTTTTATGCCTTGCGGCAAAATCGGGAATTGATGTTAGAATTATAACACCGCATATACCTGATAAATGGTATGTTCACCCCGTAACGCAGTATAATTATTATGAGCTACTCAAATCGGGAGTTCGTATATTTGAATATACTCCGGGCTTCATTCATTCAAAAACCTTTGTGTCGGATGATACTGTGGCAACCGTAGGCACTGTTAATATGGACTATAGAAGCTTTATCACTCACTTTGAATGTGGCGTGTGGTTTAGCGGTAATGAGGCGGTCGCCGAAGTTAAAAAGGATTTTGAGAATGCCTTGTCAGTGTCCGAAGAAATAACAATCGAAGCTTGGAAAAAGGCACCATTATGGCAAAAAATTAAACGAGCAATACTTAGAATTTTTGCACCGTTTATGTAAATATGGGAGGTATAAAAATGAAAGGATTTTTAAAATTTATCGGCGTGGTGACGGCAATTTTTTCTGCGGTTTTGGGAGCTCTTGCGGTTTTTGACAAAATAAGCAATCGCAATAAAATCAAGGGTGATTACCTTGAATGTAGGGTAGAAGATACAGAAAATTAAGCTTAAGCGGAGAGGTTATGAAACCTCTCCGCTTTTTTGCATTATATTAATATATAAAAATATTGAAAAAATATATAGAAAGTGGTAGAATATACTAGAATATATATTTTTTATTGGGAGGTGAGTGAAATGGCAATGAAAAAATGGATAATCGGCACGCCTAATCGTGAAAATGCAAAGCTTTTGGCCGAGGAATGCGGCATTGACCCCTTTGCAGCACTTATTGCGTGTCAAAGAGGCTTTGATAATTCAGCTGAGCTTGAGCTTATGCTTTCGGATGAGCCGCTTTTGTGTGACGTTAATGAGCTTGCCGATATTTCTCTCGCCGCTCAAACTATCAACGCCGCCATAGCTGATAAAACCAAAATAGCAATTTTCGGTGACTATGATTGTGATGGCGTTATTGCAACCACCCTAATGCTTGATTACCTAAAGGGTAGGGGCGCCGATGTTTGTGTGTATATACCCGATAGAGTGTCCGAAGGGTATGGTATGAATATTGAAGCCGTAGGTAAGCTTTATGATAAGGGAATTGGTCTTATCATAACGGTAGATAACGGTATTTCCTGCTTCGATGAGATTGAATATGCAAATTCGCTCGGTATGAAGGTCGTGGTTACCGACCATCATATACCTCCCGAGGTGTTGCCTAATGCGGCCGCTGTTGTTGACCCGCATAGGACTGACTGCCCTTCGCAGTTTAAAGAAATTTGCGGAGCTCAGGTGGCTTTTAAGCTTATATGCGTGCTGGATGATAAGGAGCCCGAGCAGCTTTTGCCTAGGTATGCCGATATTCTTTCGGTTGCGGTTATAGGCGATGTTATGCCGCTTGTCAATGAAAACCGTTCAATCGTTAAAGAGGGAATAAAAAAGATTAAATATTCTCCGCGTGTTGGTATATCGGCAATTTTGAGCACCGCGGGTGTTGATAGAAATCAAATAGGAGCGGGGAAAATATCCTTTGCAATAACCCCTCGCATTAACGCCGCGGGTAGAATGGGCGATGCCAAAAGAGCGGTTGAGCTGCTCATGGCAGACGAGGCCTTGCCTGCTATTAAAATGGCAAATGCTTTGGATGAGGAAAATCAGCACCGCCAGCAAATAGAGCGTGAAATATTAGCCTCAGCAGTAGAAACCATCGAAAATAATGGGTATCAATATAATAGCGTTATAGTGGTCGAGGGCGAAAATTGGCACTCGGGTGTTGTAGGTATAGTTGCGTCAAGAATATGTGAGAGGTATGGTAAGCCTGCAATTATTCTCTCAATAGATGGCGAAATGGCTCACGGCTCGGGCAGAGGAATAGAAGGCTTTCACCTTTATAATGCCGTTCATTTTTGTGCAGATTCCCTTGCTAAATACGGTGGTCATGAGCTTGCAGCAGGAGTTAGCCTTTCGGTCGATAAAATAGCAGAATTCAGAACAAAAATAAACGAATATGCTCAAACGGCGGAAAATGCAGTTCCCAAGCTTAATATAGATTTTAAGATAAATCCTGCGGGACTTAGCGTGGATATGGCTCACGCCATAAAAGCGCTTGAGCCGTTCGGTGTCGGCAATCCGGCCCCGCTGTTTGCCATTTGCGCTGTGAGCTTGAAAAAAATCACTCCGCTTTCAAACGGCAAGCATTTAAAGCTTTTGTTTTCAAAAAATGAAAGCCAATTTCAAGCAGTTATGTTTGGCGTTTCGCCCGAGCAGCTATGCTTTAGTATAGGCGATACCCTTGATTTAGCGGTGGCGCTTGAGGCCAATTTATTTAGGGAAGAATATAACCTTTCTATTCAAATAAAGGCTATGCGAATAAGCCAAAGCGATGATAGCAATGTTTTTGAGCAAAAGCGGGAATATGACCGCTTTATGTCGGGACTGAAAGCAGATTATAATATGCTTTTACCAACAAGGCAGCAGGTTGGCCAAATTTTTAAAAAAATTTCCGAGCAGAATATAAGCGAGGAAAAGCTGCGATATATGTTCTTAGAGGATATCGGTTATGCTAAAACAGGGATAGCAGTTAAGGTTTTGCTTGAGCTTGGTCTTATAGCCAAAGAAAAATCGGAGCTTAAAAAGACCGAAAACAACCAAAAAACCGATTTGCATAATTCAAAGACCTTTGATTTTCTTTGTAAGAAGGTGAGTGTAGATGACTGAAAAGCAAATAAACGATTATAACGAGCTGTTGGCGTGCCTAAAGGCGCAGGGCGGAGTGTATGATATCGAGCTTATAAAAAAGGCTTATGAGTTTTGTGTGCATTGGCATACAGGTCAGACTCGTCGCACTCACGAGGAATATTATATACATCCGTTTAATACTGCAAAGATTGTCATAACTCTCGGAATGGATAGTCAGTCAATTGCCGCAGCGCTTTTGCACGATGTTGTCGAGGATACCGAGGTTACGGTTGAGGAAATAAAGAAAGAATTTGGCGAGGATGTGGCACTGCTTGTTGACGGTGTTACTAAAATCGGTCAAATCGCAATTACCTCTAAGGAGCAGGAGCAGGCAGAGAGCCTTCGCAAAATGCTTATTGCGATGGGTAAGGATATAAGAGTTATTATTATAAAGCTTGCAGATAGGCTCCATAATATGAGAACTATAGATGCTATGCCCGAGCAGCGCCAGCGTGATAAATCGCTCGAAACGCTCGAGGTTTATGCGCCTATTGCTCATCGCCTTGGTATTAGACCTGTTAAGGAAGAGCTTGAGGATTTAGCCATTAAGCACCTTGACCCCGTTGCCTATGATGAAATTGAGGAAAATTTGAAGCATCGTAAGCAGCAACGCGAGAGCATCCTTGAGGAAATAAGAGATAGAATTAAGCAACGGCTTCAAAAAGAGATGCCGCAGGTAAAAATGTCCTTTCAGGGCAGAGTAAAATCCATTCACGGAATATACCGAAAGATGTATCTTCAGGGTAAGGATTTCGATGAAATTTACGATGTTTATGCCATAAGAATTATTACCGATACGGTGGCGGACTGCTATAATATTCTCGGAATAATGCACGATATGTTTAGACCTATTCCGAATCGTTTTAAGGATTACATCTCCACTCCGAAGCCCAATATGTATCAGTCGCTTCACACTACCGTTATAAGCCGAGAAGGCCTGCCCTTTGAAATTCAAATAAGAACCTTCGATATGCATCATACTGCAGAATTCGGTATAGCGGCGCATTGGAAGTATAAGGAGAGTATAGAAGAAACCGATAAGGGAATGGAGGAGCAACTTGCTTGGATTAGGCAAATTCTTGATTCCTCCGATGATTCAGGCGATGCCTCGGAGCTTGTGCGAAGCATAAAGGTTGATTTGTCTCAAGAGGACGTTTTTGCAGTAACCCCGAAGGGTGATGTTATAAATCTGCCCGTGGGCTCAACCATAGTGGACTTTGCCTTTGCAATTCATTCGGCAGTCGGCGTTAAAATGGTAGGAGCTAAGGTTAACGGCAAAATCGTTCCTATAAACCACGAGGTTAAAACCGGCGAGGTAATAGAAATCTTAACAACCAATCAAGCGGGCCATGGGCCGAGCAGAGATTGGATGAAGATTGCCGTAACCAATTCTGCCAAGGCGAAAATACGCTCTTGGTTTAAAAAAGAAAAACGCGAGGAAAATATCCAAGAGGGCAGAAGCGAAATTGAACGCGAGCTACGCAGAAACGGCATAAGTTTAAACGATGAGGAATTTATCGAGTTTATAAATGTGCTTGCCCGTAAAATGCATCTTGCAGATGCCGAGGAATTCTTTGCGGCAATCGGTTACGGCGGAATTTTAATTTCAAAGGTAATGCCGCGTATACGCGAGGATTATAATAAAAGAATCAGCTCGGCAAAGGCGGTTGAAATCAACAATGTTGTGCCTAAGACGAGGACCTCGTCAGAGGGTGTTATCGTTGAGGGAATTGATAACTGCCTTGTGAAGCTTGCACGCTGCTGTGCTCCGCTTCCGGGCGATGATATTATAGGCTTCATAACTCGTGGCCACGGCGTTTCAATCCATAAGCGTGACTGTAATAATGTGCCTGTGGATTTGTCCGCTGCGGCACAGCCGGAGCGTTGGATTCAAGCCTATTGGGATAAGGCAAAACGCGAAAGCTTTATATCAACTATTCAAATATCGGCAATTGACCGTGAACAGCTTGTAAGCGATGTTATGAACGCGGCATACAATATGCGTCTTGCAGTTCATTCAATTAATGCTCGCCAGCTTAAAGGCGGCAATAGCGTTATTTTAATAACCATAAGCGCCGAGAGCGTTGAGCATCTGAAAAGTATAATCGCAAGACTGGAAAAGATAAACGGCGTTTATAGCGTGGAAAGGGTAGTAAAATGAGGGCTGTTATCCAAAGAGTTAAGAGTGCGAGCGTATCGGTAGGGGGCAGTGTTGTGGGCTGCTGCGGTGAAGGCTTTATGATACTCGTTTGTGCTATGGAAAATGATAGCGAGGCCGATGTTGAAATGCTTGCCAAAAAAACCGTTAATCTGCGAGTTTTCTGTGACGAAGAGGAAAAAATGAATAAGTCTATTTTGGATATAGGCGGAGAGGTGCTGTGCATCTCCCAGTTCACCCTTGCCGCAGATACTAAAAAAGGTAATCGCCCGTCCTTTATAAATGCAATGGAGCCAAAAACGGCGAGCGAGTATTATGATAGATACTGTGAGCTCTTGTTAAAGCAGGGCGTCTCAACGGTAGCAAAGGGGATTTTTGGTGAAGATATGCAGGTGTCGCTTGTTAATGATGGTCCGGTCACCATTATTCTTGATACGGATACTTGGATTAAAAAGGGAGAATAAAAATGGAAGTAAAGCTCATAATGCCGGGGCATTATATTGTTTACAGTAATTGCTACGGCGTGGTAAGCGATGAGGCTGCTATAGTTATAGACCCGGGTAAATGTAAGCCCGAGGTGGTTAATTTTTTGAAGTCAAATAAGGATAAAGAAACCCTTATTCTTTTAACCCACGCTCATTACGACCATATAAGCGGTGCAGACGAGCTTAGGGAAATAACGGGGGCAAAAATAGCAATAGGAGCTACCGAAGCGCCCTCGTTGCGAAATCCTCATTTTAATCTTACCGATAGCATAAGAACGGGTATGAAGCCGTTTTATGCTGATATTATATTTTGCGATGAGCAAGAAATCACGGTGGGCGATATAACCGTTAAGGCAATAGAAACTCCCGGTCACACAAAGGGTAGTATGTGTTATCTCATTGAGAATAATCTGTTCACGGGGGATACTTTATTTTATGAATCGGTTGGAAGAACCGACCTACCGGGCGGAGATTCGGATGACCTGCTTTCATCGCTTAACCGCATAATGCTGACCTTTGATGATAATATTAAGGTTTTTTCGGGGCACGGAGAGCCCACTACAATCGGTCACGAAAGAGAATATAACCCTTATATGAGGTAGTAAATGAAACTTTGTAATATAGGGCATAGCTTTGATTATGAGCTTGAAAAGGTTTCAAGACTGTTTCTGCCCTTTGAAAAAATAGAGGTAGTCCATTTGAAAGCGTCGGGGGAGAATATTGCGGTAGCCGAGCTCCTTGAGGAAAACGGCGAGCACTATGCCTTGGTAACGCTTCAGATTTTCGGCAAAGTCTCAAGGTATAAAGGTCGGGTGTCTATTGGGCATCAAAGCTTTAATAAGGAATGTGAGCTTGAGCTCGCGCGCGGTTTGTATAATTGCTTTGCTGATATTATGGGATATAAGGCCGATTGGGGAATTCTTACGGGTATAAGACCCGCCAAGCTTTTTTCAAGCCTTGAAGCTAAGCTTGGGAAAGAAAGGGCGAAAGAAAGCTTTTTTGAGGATTATCTTGTTTCCCCATCTAAAATATCACTTTGTCAAAGCGCAGTTCGGGGAGAAAGCAAAATAATTTCTTATTCTAAACCGCAATCCTTTAGCCTTTATATCTCAATTCCGTTTTGCCCGAGCCGTTGCTCGTATTGCTCGTTTGTTTCGCATTCGATTGATAAAGCGGCAGATATAATACCGGAATATATTGAGCATTTGTGTAGAGAAATCAAAATCACAGCCGATATTGCAAAACGCCTTAAATTAAGGCTTGAAACGGTTTATATGGGCGGCGGCACACCAACAACGCTTAGTGCCGAAGCACTCGATAAGGTGCTTTCCCTTATAAATCAAAGCTTTGATATGTCAAATGTGCGAGAATTCACTGTTGAGGCGGGTAGAGCCGATACAATAACCGAAGCCAAGCTTTTGGCAATTAAGAAAAACGGCGCTACGAGAATAAGTATAAACCCTCAAAGCATGAATGATAGAGTGCTTGAGAAAATCGGCAGAAGGCATACCGCCGCGCAAACAGTCGAGGCGTTCACTCTTGCAAGAAGACTCGGCTTTGATAACATAAATATGGATGTTATTGCAGCGCTTCCCGATGAAAGCCTTGATGAGTTTAAAAAGACCATTGAGGATATAATTGAGCTTTCACCTGAAAATGTTACCGTTCATACTCTTTCTATGAAACGCGCCTCAACACTTACCGCAAAGGGCGAGCAACCTGATTTTGAGGCGGGCAGTCTTGCTTCACAAATGGTTGATTATGCGCGTAGAAGACTAACCGAAAACGGAATTTTGCCATATTATATGTATAGGCAGAGCAAAACGGTTGGCAATCTTGAAAATGTCGGATATTCTAAAGTGGGCTATGAAGGGCTTTATAATGTATATATAATGGACGAAACTCACACAATATTAGCGGTTGGAGCTTCGGCAGTCACAAAGCTTCGCAATCCGCAGGGAAAGGAAATTGAACGAATTTTCAATTTTAAATATCCGTTTGAGTATATCAGCCGTTTTGATGAAATAATCAGCAGAAAAGAGGGCATAGAAGAGTTTTATGATAAATACGCTACAAATGATAAACGAGGAGATTAAAAGAAATCCGCAGGAGTTTATAGAAAAATGCGAAAAGGCATATCTTGATAGAATTTCGCTTGTTTCGCAGATTATCGCAGATGATGATAATATAAAAATTGTGGCAATAGCAGGGCCTTCGGGCTCGGGTAAAACCACAACCGCACATATTCTGCGCGAAAAGCTTGAAGCACTTGGTGAAAAAACAGCCGTTGTTTCGTTGGATGATTTTTATCTTCCGCGAGAGCAGCTGCCTGTTTTGCCCGATGGTAGTCTGGATATCGAATCGGTAAACTCCCTTGATATAAAGCTTATCAAAAAATGCTTTAATGAAATAATAGATAACGGTAAAGCGCTTCTGCCGCGATATGATTTTAAAACAAGAAGCAGAATAGAAAATGATATTAAGGTGGATATAGGTAATAGGGGAATAGTTATTGTCGAGGGGCTTCACGCTCTTAACCCTGTTATTGCCGATGTTGTAGCAAGGAAGAATATCTATAAAATTTATATAAGCGTTACAACCCCTATTGAGACCGAGAGCGGAGAGCAGCTGCTTTCAAGCCGTCAGATAAGACTTATTCGCAGAACTCTGCGCGATGAGCGCTCCCGAGGCGCCACTCCAACCGATACCTTGTTGCTTTGGAACAATGTTTTCGAGGGCGAAAGAAAATACCTTTATTGCTTTAAAAATACAGCCGATGTTAAGCTTGCAACGCTTCACGCTTATGAGCTGTGTGTTTATAAGGAGCGCTTTTGCAAAATGCGACAATCAGTAAGCCCTAAAACACCCTGCTATGATAGCTTTATTGCCGCCGCGAATGTTCTTGAACGCTTCGAGGGTATTGATAGTAGCTTGGTGCCGGCAAATTCTCTTATAAGAGAGTTTATCGGCGATAACTTGTAAATCTTTTTAGTCTGTGTTAAAATAAATAAAAAATGGGAGGTTTTGTTATGGGATTTTTAGATGATGCTTTAAACAAAACGAAGGAAGTTTTAGATGTTGCTTATAAAAAGACCGAGGAGGTTGTTTCGGTCGAGAAACAAAAATTCGATATAAGCTCTATAAAAAATAAACGCGAAAAGGATTTTGCCGAGCTAGGCAAGCTTTGCTATGAGCTTTTGAAAAACGATGAAAATGCGAGTAATGAGATAAAGGCGTTAATAGCAGCTATCGGCGAAAAGAATGCTGAAATCGATAAAAAGAATGCAGAAATTCAGGCAGTAAAGAATAAGAAAATCTGCCCAAAATGTAATGCAAATATAGAGCAAAATGCAGTATTTTGCTCTGCTTGCGGAGAAAAGCTTGAGGTAGAGGAATAATAGTAAATTATGAATTATAAAAAAATCGGTGTTGTAATTGCCGATATGGATGAATATAAGCCGTTTAAGGCTTCTTTAGAAAAACTGGCGCCAAAAGAATATAGATACTTTTCAAAAAGCGGCCTTTTGCTTAATATCGGTAAAACCGAGGTTATTTGTCTTTATTCGGGAATTGGTAAGGTTAACGCCGCAGCAGCCGCGATGCACCTTTGCGATATAGGCTGCGAGGCGGTGCTTAATTTCGGTCTTTCCGGTGGGATAAGTGATGTTTCCCGCGGCGAATTCATTTTGCCTGCTGCCTTTTTAGAGCACGATTTCGACCTTTCGGTTATAGGCTATAAGCCCTGTGAAAAGCCGGGGCAAAAATATATTTATTATGCCGATAAGGAGCTTTCCCTCGCGATACATAAATCAACGGGCGCGAGACTTGCTAAAACTGCAGTTTGCGGCGATAGGTTTATTTGCAGTAATGCTGACAGGCAGCATCTGAGCAATAGCTTTAATGCCGATTCCTGTGATATGGAAACAGCGGCAATAGCTTCGGTTTGTGATATGACCGAAACCCCGTTTGTGTCGCTTCGCAGAATTTCCGATGATGCAGGGGATAGTGCCGTTGATACCCACCGCGATATGCTTGAAAATGATAATTTAACACTCGGTGATGTATTTATAAAGGGCTTAACAGATATTTGTGAATAGAGGATTTTATAATGCCTGAAAAAAAGAGAAAACAACAAAGCTTTGAATACGGTGCAATTATTTTGCTGTGTTCAACGATTATTGTTAAGGTAATCGGTGCAATATTTAAGCTGCCGCTTTCAAATCTAATAGGCGATTTGGGCTTTGGATATTTTTCCTCAGCCTATGATTTGTTCACCCCTATTTATACTCTCGCAATGGCAGGCCTGCCTATAGCTATTTCAAGAGTTGTGGCTGAGCATATGGCCGCCGGTAGATATAAGGATGTTCGAAGCGCGCTTAAAATAACGCGTAAAATATTTTTTGTAACAGGCTTTACGGGATTTGCGCTTATGCTGGCGCTTATCTATCCCTTTGTCAATCTTACCGATGCAACGGGCAAAACCGTTTATAGCCTTTTTGCAATAGCCCCCGCGCTTTTGTTTTGCTGCATAATGTCAACCTATCGCGGTTATTATGAAGGCCT
This sequence comes from Acutalibacteraceae bacterium, assembly GCA_045589375.1. GTDB lineage: Bacteria > Bacillota > Clostridia > Oscillospirales > Acutalibacteraceae > UBA737. The sequence continues at coordinate 13,425 of JAZNOY010000035.1, read as the reverse complement.
TAGAAATATGTATCCCACCGCGCTTTCGGATATAATTGAGGCGCTTGGCAAGCTGATTCTCGGTTATGGTTTTGCGCTTGTTGTTATGAAAATAAGCGGAAATGTGGCTTATGCTGCCGCGGCGGCAATGCTCGGAATAACCGTGGGCTCAATTGCATCGGCTGCATATTTGCGCCTTCGTTATCATTTTAAGGGTGACGGTATAACCAAAGAGGAGCTTTTGTCAGCCCCCGAGGCTGAGGACACTAAAAAGGCGGCTAAAGCGCTTATTATGATTGCAATTCCCGTTGTGCTTTCCTCGCTCGCCAATAGTGTGGCGTCCCTCGTTGATGTGTCTATGGTAAAGTGGCAGCTTACTAATTTGGTTGAAACCCACGCGGATACCATTAGAGAAATGTATAAGGCTTCTATCGCAGACTATAATTTGTTGCCATCGGTTAAAGAGGCCTTGGCAAATTCTGAAATACCCACCTTCCTTTATGGTATAAGGGGTAAGGCGTTTACTATTTATAACCTAATTCCAACTATAACCTCGGTTTTGGGCGTAAGCGCGCTTCCGGTGCTGGCGTCCTCTTGGGTGAAGAAGGATAAGGCACTTATTAAGCGTAATATAGAATCAACAATTAAGCTTACTGCAATTATATCAATACCTGCGGGTATGGGCTTTTTGTTTGTGGGCGATAGAATAATGGGGCTTATGTTCAATACTGTTGCTTCAACCGAAATCGGAGGCTCAATGATGCGGATTTATGGCCTCGCGGCAATCTTTGCAGGATTATCAATCCCGATGATTAGTATGCTTCAGGCAATAGGCAAGCAGGTTATAACACTTCGGAATGTTGCTATAGGTGCAGCACTTAAGGTTGTAGTCAACTATATCTTTGTAGGTATACCCTCTGTCAATATAAAGGGTGCCGCTATAGGCACATTTGTTTGTTATCTATATGTATTTTTAGCAAATCTTATCTCTCTCATTAAATATACGGGCGTTGTGCCGAATCTTTATAAAACGATTGTAAAGCCGCTTGTTGCCGCACTTGCCTGCGGTGTCACGGCAAGGCTTGTATTCATAGATAGCTTGGGTAGAATGTCGACAGTTATTTCTATCGCTGTTGCCGCCTTGGTGTATTTTATAGTTCTTGTCCTTTTAAATACCTTTGAGGCCGATGATGTTCTTTCGCTTCCCAAGGGAGAAAAGATACTAAAAGTAATGCAGAAACTTAAAATTATACGATAAAATATTGTTTTTATAGTGTTTTTTACCAAATTTTAAAAAATCGACAAAAAAAGATTGATTTTTTTGAAAATATATGGTAAAAATATATAGTAATGTTTAAGAGTATGTCTTAAGCACGAGGAATACGGTAATCGTAATATCCAAAAAATTATAGGAGGTTCATTAAAATGAACAAAACAGAATTAGTAGCTTCAGTTGCAGAGAAAGCAGGTCTTTCAAAAAAGGATGCCGATAAGGCAGTAGCAGCAGTTATTGACTCGGTTATAGCAGCTCTTAAGGCAGGAGATAAGGTTGCTCTCGTTGGCTTCGGAACCTTTGAGGTTCGCGCTCGTGCAGCAAGAGAGGGTATCAATCCTCAAACAAAGCAGAAGATTACAATCGCTGCTTCAAAGAATCCTGTATTCAAAGCTGGTAAAGCTTTCAAGGATGCCATCGCTAAGTAATTTTCATTTACTTAAAAGGGCCGCTCATAAGGGCGGCCTAAAATTTTTACGGTAGGTAGTTATGAGACTGGATAAATTTTTAAAGGTATCTCGCCTTATTAAGAGAAGAACGATTGCCAATGAGGCGTGTGATGCGGGCCGCGTGAGTGTTAACGGCAAGCCTGCAAGAGCCTCTTATGATGTCAAGGTGAACGATGTTTTAGAAATATCGTTCGGCACTCGTAATGTTAAGGTTCAGGTCGCGGATATAAGTGAAACCGTTCGTAAGGACGATGCGGCAATGCTTTATAGAATAATTGAATAACTAAAACACCTCTTAAATATATTGTTAAGGGGTGTTTTGTTTTGGAAGAGAATAATTTTTTGATTCATAATGTTATAATTGAGGGAAGAAAGAAGCTTGATATATCAGGCGTGAAGGAGGTAATATCGTTTGATGATGAAACGGTTTTGCTCGATTCAGCTATGGGTAGAATAACCGTAAAGGGCGATATGCTGCATATTCAAAGCTTTAATACTGAAACGGGCGATTTGTGTGTAACGGGTAAGATATATGCTGTTGTTTATATGAGCGAGGAAAAAAGCTCGGGCGGCTTTATCTCTAAAATTTTCAGATAATATGTGGGAGATAAATATAGGCGGTCAGGTGCTTAGCTTTTTTTATGCTATGGCACTCGGCGGAGCGTTTTGTATATTTTATGATATTTTGCGCGCCTTGAGAAAAACGGTTGAGCATAAAGATGTGTGGGTTTTTTTAGGCGATGTTTTGTTTTGGGTGTTGGCGGCTAACATAAGCTTCTTGTTTATGTTGGCTCAAACAAACGGCGAAATAAGAGGTTTTGTTTTGCTCGCGGAGCTTTTAGGCTTTGCTCTAATAAGACTGATAGCGTCAAAATATTTTTTGTGGTTTTTCTCGTTCGTTTTATCAAAAATCGCCCTTGCTTTAAGGACGGTTAATAGACTAATTTATGCTTTTTGCACCTTTTTTGAGACTTTTTTATCGAAAGTGTTTGAATTTTTTAAAAAAATATTAAAAAGTCTGCTAAAAGGCGTAAAAAAACTCTTGAAAAATATGGGTAGGTTGTTGTATACTGAAAAAAATAATTTAGATTCGGAGCAAATATCTGATGTGTGCTAAAAAGAAGCAAAAAAAGCATATTTTGTTTCGCCTGATTTTATTGGGTGCTTCTGCTTATATGCTCATTTCTCTAACCGGCCTTTTAGGTGAATTGAGCGAAAGCAAGAAAACACTCGCCGAGCTTGAGGCTGAGCGAGATGCGCAGATGCTTGAAATCGCTGAACTCAAGGAGCTTTTGGAAGATGGTTCTCATGCGGCTATTATTGAAAAAGCGGCAAGAGAGCGGCTTGGATATGTGTATTCGAACGAGGAAATATATATTGATATCTCAGGTAACTGATTGTTTGGTTTTTAGGAGGACTCTTTATCTTTATGCAAATCAAGGTAGGCGACATTGTTGAAGGAAAAATAACCGGTATTACCAATTTTGGTTTGTTTGCCGATATAGGCGATGGCAAATCCGGTATGGTTCATATTTCGGAGGTAGCTCGTAGCTATGTTAGTGATATACGCGAGCATGTCAAGGAAAATGATGTTGTTAAAATGAAGGTTTTAACAATAGGTGAGGATGGCAAGATTTCTTTGAGCATAAAGAAGGCGTTGCCCGATGAGCCGTCACATCAAGAGGAAAAGCCGCAACGCCGTGAGCGTAGGCCTTATAAGCCTCAAACCCCCGCTAAACCTGATAGTTCTTTTGTTTGGGCGCCCAAAAAGCAAGAGCCCGAAAGCTTTGAAGATATGATGAATAGATTTAAGCAAACAAGCGATGAGAAATTTTCGGATTTAAAGCGCAAAAATCCCGAAGCTCGCAGAACAAAGCGCGGAACGGGTGTTAGATAATCTTTAGGCAGATTTCACTGTGTTTGCCGCCGTGAAATCTGCTTTTGTTTTATTATGGGTGGTAATATGAGAGAAGTGAATGTAGGCTTAATTTCCCAAAAGATAAAGGCACTTTGTGTAGAGGCTAACAAAACTCTGCCTAGGGATATTGTAAGCAGAATAAAAAACGCTGCTAAAACGGAAAGCAATCTGCGCGCAAAATCCATTCTCGGAGATTTGTGCGATAATTTGGAGTGCGCAAAGGAGCTTAATATTCCTATATGTCAGGATACCGGTATGGCGGTCGTTTTTCTCGAGGTGGGACAAGATGTTCACCTTGTGGGCGGCAACCTTTGTGATGCCGTTAATCAAGGCGTTAGGGAAGGCTATGAAGAGGGCTTGCTGCGTAAGTCGGTCGTTTCGGACCCCGTTTTAAGAGGCAATACCAACGATAATACCCCCGCCGTAATACATACCGAGATAGTTTCGGGTGATAAAATAAACATAACCGTGGCGCCTAAAGGCTTCGGCAGTGAAAATATGAGCGGAATTCGTATGCTAACGCCTTCAAGCGGTAAAGAGGGTGTAGTTAAGGCGGTTTTGGATATAGTAAGGGCCGCTTCAAATAACCCTTGTCCACCTATGGTAATCGGTGTTGGCATAGGCGGAGATTTCGAGCAATGTGCATATCTTTCTAAAAAGGCACTGTGCAGAAGCCTTGATAAGCCTAACGAAAATCCGTTTTATAGGGAGCTCGAGCAAGAATTGCTCCAAAAAATCAATAAGCTCGATATAGGGGTTCAGGGCTTCGGCGGCGATACAACAGCGCTCGGAGTTAATATCGAAACTGCACCAACCCATATAGCAGGTCTACCGGTGGCAGTGAATATCGGCTGTCATGTTACAAGACATTTATCGGCGGTGATATAAAATGAATAAATTTAATATGATAGCGCCCTGTTTGTTTGGCGTGGAGAGCGTAGCCGCAGATGAGTTTAGGCGTATGGGCTTCGAGGATGTGACTGTTCAAAACGGCAGAGTGCTTTTATCGGGCGATGATAATATGCTTGCCCGCGCCAATATCAATTCTCGCTTTGCCGAGCGTATACTTATAAATATGGGCATTTTCCGTGCGACCACATTTACCGAGCTTTTCGATAATGTTAAGGCACTTCCTTGGGAAAATTTCATCGGTAAACAGGATGCCTTCCCCGTGAACGGCTCAACACTTGATTCGGCACTGCATAGCCTGCCCGATTGTCAATCAATAATCAAAAAAGCAATTGTTGATAGACTTTCATCAAAGTATAATATCAAGTGGTTCGAGGAGAGCGGTCCCGAGTATAAAATAAGATTTACCATACTAAAAGATGAAGTCACGATGATGATTGATACCTCGGGAGAGGGGCTTCATAAGCGCGGTTATCGTCGTAACTCTAATGACGCTCCGCTTAAGGAAACTCTGGCGGCGTCAATGTGCGACCTTGCGAGAATTTTCCCTGATACCCATATTTATGACCCTTTCTGCGGTAGCGGAACGCTGCTTATCGAATCGGCACTAATGGCTACTAAAACCGCTCCGGGACTTCGTAGATTTTTTGCAGCAGAGCGCTTTGGCTGTGTTTCCAAAACAGCTTGGCAGCAGGAGCGTATGCGCGCTCAGGATTTAATACTGCATAATATTGATTTCAAAGCACAGGGCTTTGATATTGATAAAAATTGTGTTGAGCTAACACTCGAGAATGCCAAAAAAGCGGGCGTTGAAAGGTATGTTAAGGCGGCAGTGGGGGATATAAGAGATTTTAAGCTTCCCGATGAGCGTTGCCTTGTTATAACCAATCCGCCTTATGGTGAACGATTGCTTGATGTTCGTGCGGCAGAGGAGCTTTATAAGGTTATGGGGCAACGCTTTGTTGGCGGCAACGGTAAAAAGTTTTTTGTTATAAGTCCTCACGATGAATTTGAAAAGCTTTTCGGTCGAGTGGCTGATAAGCGCCGAAAGCTTTATAACGGAATGATAAAATGCCAATTGTTTATGTATTTCAAAAATAAGGAGTGAACAAGGAAATGAAATATGTTTTCTTTGTTAATCCCGCCGCAGGCAAGGGTAAGGCTCAATTAGAAATTATTGATGCTATAAACCAATTTTTTTCAGACCGGGATTTTGAATACGAAATTTATATAACAAATGCAAAAGGCGATGCTTTAGAAAAATCGCGTAGCCTTGCCGAAAGCGGCGAAAGCTTGCGAATTTTCGCCTGCGGAGGCGAGGGCACGGTTTATGAGGTTATAAACGGCGTGGTCGGTTATGATAATGTTGAGGTGGGCGTGATTCCTTGCGGCTCAGCGAACGACTTTTTGAAGTATTTTAATGAGCGCTCGGCATTTTTGGATATACCCTCACAGGTTGACGGCACCTCACTTCCTATGGATATAATTAAGGCAAACGATAGATATTGCCTTAATGGGTGCTCTGTCGGTATGGATGCTATGGTGGCAAGGGATATGAGCATTTTTAAGCGTTGGCCGCTTGTTTCAGGTGCACTCGCTTATAAGCTCGCAATCGTTAAAACCTTTTTGCAACCGCTTGGGATAACTGCCGAAATATCGGTTGACGATGAGCCTGCAAATAAGATTAAGTGCTTGTTTGCGGTTGTTGCCAATGCGCCTTATTATGGTGGCGGCTATATGAGCGCTCCCGATGCCGTGCCCTATGATGGCAAGCTTGATTTTACGCTCGTAAATGTCATTTCAAAGCTGCGCGTTCCGAAATTTTTGTCCTATTATGAAAAGGGACAGCATAAGTCGCTCGATTATTGCTCGCTTAAGCCGTGCAAAAGTATGGAATTTACTTCAAGTGAGCCCATTCCCGTAAACCTTGACGGAGAAATAGTAGAAACTAAGCATATGCGCTTTGAAATAGTAAAGCGGGCGATTAAATTTATTGTTCCTAAGACTGTGCACAACAAATTGTTAATAAACGTTTAAATGTCTTTGACTTTACTTGACTTTTGATTTTTAATGCATATAATAAGTAATTGTAAAATAAAATATCGCAAGGGCGATTAATAGTTTGGAGGATTTTTTATGACACTTAAACCATTGGCCGATAATGTTGTTATTAAGGCTACCGAAGCAGAAGAAACCACCAAAAGCGGAATAGTTCTCACCTCCGCTTCTAAGGAAAAGCCTCAGATAGCAGAGGTTATAGCAGTAGGCCCGGGAGGCCTTGTTGATGGCAAGGAAATAAAAATGAATGTTAAGGTTGGCGACCGCGTAGTTGCCGCCAAGTATTCTGGCACCGAGATTAAAATTGATAATGAGGAATATACAATTATTCGAGTGGCTGATATTTTAGCAATTGTTGAATAATCGGAGGTTTTGTGATTATGGCAAAAAATATTATTTTCGGCGAGGAAGCTCGCAAGTCCTTGCAGCTTGGTGTTGATAAGCTTGCAAATGCTGTTAAGGTTACCTTGGGCCCTAAGGGCAGAAATGTTGTTCTTGATAAAAAATACGGCTCACCGCTGATTACTAATGACGGTGTTACCATCGCAAAGGAAATCGAGCTTGAGGACCCGTTTGAGAATATGGGTGCCCAGCTTGTAAAAGAGGTTTCGGTAAAAACCAACGATGCCGCAGGTGACGGCACTACAACCGCAACCGTTTTGGCTCAAGCGATTATTGCAGAGGGTATGAAAAATGTTGCCGCAGGCGCTAACCCGATGATAGTTAAAAAGGGGATAAAGAATGCGGTTGATACCTGTATAGAAACAATAGTAAACAATTCAAAGAAGGTTTCGGGAAGCGATGATATAGCTCGCGTTGCAACCGTTTCTTCGGGTGATGAGCAGATAGGAAAGCTTATTGCTGAGGCTATGGAAAAGGTGTCGGCTGATGGTGTTATAACTGTTGAAGAGTCCAAAACCGCCGAAACCTATTCAGAGGTTGTTGAGGGTATGCAGTTTGACCGCGGCTATATAACACCTTATATGGTGACCGATTCGGATAAAATGGAAGCCGTTATAGATGATGCATTAATCCTTATCACCGATAAAAAGATTTCTAATATTCAGGAGATTTTACCGCTTCTTGAGCAGATTGTTCAGTCGGGTAAAAAGCTCGTTATTATTGCTGAGGATATCGAGGGCGAGGCACTTTCAACTCTTATTGTTAATAAGCTGCGCGGCACCTTTACCTGCGTTGCAGTTAAAGCTCCCGGCTTCGGCGATAGAAGAAAGGAAATGCTTCGTGATATCGCTATCCTTACCGATGGTGAGGTTATTTCTGAGGAGTTGGGACTCGAGCTTAAGGATACAAGCCTTGCTCAGCTCGGTCGTGCTCGTCAGGTTAAGATAACCAAGGAAAACACCATTATCGTTGATGGCGCAGGCAGTAAGGAAGACATTAAGGATAGAGTAGCTCAGATTAAAAACCAAATAGAGTCAACAACCTCGGAATTTGACCGTGAAAAGCTCCAAGAGCGCCTTGCAAAAATGGCAGGCGGAGTTGCGGTTATCAAGGTTGGTGCCGCAACCGAGATTGAAATGAAGGAAAAGAAGCTTCGAATAGAGGATGCTCTCGCGGCTACAAAGGCGGCGGTTGAAGAGGGAATAGTAGCAGGCGGCGGTGTAGCGCTTCTTAATGCTATCCCTGCAGTTACAAAACTTCTTTCAAGCGTTGACGGTGATGAAAAAACAGGCGTTAGCATAGTTCTTAAATCACTTGAGGCCCCCATTCGTCAGATTGCTTATAATGCGGGAATAGAGGGCTCGATAATCGTTGATAAAATTCTCGAGAGCGGAAAGGTTAATTATGGCTTTAATGCTTACGATGAGTGCTATACCGATATGATTGAAGCGGGTATTGTAGACCCCACTAAGGTTACCCGTTCAGCACTTGAAAATGCCGCGAGTGTAGCGGCTATGGTGCTCACCACTGAAAGCCTTGTTGCAGATGCTCCCGAAGATAAGGCGGCAGCTAATGCCGCGGCGGCCGCAGCGGCTGCTCAAGCGGGCGGAATGTATTAATTTAACTGAATTTAATACCTCAAAAAATATTTGCCTCGATTTGTCAGTTTTTTGTTGACAAATCGGGGCATTAATGTTATTATGTGATAGCGTGCGAAATTGTGCGCAGTTTCGTGCGCCCAAAATTAAAAAGAAAGGAGATAATAACTAGTGCCAACATTTAACCAGTTAGTTCGCAGTGGTCGTGAAACTGTTGAGAAAAAGGCTAAGGCCCCCGCTTTGCTTAAGAATTATAATTCTATGAAGCGCAGCTATACCGATAACGATTCTCCGCAGAAGCGCGGCGTTTGCACAGCTGTTAAGACCTCCACCCCGAAGAAGCCTAACTCAGCACTTCGTAAGATTGCCAGAGTTCGTCTTTCCAACGGAATCGAAGTTTCGGCTTATATTCCCGGAATCGGCCATAATCTTCAGGAACACAGCGTTGTTCTTATTCGTGGCGGTCGTGTTAAGGACCTTCCCGGTGTGCGTTACCACATTATAAGAGGAACCCTTGATACACAAGGCGTTGCAAACAGAATGCAGTCCCGTTCAAAATACGGTGCAAAACGACCAAAAGCAGGTGCGAAGTAATTTTAAGAACGACGAATCTCTGCTGTTAACCCGGCAGGCTTATATATAAATTATATTCGCCTTGCTTGGTACCACGAGAATTTGTCACTCGAGTACCTATGATATCATCAATATGAAGGAGGGAAGTAAAGTGCCAAGAAGAGGCTTTATTGCTAAACGTGATGTTTTGCCGGACCCTATCTATAATTCAAAGAAGGTAACTCGTCTTATCAACAATATTATGCTTGACGGTAAGAAGGGTGTTGCCCAGAAGATAGTTTACGGCGCTTTTGATATCATCAGTGAAAAAACAGGAAAGGACCCGATAGAGGTGTTCGATGCTGCGTTAGAAAATATTATGCCGCAGCTCGAGTGTAAGGCCGTTCGTAAGGGCGGTGCAACTTACCAAGTACCTTTTGAGGTTCGTCCCGAAAGAAAACAAACTTTGGGACTCAGATGGCTTACTATGTTTAGCCGTCAGCGTTCAGAAAGAACAATGAAGGAGCGTCTTGCTGCAGAAATCATCGATGCTACAAACGGTATGGGTGGTGCTGTTAAGAGACGCGAAGAAATGCACAGAACAGCAGAAGCAAACAAGGCTTTTGCTCACTACAGATGGTAATTCTTTACCGCTGTTAATGACCGCTTAATTTAGCGGAGGAGGTTAAAATGCCAAGAAAAGTATCTCTTGAAATGACAAGAAATATTGGTATAATGGCCCACATCGACGCCGGTAAAACAACTACCACGGAGCGTATCCTATTCTATACAGGTGTAAATCGTAAGATGGGTGAAACTCATGATGGCGGCGCTACTATGGACTGGATGGCTCAGTAGCAGGAGAGAGGTATTACCATAACTTCTGCTGCTACCACTTGTTTTTGGAATGACCATCGTATCAATATTATCGACACTCCCGGACACGTTGACTTCACCGTTGAGGTTCAGCGTTCAGTCCGCGTTCTTGTCGGTTCGGTAACCGTTTTGTGCGCAAAGGGCGGTGTTGAGCCTCAGTCTGAAACCGTTTGGCATCAGGCTGATGAATACCGTGTTCCCAGAATGATTTATGTTAATAAAATGGACATTATGGGCGCGGACTTTTATCATGTTCTCGATATGGTTAAGGAAAGATTCAACTGCAATGCAGTTCCGATTCAGCTTCCTATCGGCTGTGAAAACACCTTTAAGGGCATCGTGGACCTTGTTGCCAACGAGGCAGAGGTTTATTATGATGACCTCGGTAAAGATGTTCGTCGTGAGCCTATCCCCGAGGATATGAAGGAAATTGCCGAAAAGTATAGAACAGCTCTTGTTGAGTCTATCGTTGAGATGGATGAGGAGCTTATGGAAAAATACTTTGAGGGCGAGGAGCCAACAATTGAGCAGATGAAGAAGATTATCCGTAAGGCAACCATTGCTAACGAAATGGTTCCGATTTGCTGCGGAACTTCTTATAGAAACAAGGGCGTTCAGCCTTTGCTCGACGCTATTGTTGATTATATGCCCGCTCCTACCGATGTTGCTGCTATCAAGGGTGTAAACCCCGATACAGATGCTGAGGAAGAGAGAATCTCATCTGATACTGAGCCGTTTGCAGCTCTTGCTTTCAAGATTGCAACAGACCCGTTTGTTGGTAAGATTTGCTATTTCCGTGTATATTCAGGCACCGTTGATTCCGGCGCAGGCGTATACAATTCTGTTAAGCAGAACCGTGAGCGTATGGGCAGAATTTTGCAGATGCACGCTAACCACAGAGAAGACCTTGAAACCTGCTATGCAGGTGATATTGCCGCTGCTGTTGGTCTTAAGAATACAACAACAGGTGATACCCTTTGTGATGAAAAGCATCCTATAATTCTTGAATCTATGAACTTCCCAGAGCCCGTTATCCGCGTTGCCATCGTGCCCAAGACCAAAGCCGGTCAGGAGAAGATGGGTATTGCGCTTGCAAAGCTCGCCGAGGAAGACCCCACCTTTAAGTGCTATACCGATGAAGAAACCGGACAAACTATTATTGCCGGTATGGGTGAATTACACCTCGAAATCATCGTAGACCGTCTGCTTCGTGAATTCAAGGTTGAAGCAAATGTCGGCGCTCCTCAGGTTGCGTATAAGGAAAGCATTCGCAAGAAGGTTGACCACGAAACCAAGTATAAGCGTCAGTCGGGTGGTTCCGGTCAATACGGTCATGTTAAGATTATTCTCGAGCCCAACGAAACAGGTAAGGGCTATGAGTTCATTAACTCCGTAACAGGCGGTTCTATTCCTAAGGAATATATCCCCGCTGTTGATACCGGTATTCAGGGTGCGTTACACGCAGGTGTTCTCGCAGGCTACCCTGTTGTAGATGTTAAGGTTACTCTTTATGATGGTTCTTATCATGAGGTTGACTCTTCTGAAATGGCGTTTAAGATTGCCGGTTCTATGGCATTCAAAGAGGCTTGCAGAATTGCAGACCCCGTTATATTGGAGCCTATTATGAAGGTTACCGTTATTGTTCCTGAAGAGTATATGGGCGATGTTATCGGCGACCTTAATTCCCGTCGTGGTGAAATCCAAGGCTTTGAGGACCGTTCAGGCCTTAAGCAGATTAATGCTCGCGTTCCGCTTGGCGATATGTTCGGTTATGCAACCGACCTCCGTTCCAAGACACAGGGCCGCGGTCAGTATGTAATGGAACCCGATGGCTATAAGGAAGTTCCCAAGAGCATTGCTGAAAAAATCGTTTCTTCAAGAGCAAAGAAGGATTAATGCTCATTAAGCATAAATAATGCTTGAAATTTCAGGCGTTTTTTGTTAAACTATAAATGTCAAAATATTAAAACGAATTTCTAAGGAGGAAATTTACTATGGCAAAGGCAAAATTTGAACGTAGTAAGCCGCACGTTAACATTGGTACAATCGGCCACGTTGACCACGGTAAAACTACACTTACTGCAGCAATCACAAAATACCTTTCTCTTAAAGGTCAGGCTTCTTTCGAGGATTATGCAAACATCGATAAGGCTCCTGAAGAGAGAGAGCGTGGTATTACAATCAATACCGCACACGTTGAGTATGAAACCGATGCTCGTCACTATGCACACGTTGACTGCCCCGGACATGCTGACTATGTTAAGAACATGATTACCGGTGCTGCTCAGATGGACGGTGCTATTCTCGTTATCGCTTCTACAAATGGTCCTATGGCTCAGACCAAGGAGCACCTTCTCCTCGCTCGTCAGGTTGGCGTTCCTTACATCGTTGTATTTATGAACAAGACTGACCTTGTTGACGATGAAGAGCTTCTCGAACTCGTTGAGATGGAAATCCGTGAGACTCTTGATAAGTATGAGTTCCCCGGCGACGATACTCCTATCGTTAAGGGCTCTGCTTTCCAGGCTCTTGATTCTGCATCTACCGACCCTGCAGATGCTGTTTATGCTCCTATTGCTGAGCTTATGAATGCTGTTGACAGCTACATTCCTACTCCTGACCGTAAGTCAGACCTTCCTTTCCTTATGCCTGTTGAGGATGTTATGACCATTTCCGGCCGTGGTACCGTTGTTACCGGCCGTGTTGAGCGTGGTCAGCTCCACGCCGGTGAGGAAGTTGAAATCATCGGTCTTACCGAAGAGCGTGCAAAGACCGTTGTTACTTCAATGGAAATGTTCCGCAAGACTCTTGATTACTGTGAGGCCGGCGATAACGTTGGTGCACTTCTCCGTGGCGTAGGCCGTGAAGATGTTGAGCGTGGTCAGGTTCTCTGCAAACCCGGCTCAATCAACCCCCACACTAAGTTCCATGGTCAGGTTTACGTATTGACCAAGGAAGACGGTGGCCGTCATACTCCTTTCTTCAACAACTATCGTCCTCAGTTCTATTTCAGAACTACTGACGTTACAGGCGTAGTATCTCTCCCCGCAGGCACCGAGATGTGCATGCCCGGTGATAATATCGAGATGGATGTTGAGCTTATCACTCCTATCGCTATTGAAGAGGGACTTCGTTTCGCTATCCGTGAGGGTGGCCGCACCGTTGGTTCGGGCGTTGTTACTAAGGTTAACGAATAATTAATTGCCTTATTTAAAGGGGTTTCTTCCTAAGGGAAGGAACCCCTTTTTGTATAACGAAAACCACGCGATTGTCGCGTGGTTCAAAAAAGGTTAACCGATGAACAAAATAAAATCCTCCAATTGTGTTAATATAGAAAAGACCTGCCAGTCATATAAAACACAAGTGGAGGATTTATAAATGAAAAAAGAACAAGTTGATACAAATAGTTTA
>JAZNOY010000034.1:0-36788 GCA_045589375.1 Acutalibacteraceae bacterium | reverse complement strand
TACCTTATAAGGCTCGTTCTTTTCGGTGAAGTGCTTGATTGCCTCTTCACGGGTCATTGTGAAGCGTTCGAGCTTTAAGTCTTCCTTAACAATCTTCTTCATTTCCTCCTCAATCTTTAAAAGATCCTCGGGGGTGAAGCTTGTTTCAACATCAAAGTCGTAATAAAAACCGTCATCAACGGCAGGACCTATAGCAAGCTTGGCTTCGGGGAAAAGTCTTTTAACAGCCTGCGCTAAAATATGAGAGGCTGTGTGGCGGAAGGTGCGCTTGCCGTATTCATCCTCAAAGGTGAGTATTTCGAGAGCGCAATCCTCGGTGATTTTAGTTCTTAAATCAACATTCTCGCCGTTGATTTTTGCGGCACAGGCGTTGCGCGCAAGGCCCATACTGATTGCACAAGCGGCATCGTATGCAGATGCGCCTTCATTAAGTTCTAATATAGAGCCATCCTTAAGTGTTATCTTAATCATTAAATAACCTCCTGAAAAAATAAAAACTCCGTCCCTAAACAAAGGGACGAAGCTGTAATCAAACTCCGTGGTTCCACCCAAATTCCGCCTGTTCCGACGGCACTCAAAACGCTTTAACGCAGCGCATACGTCCGTGTTTTTTACCCACGGCGCTCAAAGGTGGTTTTCGCAAAAAGCCGACTGCACCCTTTACACCAATCGGGCACTCTCTTTAAGTCTTTCGCTTTAGCTACTGTCCTTTTCAACACTTTATATAATATATTACGCGTGAATTGTCCTCTTGTCAAGAACAAATAGGCCAAAATTTGAGAAAATTTAAAAATTTTTATTGACTATCGGTAAAAATAGAGGTAAAATTTTTCTATTAGATTTAGGAGGAAAAGAAAATGTTTAAATCTGAGTATTTAAATCGAGTTTATGCTGATGTTGAAAAGCGTAATCCCGGTGAAAAAGAATTTTTGCAGGCAGTTTATGAGGTTCTTGAGTCATTAGAGCCTGTAATCGCTGCAGATAGTAGGTTTGAAAAGAACGGCGTTATCGAGCGTATGGTTGAGCCTGAGCGTATGATAACCTTCCGCGTTTCTTGGGTAGACGATAACGGTGATGTTCAGGTTAACCGCGGTTATCGAGTTCAGTTCAATTCTGCAATTGGACCATATAAGGGCGGTCTTCGCTTCCATCCCTCAGTTACCGCTTCGGTTATTAAGTTCTTGGGCTTTGAGCAAACCTTCAAAAATAGTCTTACAGGTCTTCCCATGGGCGGCGGTAAGGGCGGCTCTGATTTTGACCCCCGCGGCCGTAGCGATGGAGAAATTATGCGTTTCTGTCAAAGCTTTATGACCGAGCTTTCAAAGCATATCGGCGCTGATACCGATGTTCCCGCAGGTGATATCGGCGTTGGTGCGCGTGAGGTTGGCTATCTTTACGGCCAGTATAAGAGACTTCGCAATGAGTTCACCGGTGTGCTTACAGGTAAGGGTATTTCTTACGGCGGCTCACTCATTCGTCCTGAGGCTACAGGCTATGGCGCAGTTTACTTTGCAAACGAGGTTCTCAAAACATACGGTGAGGATATAAAGGGCAAGACCTTTGCGATTTCCGGCTTCGGTAATGTTGCTTGGGGAACTGCCGAGAAGATTGCTCAGCTTGGCGGTAAGGTTGTAACCATCTCGGGACCTGACGGCTATATTTATGATGAAGACGGCGTTGTTACTGACGAGAAGATTAACTACCTTCTTGAGATGCGCGCTTCAGGTCACGATAAGGTTAAGGATTATGCTGATAAGTTCGGCGTTCCTTATTTTGAGGGCAAGCGTCCTTGGGGCGTTAAGGTTGATGTTGTTATGCCTTGCGCAACTCAAAACGAGGTTGGCATTGATGATGCTAAGAATATCGTTGCCAATGGTGTTAAGTATTACATAGAGGTTGCCAATATGCCCACAACTGCAGAAGCAGTAGAGTATTTAAAGGCAAACGGCGTTGTAATTGCTCCTTCAAAGGCAGTAAACGCAGGCGGCGTTGCAGTTTCAGGTCTTGAAATGAGCCAAAACTCAATGCGCTATAGCTGGACTGCCGAAGAGGTTGATGCAAAGCTTCACCAGATTATGACCAATATTTATAATAACTGTGCAAAGGCTGCCGCTGATTACGGCATGGAAGGCAACCTTATCGCAGGTGCAAACATTGCAGGCTTCCGTAAGGTTGCAGATGCTATGATTGCTCAAGGTATTGCATATTAATAAAGCAATAGCAAAACAGTTCAAGGGAGATGCCGAAAATTCGGTCATCTCCCTTTTTTTATTTTTAAAATATTTATCGGTATGATTTATTAGATTTGTGAAATATTAATTATGAGGTGATACCCGTTTGAAATTTGCTTTTTTTGATACAAAGCCTTATGATAAGCCCGCTTTTGAAAAATACGGTGGTGAAAGTGGTATAGAATTCAAATTTTTTGAAACCAAGCTTAATGAAGATACCGCCGAGCTCGCCCGCGGTTGCGATGGCATTTGCATTTTTGTTAATGATACCGCAAACGCCGCAGTTATAGATAAGCTTTATGAAATGGGCGTAAAGGTTATAGCGCTTCGTTGCGCGGGATATAACAATGTTGATATTAAATATGCATATAAAAAGCTACATGTAGTCCATGTTCCCGCATACTCTCCTTATGCCGTAGCCGAGCATACAATGGCAATGCTTTTAACCTCTATTCGAAGAATTCATAAGGCATATATAAGAACAAAGGACTTTAATTTCAGCCTTCAAGGACTTACGGGATTTGATTTACACGGCAAAACAATGGGAATAATTGGCACGGGAAAAATCGGCAGAATTTTCGTTGATATTTGTAAGGGCTTTGGGATGAAGGTTATTGCATATGATAAACACCCCTCAAAAGAGGTGGAGGTTGATTATGTATCCTTAGAAGATTTGTTTTTAAAAAGCGATGTTATATCGCTACATTGCCCCTTAAATCGCGAAACCCATCATATAATTGATAAAAATGCAATTGAAAAGCTTAAAAAGGGTGTTATGATAATCAACACCTCGCGCGGAGCGCTCATTGACGCTGAAGCTCTGCTTGAAGGCATTAAGGAAAGAAAAATCGGCGGCGCCTGCTTAGATGTTTACGAGGAGGAGTCGGATATCTTTTTCGAGGATTTTTCAGGCCATATTGTTGAAGATGATGTTCTGGCCCGCCTTATCTCAATGCCCAATGTTTTAGTAACCTCTCATCAGGCCTTTTTAACCGAGGAGGCACTAAATAATATCGCCGAAACAACCGTTTCAAATATAAATGAATTTTTTAGAAGCGGTTCTTGCGATAATGAGCTTTGTTACCACTGCAGTGAAATCGGCAGTTGCAAGAGTAAAAGGCTTAATAAATGCTTTTAAAACAAAAAAGACGAGGAGTTAATTCTCGTCTTTTTATTATACAAGATATTTTTTTATGGCATTAAAGGTTTCATCGCTCAAATCGTGCTCAAGCTTACAAGC
The DNA here is from genome assembly GCA_045589375.1 of Acutalibacteraceae bacterium. Taxonomy (GTDB): domain Bacteria; phylum Bacillota; class Clostridia; order Oscillospirales; family Acutalibacteraceae; genus UBA737. The sequence goes on along the minus strand of JAZNOY010000034.1, from coordinate 33,317 downwards.
ATCGACTGCCGCGGTTTTGGGGCTAACGCCGAGCTTTATAAGCAGATTTGTTAAAATAGTATGGCGTTCATAAATTTTATGAGCAATTTTTGCGCCCAAATCTGTGAGCGTTATATAACCGTTATCATCAATAGTTATATAGGACTGATTTTTTAATAGATTAACCGCGCGGCTAACGCTGGGCTTTGAAAACTGCATATATTCGCAAATATCAATAGAACGAACATTTGCTTTTTCTTTCGATAAAACATATATGCTTTCAAGATACATTTCGCCCGATTCCTTTAGCGGCATATCGGCACCTCCAACATACTATCATCTGCTAAAATGATATCACAATATATTTTAAAAATCAACATTTTAAATGTTGGGTTAGCTGTTCCAATATTTACGGTCAAGGCTTCTAAATCTAATGGCCGTAAAGATATGAGATTTTTCTATGATTTCACTTTCTGCAAGGTCGGCTATAGTTCTTGCAAGCTTTAATATGCGGTCGTAGGCTCTGGCAGAGAGCCCCAATTCATCAAAGCTTCTCTGCAGATAATTTGATGCTTCCTCACTCATAACGCAGTGCTTGCGAAGCAGAGCGGGAGTTAGATGTGCGTTGCAGGTAATTCCCGTGCCTTTATATCTTTCGACCTGAATTTGCCTTGCTCGGTTAACACGAGCGCGAATTTCTGCCGAGGTTTCGCCTGCGGCCGTGTTGCTCAAGGCCTTGTAGTCAACGGGCGGCACCTCGATATGAATATCCAATCTATCAAGCAAGGGCCCCGAAATTCGATTAAGATATTTATGCACCATATTGCCCGAACAGCTGCAGGGCTTGCTCGGATGGCCGAAAAAGCCGCAAGGACAGGGATTCATGGCCGCAACAAGAGTTATTGAACTCGGATATGTAACGGTGCCGGAAACACGCGAAACGGTTACAACACCATCCTCTAATGGCTGGCGCAAGGCCTCCATAACATCGCGCTTAAATTCGGGAAGCTCATCTAAAAATAATACTCCGTTATGCGCCAAAGAAATTTCACCCGGACGCGGCACCGTGCCGCCTCCTGCGAGACCTGCCGATGAAATAGTGTGGTGCGGGGAGCGGAAGGGACGCACGGCAACAATAGGACTGTTTTTATCAAGAATACCCGCAACCGAGTGTATTTTGGTGGTTTCGATTGATTCCTCAAAGGTCATCTCGGGCAGAATGGTGGGCAGACGCTTAGCAAGCATACTTTTGCCGGCACCCGGAGGCCCAATCATCAAAACATTGTGACCGCCTGCGGCTGCCACCTCAAGAGCCTTTTTGGCCGCCACCTGACCTTTAACATCGCAAAAGTCCAACACCTCAAGTATGGTTTTATCGGCGTGAATTTTATGTGTTGCAGGGGTTAAGGGCGTAAAGCCTGTAAGGTGGTCTATAAGCTGTTTGATGTGCGAAACGCCAAACACATTAATTCCCTCAACAGCCGCCGCCTCGTTAGCGTTATCTATAGGAACATAAATATCCTCAATACCGTTTTGCTTTGCAGTTATCGCCATAGCAAGAACACCATTTATCGAGCGGAGATTTCCGTCAAGCGAAACCTCGCCCATAAAAACGGAATTTTGGGTTTGGGTTTTCAGTTGTTCCGAGGCGAGAAGAATTGAAATGAGAATCGGTAGGTCATAGACTGCACCCTCTTTTTTCTTATCGGCTGGTGCGAGGTTTACGGTGATTCTCCCTGTTGGGAATTTAAAACCGCAATTTTTTATAGCGGCACGAACGCGGTCGCGCGATTCCTTAACCGCCGCATCGGGAAGCCCTACAACATCAAAGCAGGGAAGCCCTCCCGAAACATCGGCCTCTATTTCAAGCATATATGAATCAATGCCGAATATTCCCACTCCGTTTACCTTTGAAAACATAATTAACCCCCAAAAATTTCCTGAAAATATTATACACCCATATTTGAAATTTTACAAGAACAAGAAATTTTTTCAAAACTTAACCTTTTAGTAACAATTTTTCCAAATTAAGTAGTATAATATAATTAAAATTTATAAAGGGGGAGCCTATGAACTTTAGATATAAGCTAATGCAATTTTTAAGCGGAAGATACGGCATAGATTTTCTGTTTAAATTAATTTTCATATCAGCGGCAGTCGTTTCTATCATCAACTGCTTTGTGAGGTCTCCTTATGTTCAAATAGTTGTGTATATGCTTGTCCTTTACGGCTTTTTTAGAGCAATGTCGCGCAATCACGCCGCGCGCCGAGCCGAAAATATGGCGGTTACGAGAGTTTTTTCAAAATTGCAGAATAACTTGAATGTCCGTCGTCAAAGAAGGGCAGATACAACTCATATTTATAAAAAGTGTCCTTATTGTAAGGCGGTTTTAAGGCTTCCGCGCAGAAAGGGCAAGCATACAACCAATTGCCCTAAATGCTTAAAAAGCTTCCGCGTTAGAGTATGGCGCGAAAAATATTGACAAAAACCCCCTTGAGTTTTATAATTTAATTATAAACTTTAAGGGGGTTTTTTTATGTATGATAGAAAACTTGTAAAAATGCAGGCAAAGGAGAGCTTGCGCGGCAATTTGGGCACCGCCATCGGTGTGCTGCTGGTTGGCGGAATAATTCTTGGCGCGGCCGCCACCTTGTTTGTGGGCTCCTTAATTCTTGCCGGCGTTATTGCTGTTGGCACATCAATTGTTTTCCTCGAGATAACAAGAAATTGGCGCGTTGAATTTGTGGATATGTTCAAGGGCTTTAATAATTTCGGAACAAACTGTCTTGCGGGCATTTTGATGGCTGTTTTCACATTCCTTTGGTCCTTGCTTTTCATAATACCGGGAATTGTAAAGAGCTATTCTTATGCGATGACTCCGTATATTTTGGCAGACAATCCTCAAATGAGTGCAAATGAGGCTATAACCGAAAGCCGCATAATGATGAAGGGCCATAAGTTTGATTTGTTTGTATTACAGCTCAGCTTCTTCTGGTGGTATGTTCTTTGCGGTATTACTTTTGGAATTGCTCTGTTTTATGTAGAGCCGTATGTTGCGTCAGCAACTGCAAAATTTTATGATGCTATTAAGGGTGAAGGTGAAAACACCGCTGAAGCAACCGAGGCATAATTTTTAAAAATATTTAATCCCCTTGAACGAGAGTTCAAGGGGATTGTTTTATTTGCCTAAAAACCATTTTATAACATAAACGATATATTCATCCCAAAATTCCCAAGAGTGCGAGCCGGGGGATTGTCTATATGTATAGTCGTAGTTAAGGCTTTCAAATTTTGCCTTTAAGCGTAAATTTGCGTCGTAGAGAAAATCCTCCGTTCCGACACCCATAAAAATTCGCGGCCTAAGTGGATTTTCGTTTTGCATTTCGGCAAGTTTAAAGAGGTCCTCACTGTCGGGAATATTCATGTCCTCGCCGAAAATATTTTTCATATCGTTTGTAAATCTGGTTTTGCCCTCACTTATATCGGCAGTAGAGGAGAGTCCTGCCGCGGCGCAGAAGCTTTCACATTCCCTAAGCCCGATTTTAAGCGCACCGTAGCCGCCCATTGAGAGCCCCGCTATAAAATTATCTTCACGGCGGCTTGATATATTGAGCATAGAGGTTATAATTTTGGGAAGCTCCTTCGCAATATAGGTGAAGTATTTTCCACCGTGCTTCATATCGGTGTAAAAGCTGCGGTCGCCTGCAGGCATAACAACACAAATTCCATATTCTTGGGCATATCGTTCAATGGCTGTGCGCCTAATCCAAATGGAATGGTTATCGCTTAAACCATGCAATAAATATAAGCACTTTTGTCCCTCATTATTGTTTTTGATTCCGATTTCACCCCTTGTGCTTGCTTGCGGCATTATAACATAAACCTGCTGTTGAGTTCCTAATGCTTCGCTGAAAATGTTAAGTTCTAAGAGTGCCATAGTATCACCTCGAGATTAAATTCCTTCCATAATGTGCATATTTCTTATATTTATATCTTTGATTTTGTTTTGTAATGCCTGAGCGTGCTTGTTAAGGTCATAATCGGATATATCGGTTAAATTTTGACGCTTAATTTCATCAATGATTAAAGCGCAAATTTCTTCAATACTCTCAAGCTTGGCGGCAGCTTCAAGCTCACCATTTGCAAGCTCTGTTAAGGCCACAAGAGGAATTTCAAGCTCGCTTAATCGCTCAAGGCGGCGAAGTCCCGCGTATGCCCACTTGTAAAACGGCTCATATTTTCGGTTTAGCAGATAAATGGTTGAAATAGTATGCTTAACAAACTCAAAGACGCATAGCTGGGCAGCACCAATTTCGCCGCGCTTTAAAAGGCGCGGATAGTTATATAACCCTGATTGAAGCATCATAATAAGGTGCGCGGATAGCTTTTTTAGAATAATGTCCATCGGGTAGCCGCTTAAAAGCTCGTTTCGTATCTTTGAAAACTCGCCTAAATTATCATAAAAAACCTCACCGTTTGAGGCGCAAGCAAGTGCATGCGGCGGTAAAAACAACCATTGCTCTAAGGAAAGCGGCGGCAATGCACCTAAAAGCTTATTATAAAAATCCTCAATAACAATAACACCGTGGCGTCTGCCGCCTGAGGGGGAGATTTTTTGGCGGGGGCAGCCCATAAATTCGTGTGGCAGCTTTTCATAAATTCGTTCAAGCATGAAACCGAATTTTTGATAGTCCTCACGGGTAATCCATATTATAAATGCGGGCTCAAAATCGTGGTCTTTTGAAAGCTCATCGTCAAAGCCAAAGCATTCAGAGCCCTCACCTGCAAGACCGAAGCAAAGTCTATCATAAGCTTCGGGTAAAGCGGCTTTAATGGTCGGGGCGCCGTATTCATAAAAATATTTTTTAGAAAGCTCAAGGCCTTTCATATATTTCTTTCGACTCCTTTAAAAGCTGTGCGGCTATCGAGAAAAAGCCAAAATAATCAAAGGATGGGGCGCATTTTTCGCAAACAAAAGCGTAATAGGAATTATGCTTTACCTGATTATTCTCTAAAAGCGCTTGGGCTTTTGTTAAACAGCGCGCTATATTATCGGATAACGCACCCTCTTTTTTTTCGTATAGGTGGGCTAAATTGACATAGCTGACCGCACAATCAAGATAACTTTGAGGTGAGCGCTCGGTTAGAGCTATAGCCCTTCGGTAAAGTTCAATTGCTTCATCAAGGCGCTCTAAATCAACAAGCGTTGTAGCTTTATTGTTATAAAATGCGGCAAATTTAAGGTCGCTCTTTGAAAGCTTGGCTTCATAAATTTTTTCTGCCGCATCATATAGTCTTAATGCGCTTTCATAAAGCCCAAAGGCCTTGCAGGTAGTAGCGGCATTAAGCATAATAGTTGCGCCCGAAATATTATCAAGCGAATGGGTTGCTTCGAGCAAGACCTTGGCGCGCTTTATAGCGGCTTCAGCCTTTTCCTTATCGTTTGTTCGCCTATAAAGACCGAGCATTTCGTTGACTATTGATAATTCACCCTTATTGTCGCCTAAAAGCTCGGCTTCTTTTTGCCAAGCTTCGAGTAAATTTTGGGCCGCAGATAAATCGTTTCTTGAAAAGCATAAATCAAGCTTTTCTATAATTCGGCGGATAGGAACGCTTTTGGCTTCGCTAGCGGCTTTTTTACAGCTCGGGCATTCAAAATCAACGGCAACTATGTTATCGCGATTATCTAAACTCATCTTTCCGCCTCCTTTTTAAAAAATTATATCATAAGCCGTTAGATTGTTCAAGAATTTGATGATACTTGACCGAGCAAATATGATACTGTATAATGATAAAAAACATCAGTGAGGCATTATGTTAGAGAGAGTTTATGTTGAAATAGGGAATATTTGCAATCTTTCTTGTGGCTTTTGTGTTGGCACTAATCGCGCCAAAAAGCAAATGAATGAGACAGACTTTTCCCATATTTGCGAAAAAATTAAAAATCACACGAAATTTATCTATCTTCATGTTTTAGGTGAGCCGCTTATTCATCCTTTACTTTCAAAATTTTTGGATATTGCGCGAGAAAGCGGTATTCGTGTTTGTATAACAACCAACGGAACACTTTTATCTAAGCACAGCGAAATGCTTTTATCCCATAGCGATGTTATTCACAAAATTTCAATTTCGCTGCATTCTCTTGAGGGTAACGGCATAGAATCCTTTAAGGATTATCTTAAAAACGCCTCGGCGTTTGCTCGCGACGGTGCAGAAAAGGGAATGTATATCGTGTTTAGGCTTTGGAACGGTGATAGTAGTGAAAAAGCGGGTGCAAACAATAAAAATTCCCTAATAGAGCAATTTCTCAAAAACGAATTTAAAAATGAATGGCAAATAAGGCCGCAAGGCTTTAGGCTTCAAGAGAATATATTTTTGCATTATGACGGTATATTTACTTGGCCAACCGAAAGCCGAGCGCAAGCAATAAGCGAGGGCTACTGTCACGCGCTAAGCTCGCAGGCGGCTATACTTGTTGATGGCACGGTGGTGCCCTGTTGCCTTGATGCAAACGGAGAGATACCTCTTGGCAATATATTTGAGGAAAGCTTTGATGAGATTTTAAATTCTCGGCGCGCGAGGGAAATCATTGAGGGCTTCAAAAAGGGCGAAATGCGCGAAAGCCTCTGCCAGAAATGCACCTTTGCAAGAAGATTTAAAAAAAGAAACAATTAAAAAACGCTTTGGTTTAAACCTAAACCAAAGCGTATTTATTATTTATCATTGTTTATTTTTTTAACGCTAAGACTGCTCTTTCCGCCTACATACATCGCGATAAGACCAATAACAATCGCGATTGAAGCTGCGGCGATTACCCAAGGATAAAAGTCATTGTATAAAAACAGTGCAATCGCAGAACCTGTTTCACCACCGATGATAATGGCAACAATGAAAGGAATGAGTGGTAAAATACCACCGAAGAAAGCTATCATCATAACGATACTGTATATTCTTGTCAGAACATTATAAATTTTTTCTCTCATCGATTTTACCTCCTTACATTCCGATAATCGGAAGTAAACCTAAAATGCATACAACCGAAAGCAGATAGTGGATAACAACCCAAATAACACAATTCACAAGTGTTGGGCGAAGCTCCGATTTTGCAATACCCATACCCGTGTAAACACAAGCGCAATAGGGAGGAGTAACACCGTGCATTGCACCGCAAATGCAAGGAAGCATTGCGCAGGCGAGTAGTGGGTTACAGCCTGCGGCGGCGAGAACCGAAATAATAATTCCGCCGAAAATCTTAACCTGAGTAGAACCCGGTAGCAGCATTCCCAAGATTGCGGTAAAGAGAGGAAGAATAAATGCAAGAGCGATAAGGGGCAAGTTCATTTCTGAAATGAAGGAGCCGATAGCAACCTCAACATTTAAAACCTCAAAGGCATTTGAAACGAAGTAAGCAAATAAAACTAAGGATGCTGTTGGAACGACACTCAGCATACTATCGCGAATATCGTTTGTTAGGCTCTTTGGGCTGGTTTGCTTGATAACCTTGCGTCCCGAAAGCAAAACTGCACAAATAACCAGTAACGAGGGTATGAACAAAAGCAGGCTGTTTGAGAAGGATTTTGCTCCGTCACCGAGGCGCTCGGTGAAAAAGGTTTCAAAGGTGTTGGTTATAAAGAAGGGGAACAAAACAATTATCGGCAGGAAAATGGCCTTCCAACCGTTTTTGATTGACTCCTTAAAGCTTGGTATATCCTCTTTATTCATCGGCTCAACCTTGTAGTGACGGCACATAATATACATTGTAATAAAGCGCTGAATAATAAACCAAATTGCAATGCCCCAAAGCACTAACCAATACTGTGACATAGTATATGTGTTAGGATAAAGGGTATCAAGCGCGGCAAAAGCAACGGCAATCATACCTGCGGGAGGAATCATATTGCCCATAGTAGAAGCCTGCGCTTCAACATTTGCGGCAAGGTGAGGGGGGAATCCCGAGCGAATCATTGCGGGTATGGTGAAAACACCGGTTGTTGCAACATTTCCGGGGCCTGAGCCTGAAAGCGAGCCCATATAAGTAGAGCCCACAAGTGCAACCATTCCTGCACCGCCTCTGAATCGACCGAATAGTGAAAGAATAATCGCTATAAAATCATCGATAATCGGTGTTTTGGATAACAGTGCGGCAGAGATTATGAAAACAATAATAACATAAAGACTCGGCTCTGTAAGTGCATCCCAAATAAATCCAAAGAAACCTGACCAAGTGTTAGTTATGAGCACTAACACAAGAAAAGCGGCAAGCATACACTCATACAGCGGACGCTTTAAGACGGTAAAGCCTATTATGCAAACAGCGAAAACCGCTGCCAAATACAAAAATTCAATTGGCATAATTTTTACTCCTCTTTTATAATAATATCAGAAGCTCGGGTGCCGAAGCATCGGCAGCTAAGCAGATATTTAAAATTTTCTCACAGCGCGTTTTATCAATATCGGCAATCTTCATTAAATCGAAGAAGCGCTCATCAAATTCCTCGCGGCTCATTGGATTTTCGGGCTCACCCTTTGGGAAATCAACCCGTATTGAAAAATGGCCTTTTTTGGTATCAAAGAGGGCTATTGCTGATTGCTTACTCGGGAAAATAGCGGATAATTCCTCATCGGGCTCAACCTTAACCTTTGAGGTGAGCGATAAAATTTTATCGTTATGCGTGTGCTCCAAATCGTATTCTTCAAAACCTGCCTTACCGTAAATAAGTCCCACAGCTACCGAATAGGGTATGCTCATTTTAGCTGAGGCGGGGCCGGAAATTTTTGTATGCTCATGGCCTGAAACTGCCAAGGAATAGGTGCGGATATTTATTGAGTTGATGTCCTCGGCACTAATGCGGTGAAGCTTGCCGATTTTTATAGCCGCCTCAATTGATGGGTGGGTATAGCGGCAGGCCGCATAGGGCTTTGTATAGGTTTTTTCTATCGCATAGCAACCATTAAGAAGCGGTTTTTTAAATTCGATTTCTTCCTTGCCCGTCATCATTTTGATATATCCGCGATTGCCTCCTAAGGCATCGTGGTGTCCCTTGAATCCCGCGCGGGCAAGTTGGGTTGCGGAAAAGCCGAGCAGGGCAGATTTTGCAACATTATAGGGCTTTAGTTCGGATTCGTCATCTAATACCTTAAGCATACCCGAGGCGGATACGGCCGCAATTGCAAAAGCGTTTCTTCTTTCCTCTAAAGTAAAATCCAAAAGATAGGAAACCGCCAAAGCGATGCCTAAAACGCCGCAGGTTCCTGTTGCGTGATACCCCAAAAGCTTGTGGGCGGGTTGGATTGAAACCGCCATAGTAAAGGAGGCTTCATAGCCTATAACGGCGGCTCTTAAAACCTCGTCGATTCCCTTGTTGTATTTTTGCGCGAGAGGCAGAAGCACCGAGAAAATAGGCGAGCCTAAATGAATTATGCCGGTGTTTGTGCCGTCATCAAAATCCAAGGTGTGCGCGTTTAATCCGTTAAGATAAATAGCTTCCTTTAAATTTGTTGTTTTATTCATACCTATAAGGGTATAATCACCCTTTTCGGGCTGTTCTAATTCAAAATATCTTTGAAGCTTATCCTTATTGGTTTTGGCACCCGCCGCGGTAACCGCTAAATAATCAAGCAGGGATAATTTAGCTCGATTTATAGCCGAAGCGCTAATTTCCTTTTCGGCTACTTCTTCAATTGAAGAAATAAATTGTTCGGTAAGAGTTTTATTACTTTTCATATTACCTCACTGCTCTTAAATCCCTCATGGGATAACTGAATTTATTATTCGGATTAATATTGATTATTTGCGTAACTAAATCAACCGCCTTTTCGGTGTCGGTAACTTTAGCTGCGCAATTGTTCATTTTTTGGCAAATATCTTCTATCGAAAGTGTTTTTTCGCCTTCACCCTTGGGCACCAAAACGGTATGAGAAAGGGCAGTGTTATCAAGAAGCTCAATTTGAAGGCCCGCTCCGCGTATGCCTTTTTGGCGGTTTTCTAAAGAGGGGTCCTCGATATAAACAATTTTTTCGATAAGAGATTTAATAGTTGCAGATATATTGCAATCTAAATCCTCAAATCCAAAGTTGCCCTTATTAAGCATTGTGGCGATGCAATAGCAAATTGAAAATTTTGCTTGCTCGGCAGAGGAGGGGAAGCGTATGCTGCCGGTTGATTTTATTGCGGCAGGATATACTATTAGTTTTATCTGCTTGATTTCATCAAAACCGATTTCCTGCTCAACAATTTGCTTTCTGAGCGTTTCGGCGGCCTCCATAGCGCAATGGGTATGGCGACAGGTTGGAAAAAGCTTTAGGTATGACTCTAAAATAGTGAATTTTTCTCCTAAGCCATCGGTTATTTCTGCCTCGTTGACATTATCGCCGAAGGCGTTAAACCAGCCTTTCTTGCTCTGTAGCGGATTTTTGGAGCTTTCTATGCCTCTTTTGGCAAGCTTGGCGGACAAAACGCCTGTTTTAGCAGCTGCAGCAGGGTTAATGGGCTTACAGCCTTGTCCCGATTCATCAATTATTATAAGTCCGGCAGATTGAATTGCCGCAAGTGATATAGCATTATAAACGGCAGATTTATCAAGGTTATATATTTTAGCAACGGCAGCGGCACAAGCCATAGCACCGCCCACACCGGTTGAATGAAAGCCCTTATTATAAATATCGGGCATAGATGCCGAAACTATACGGTTAAAAACCTCGTATCCTGCATTGATGGCGGTAATTACCTCACTCCAGCTTGAATTTACCTCTTCGGCGGCAGCAAAAACTGCCGAGATAACGCTTGTCCCGATATGGCCGGCGGCTTTTCGGTTGCCATCATCCATATCAGCACCGTGGGAATATGCGGCATTAAGCCAAGCCGCAGTCGATACGGGGAATTTTTTATCCGAAAAAAGAACTGATGCTTGTGCTTTTCCACCCTCTTCTTCAGCGACTGAGAGCATAGCGTTATTTAAATCGTTATTAACCTTAAAGCTTGCTATAGAAGCGGCACAGTAATCGGCAACAAACATTTTTGTTTGATAAACAACCTCGTTCGGTAGAGAAGAAAACTTTAAATTTACAACAAAACTGCTTAACAATTCTGTTAAATCAACTTGGTTATTATTCATACCTATCCACCCCTTATGATATGTAGTAGTATGATACCCATATATTATACACCGTTTATTCGAAAAGTCAATAACTTTATTCTATTTTAGAATAATGTTGTTCCCGAAAAGAAGGGTGCAAACAAGCCGCGGTTATAGATAGAGCACCACGGCTTATTTAAACTTAATAACATAAATTTTGACTGTTTTCCTAAAAGCCGAAATATAGCTTTCCGGGGGTGCATTTGCCGCTTTTTGCCTCAATTAACTGTGAAACGGTCACCAATTGATAGCCCTCATCAATTAAATTGGGTATAGCGCGCTGCATAGCATCAACCGTTGTTTTATGAATATCGTGACAAAGAATAATTGCACCATCCTCTGCGCCCTTCATCACGGCATTATAAACGGTATCGGCATCGCGGTATTTCCAATCGAGAGTGTCCACCGACCAGTTTGCAAGATAAATTTCTTGTTTTTTGCAAACAGCTTCAATGGCATGATTAGATGAGCCGTAGGGCGGGCGGATAAGCCGTGGTGTCACACCGGTTATTTGTGTTATTTTTTTAGAGGTAAAGCTGATTTGCTCGGCTATCTCCTCGGGACTTAATTTTGTCAGCTGCATATGGTTCCAGCTATGTCCGCCGATTTCGTGTCCGCTTTGGGAAATTCTTTTAAGGGTTTGCTTGCGGTTTTCAACGAGGTTGCCCACAACGAAAAAGGTTCCCTTGCCGCCGTTTTTCTCAAAAATATCAAGCAGGCGTTCGGTGTGTTTACCGGGGCCGTCATCAAAGGTGAGTGCAAGCATCGGCTTTTCCTTGTCAAACTTAATATTTTCTTCAAAATGAATGGCGGGGTTAGAGGGTTTTTCCTCTTTTTCGGGAGTGCTTTGAGGCTTTTCCTTTTCGAGTTTAAGTATATCGGTTAGCTCGCTATAGTTAAAGCTTAAAACCTTAGTCCCTTCCGACATTGGAAGATAACTGCCTCTCGGTAGTATAATCTGCAATTGATTATCGGTGATAAGCCAGCAATCAAGAATATTAGAGTCGACAAATTCCTTTTCTACGCCTGCCGTATCAGCAACCAAATTTTCAAGCTTTTCTCTGCCCGAGGGAGAAAGCAAATCATCAATATCCAAAAGCTTTCCGCTTCTTAAATCTGCGGTAAAGGTTTTAACAATATCGGTGGGATGCGCAAGGTGTGGATGCAAAAAATTACCATACATTTTAACACTTGCATATCTTTCGCCGTATTTATAGCTTTCGTAATCGATTGATAGCTCAGCGGGATTTTGTTCGGTTGTTTCGGCAGCCTCATTGATATAATAATCAAAAGTTGTATTGTTAAATTTCTCTAACGCTTTATTAAGCGACGAAACTTCTCCTTCGGGATACATAATTCTTGTGAGCATTTTACCGTCTAAAACGACAAAGCCCAACGGGTCACCATATTCTCTAACAGGTGTCTCAAAAATTGAAGGAATTTCATATTGCTCTTCCTGCGAGGAGCCCGGCTCACTATTATCAGAGGGCTTATTGCTTTCTTTTGGCTTTAGGAAATAAATAAATGTGAAAACTAATGCCGCGGCAAGTAAAACTGCCAAAAAGGAGAAAAAAACATTTCTTCTTTTTCTGCGGAGCCGTAAAAGCTCGGCATATCTTGAACTGCCTTTGTTTTCCATCAAATCACCCCAATATGTTATAAGAGTTTTGATACTTCTTCTATTTGCTCATCAGTTGTAGCCCAGCTCGTTGCAAAGCGAACAACAGTGTGATTTTTATCAAGGTTTTCCCAAAAACCAAATTGAACTTTTTTACGAAGCTCGTTCATTTTTTCGTTTTCCAAAATGACAAAAATTTGATTAGTTGTTGTTTCAATATGGAATTTATAACCCTTTGACCTTAATATCTCACGTAGATTATCGGCCTTATCGATAGCGTTTTTACTGATTTCGAAATAAAGGTTATCGGTAAAGAGTGTATCGAAGGTTATTCCTAAAAGTCGGCCCTTGGCAAGCAAAGCACCGTGCTGCTTTGTTATGGTCAAAAAGTGCTCGGGCATATTATTGTGGGTGAACACAACTGCCTCTCCGCAGAGTGCGCCAACCTTGGTGCCGCCAATATAGAAAACATCGCAAAGCCCACATAGGTCGGGGAGGGTTATATCATTGTCCGAAGCACATAAACCATATCCCAAACGGGCGCCATCAATAAAGAGCTTGATATTATACTCCTTGCAAAGCGCATAAAGCTTTTTAAGCTCGCTCTTTTTATAAAGCGTTCCGTATTCTGTGGGGTTGGATATATATACCATACCCGGAAAAACCAAATGGTCACGATTCTCATCTGCCCAAAAGCCTTCAAGTAACGCGCGAACATCACTCGTTTTAAGCTTTCCGTCATATTGAGGAACGGTGAGGGTTTTGTGTCCCGTGTATTCTATTGCACCCGCCTCGTGCGCGTGAATGTGGCCTGTTTCGGCACAAATTACGCCCTCATACGATTTAAGCATTGATGAGGCAACAATTAAATTGCTTTGAGTTCCCCCCGCTAAAAAGTATACTTGGGCTTCTTCGCAATTGAGTGCGGCTTTAATTTTCCGCTTTGCACTTTCGCAAAATTCATCGCTGCCGTAGCCAGATACTTGAACAAGGTTTGTTTCAATAAACCTATCAAGTATTTTAGGGTGGGCTCCTTCGGTGTAATCACTTGAAAAAGATAACATAAATATTCTCCCGTCATTATTTTTCTGCAGAATCAATACTACCCTTGAAAACCACATATTTATCATATAAAAATTCGGTTACAAAGTTAGTAAGCATTGAAAGTATTAAAACGATATATTCGTTAACGCCTGCCGATTCGAGTTTCGCACCGCCCCAGGTTGAAAGCGGTGTGAAAACAAGATAAAAGATTGCGACCTTTATCATAGCAATCGGAATATTGTTTGCCGATTTAAAGGTGAACTTTCGGTTCAATGTAAAATTCCAAAGCACCGAAAGAATAAGTGCCGTGAGATAGCAAACCCAGTAATTGAATTTGAAAAATTCGTTTAAAATAGTAAAGGATATGGCTTGAATTATTCCCGCACTGGCTGAGAAAAGAGTGAATTTAACCACTCTCAAAAATTCTTTTTTATTTATCATTATAGCATCACTTCACAAACTTTAAGGTTATAATTTCGAAGGGTTTAGCTTCAAGCTTAACAACGCCGTTATCAATACTCACTTCGGAGAGTTCATTCTCCTGCAAGTCACAAAGGAAGCATTTTTTAGCATCAAAGCCTATTTGAAGCTTGAAAGCACTATGGGTATTTTTGCTTTCATAGAGTCGAACTATGGTATCGGTGCTGTCCTCGGCCTGCTTAATTGTTTCACAAATGATATTCTCTTTACTCACGCTTATCATCGAAAAGCTTTCGGGAATGGTAGAAGCTTCTGCCGTTGCCTTTTTCGCGGTTAAGGGATAGTTAAGGTAATAGCTTTGTTTTGCGGTATCACTTGCCGAAAGCGCTCCCTTGTGCATATACAGAGAGTATGTAAAATCAATAATACCTTGGTCGGCTTCGGGGTTGGGGTATGTAGGCGATTTAAAGAGTGAAATCAGCATTTCACCGCCGTGAATATCGTGACCGTATTTGCAGTTGTTAAGGATACTTACACCATAGTCTCCCTCTGAAATATCGGCATATTTTTGGGCGCAAACCTCAAATTTGGCCTTATCCCAAGAGGTGTTAAAGTGGGTTGGACGCTCAACCGTTCCGAATTGAATTTCATAAGAGGCCTTATCGGCGTTAATATCAACGGGGAATGCCGCCTTAACCATCTTGTGAGTTTGATGCCAATCGGCGACCGTTTCAAAATCAATTCGGGTTGCATTATCATTAAACCATATGGTTTGGGTTATGGTTGATTCCATAAATGCGCGAGTTATTTTAATGCCCTTTCTTGCGCCGTTATCAACTACCGAAACATCTTTAACATCGGTAAGGGCTTTGTAATCATCTCTTGAATATGCCTGCCATTCCCAAGCGTCATATTTATCGGGGTGGTCGGCATAAATTCGAATTTCGTTGCCGATTTTGCCCTTGCTTAAAACCTCTCGCTCTTGCTTTTTGTCGTAAATAGAGATTATCTGCCAATGCTCATCAAATAAGACCTTAAGACAATCGGTTTCAACAGTTCGGTCATCAATTTTAACCGAATTGTCAAAGCTTAGGCTGTTAGTTAGAGTATAACCCTTTGGTGCAATATTGCTTACAAAAGCACTCTTACCGTCAATCTCAACGAGTCCTTCACCAACAAATGAGTGAGGGTTGAATATAACATAGCCCTTGCTTTTATCAAGGTGTGAGGCTATGCTCGAGCGTGCATCTTCAATAATCGGACGGCCGATGCTTTTTATTTTTTTATAGTCTATATCGCATTGGTCGTAAACTTCTTTTATCGATGAGCCGGGAATAATATCGTGGAATTGATTTGTTAAAATCATTTCCCAACCGTTATGTAAGCTCTCTTTTGGGAATTCCTTGCCAAATAGGTGCTTTACGGTTTCTGAAAGCAGCTCGGCATCAAGATACATAAACTCACATTCACGGTTATTTTTCTTATTTTTGGCAATAGAGGTATATGTTCCTCTGTGATATTCAAGATAAAGCTCGCCCTTCCATTCGGGTAAAAGGCGGTTGTTTTCAATTTTGCCTTCAAGTTTTTTGAGAAAATCACCCGCAAACTCTATTTTGCTGTTAGAAAGGCCGGGAATACCCTTTTCGGTTCTGCGAAGCTGTTCAAGGTAATCGGCTGTTGGGCCTCCGCCGCCGTCACCGTAGCCGAAGGAAACAAGCACCTCGTCATTTAGATTTTTTTGCTGATAGCGTGAATAAGTGCCGGCAATCGTGGCGGCATTGGCCTCGGCATTATAGGTGCAAAAAGGCACAAATCCGTTGCCCTTCGGTTTGTTCTGAGCGGTTAGGAAATATGTATTAATTTTGGTGCCGTCAATTCCGGACCAGGCAAAAGTATCATAAGGCATAGTGTTTGTATCGTTCCAACTGATTTTCGAGGTTACAAACCAATCCACGCCGCTTTTTTTAAGAATTTGCGGAAGCGCTGCTGAATATCCGAAAACATCGGGCAACCAAAGAACGCGATTTTCAACGCCGAACTCGTCTCTAAAGAAACGCTTGCCAAACATAACTTGGCGCACAAGGCTTTCGCCGCTTGTTATATTACAATCGGCCTCCACCCACATTGCACCCTCGGGCTCCCATCTGCCCTCCGCTACGCGTTTTTTAATCTGCTCATAAATTTCGGGGGCTTCTTCCTTGACATTTTTATACAAAAATGCTTGCGAGGACATAAATTTATATTCGGGGTATTGCTTCATAAGCTCAATAACGGTTGAAAAGGAGCGTTGCACCTTTTCGCGTGTTTGCTTAAGAGTCCAAAGCCAAGCACAGTCTATATGAGTGTGACCTATGCATACTGAGGTAGAGGGCTGCTTTGAGCAATATTTGCCATAGAATTCATTATCCATATATTCCTTGGCACGCTTAAGTGATACAAAATAATCATCACTTGCAACCTCATATAAATCGAATAGTGAAACCGCGTTATCAAGATGCGCTAAAATCTCGGCATATTCCTTTGAACGCTCGTCTAGAAACTTAAGCGCTTCAAGCGGCACTTTTATATCGTAATACAGCTCATAAGCTGTTTGGTGAACATTGGCGATGCTTGCAAAAAGGTGGCAGGGAGCGGTGGTAAAGCCTGTGTATGCATATAAATAGACATCGTAACTATCCTTTGCATCAAGCGAAACAAAGGTATGATTAACATCTATGCCTTGGCGCATAACGCCGTCTATATAACAAATGAATTGGGGATTGCTCACATTCCAACCGGTCTTATGCTCAGTGTCTATATTGAGCCTAAGGGGATATTTTTGCATATTTGAGGGAACAGAAAAATTAAAATGAAACCAAGCATGCGTATCGGCACCCTCGCCCCAAGTATCTGTTGCCGAAAAAGGCTTAAAATCGCAAAGAGGGGGAGGGGTGTTACCTTTTTTATATCCCGCTGGGCAGATTGAAATATCTTTTATATCGGTTTTGTTAAAAAACAAATTTTCACTTAAAATACTAAAATATTTTTTAACCTTTCGAAGTTGAGTTTGCATAAAAAGCTCTCCTTTATAATAATTCCTTTGCACAACGGACTGCAGCCATAGCATCACGAGCGTATTTGTCTGCACCGATTTTGTTGGCATATTCCTCGTTTAAAACAGCGCCGCCTACTATGCATTTGCAAAAAGGCGCTTCCTTTTTCAAAAGAGTAATGGTTTCCTGCATATTAACAACCGTTGTTGTCATAAGTGCACTAAGCGCCAGAATGGGCGCTTTTTGGCGGCAAACCTCAGCGATTATAACCTCGGCAGACACATCTTTGCCTAAATCTATAACATCAAAGCCATAGTTTTCAAGCAGCAGCTTAACAATGTTTTTGCCGATATCGTGAATATCACCGCTGACAGTAGCAATAACAATCTTTGCGCCCTTAGAGCTCTTATTTAGAGGCATAGCCTTTTTAATTTCCTCAAAGGCATTTTTTGCCGCTTCTGCCGAAATAAGAAGCTGTGGTAAAAATATGTTGCCGAGCTCATATTCTTTGCCGACCTTATCTAAAGCAGGGACGATATGCCCGTTAACAATATCAAGCGGCTCAAGCTCCGATAACATTTTTTTGGTTTCTTCTGAAGCCTCGCTCTTAAAGCCCTTAATTATTAAGTCCTCAAGCGATAGGTTGGGGGATGGTGCCAAGGCCTTGCCGCCGCTTGTATCGGAAGCAAAGCCGATATATTCGGTGCAGTTTTCATCAAAAGAGGAAAGCGCATTAAAGGCATAATATGCCTCGAGCATTTCCTTTGAATATGGGTTCATAATTGCCGCCGAGAGACCGTTTTGGAGTGCGAGGGTGAAAAAGGTTGAGTTAATAGTGTCGCGGCAGGGAAGACCAAAGGAAACATTAGATATACCGAGCGAGGTTTTGCAGCCGAGCTCGTTTTTAATGCGCTTTAGCGCTTCAAGTGTTGTGAGTGCCGCGTTGGCATCTGCACTTATCGTCATAGCAAGGGTATCGAAAATAATATCCTTTTTATCTATTCCGTATTTTTTGGCTTCGTTTAGTATTTTCTTTGCGATTTGAACTCTGCCTTCGGCGGTTGCGGGTATACCGTTTTCATCAAGAGTAAGTGCCACTAAAACACCGCCGTATTTTTGAACAAGCGGGAAAATATTATTCATACTTTCCTTTTTGCCGTTAACCGAGTTAATCATAGCCTTGCCGTTATATATTCGCATAGCACGCTCTAAGGCGGTATAATCGGAGGAGTCGATTTGAAGCGGTGTGGAAACTACCGTTTGAAGCTCAAAAATCGCGCGGGTAAGCATATCGGCTTCATCAATATCGGGAAGCCCTACATTAACATCTAATATTTGGGCGCCGCATTGTTCTTGGCGGGCGGCCTCTTTTAGAATGTAGTCTATATCATTCTCCAAAAGGGCTTGTTTAAAGCGTTTTTTGCCGGTTGGGTTTATGCGTTCGCCTATTAAAACACACTTTTTGTCAAAACCAACGGCGTTTTGATATGAGCAAACAACCGTTTCGTCTTTCGGAGTAATTTTGCAAGGCTTGAGGTTGTTTAGTTTTTTGTTTACGGCCTCAATATATTCTGGGGTTGTTCCGCAGCAGCCGCCAACTAATCTAACGCCTTTCTTGGCGCCCTTTAGAACGCTATCGGCAAATTCGGTTGGGCTTATATCATATACCGTTTTGCCGTTTTCACTGCGCGGCATTCCTGCGTTGGGCATAAGCAAAACAGGGGAGGATGAAAACTTCAAATATTTTTCTATTATGGGCATCAACGAGTCGGGCCCGAATGAGCAATTAACACCTATGGCATCAGCACGCATACCCTCAAGCAAGGCAATCATAGCTTCGGCAGGGGCACCCGTCAGCAGAGAGCCGTTTTCGCTATAGGCGTTTGAAACGATAACAGGAAGGCTTGTGCTTTCCTTAACCGCAAGTAAGGCGGCTTTGGTTTCATAGCTGTCGTTCATCGTTTCAATCAGAATTAAATCGGCGCCAAATTCCTCGCCAAGCCGAGCGGTAGTTTTAAAAATCTCTACCGCTTTTTCAAAATCAAGGTCACCCAAGGGCTTTAAAAGACGGCCGAGCGGTCCGATATCAAGGGCAACAAAGCAGGGCTTTTGAGGATGGGCTTCATCAATTGCTCGTCTTGCATTTTTTATTGCCGCACAGACAATTTCACGAAGATAATCAGGCGGAAACTTAAGCGTGTTTGCACCAAATGTGTTGGCCGAAATAACATTACTTCCGGCTTTTATGTAATCCTTGTGAATTTTGGTTATAATTTCAGGTCTTGTGAGATTCCACTGCTCAGGATATTCTCCCGAATTGAGCCCCTCACGCTGCAAGAGGGTGCCGAGAGCACCATCAAGCAAAACAATATTATCCTTTAAAAATTCTCTAAAATTCATAATGAGCGTTCCTTTAATCCTATTATTGCGCTAACTGATTTGGATGGTGACATCATCAAAGATTCATTGAGGGAGAGTCCTATGTTTTTTGCACAGTCTAAAGCCGCAAAAATCTTTTTTTGGTCGGATAAGTCCCAATCGCTGTAGCCGGGGCTTATTCTTGGGCAAAGGGTGAAATTTTCAAACTCGCAGGCGATATATTTTTCAAAAGCATCGCAAAGACTCTCGATTCTTTCTGCGCCGATAGCCTGAAGCATTAATGCCTTTGAGGGCTCGAGCTTTGAGTATTTGCTAATTAGCCTATCTAGCGCGGTGCCGAGAGTAGCCGCAAACAAAACGGCACTTTGGCAACCGTCTAAATACTTTTTTAAAAGCTGACAGCTTTTTATATCGTCACTAACCTTAAAAACTCGGTAGCAAACCAAAAAAGAGAGCTTATCCTCGCAAATTCGGATACATTCGTTTAATAATTTTTCGGTCTGCTCGTTTTCTTTTGCTGCCGAATACCGCAATATTTCCCTTTTGTTATAGGGCGGGGGAGTAAATGCTTTTCTAACTATCATATCAATCAATAATACCCGAAAGATTTTCCTTAATCTTAGCCGCCACATCGGGCTTGTTCATAGAATAGACATGAACATTTTTAATTCCGTTTGCATATAAATCTATAATTTGGTCGGTGGCGTAGGCAATGCCTGCTTGCCGCATAGCTTCGGGATTATGGCCGAACTTATCAACTAAGGATTTAAAGCGTTGGGGAACAAACGAGCCCGAAAGCTTGATTGCTCTTTCGAGCTGATTGGCATTTGTTATGGGCATAATTCCCGCAATTACGGGAACGGTTATACCCGCTTCTCTGATTTTATATAGAAAATTATAAAGCAGATTATTATCAAAAAACATTTGGGTTGTGAGAAAATCACAGCCTGCATCAACCTTTTCCTTGAGATGCAAAATATCCTCAACCTGATTTTTGCTTTCGGGGTGGATTTCGGGATAGCAGGCACCGCCTATGCAAAAGCCGTGAGGCTTAAGCTCGCGAACGAGCTCGATGGCATTATGATAGTCGGATAAAGGGGCGTCAAGCCCTTCGGGTATATCACCGCGAAGCGCCAAAACATTTTGAATATCGGCGGCCTTTATAGCCTCAATTTGTTTTTTAACAGTTTCCTTTGATGAGGATACGCAGGTTAAGTGCGCTATAGTGCTAACGCCGTAGCGCTGTTTAATGTTTTGGGCGATTTTTAAGGTGTATTCACTGGTACCTCCGCCTGCACCGTATGTAACCGACATAAACGAGGGCTTGAGTGCCGCAATCTCCTCGGTCGCGCGGGAAACCTCCTCAAAGGTTGTTTCTGCCTTGGGCGGAAAAACCTCAAAGGAAAGATGCATTGAATCATTTTTGAGAAGGTCGGATATTTTCATATAAACACCCCATAAAACGAATTTGACTTTTTTGTGTTATTAAACATAATAACTCAGATATCTCTTAAATATTAATTATACAACCAAAGCCCCCTAATTTCAATCATTTGCGCCAAAAAACTTGAAAATAATCGAGATAAATATTATAATGGCTTTAATATCATATAGGAGTTTAATGAAATGGGCAAAAAAGCAGAAAAAGCAAAGAATTTATTTTTAGAAGGGTATAACTGCTCACAGGCAGTAATCGGTGCATTTTGTGAGGATTTAGGCCTTGAATTTGATACGGCGATTCGTATTGCCTCCTCATTCGGCGGCGGAATGGGCCGACTTCGCGAGGTTTGCGGCGCGGTATCGGGCGCATTTATGGCAGCAGGACTTAAATATGGTTATACCGATATTAAGGATGCAGATGCCAAAGCCGCGCATTATAAACTAATTCAAAATATGGCGGCAGATTTTAAGGAAAGAAACGGCAGCATAATCTGTAGAGAGCTGTTGGATGAAAACACCGCTATAACACATATCCCCGAAAAGCGAAATGAAAAATATTATAAAAAGCGTCCCTGCGCCGAATTGGTTTATGACGCCGCAATAATAGTTGAGAAAATATTAGAAAACAAGTGACTTAAGATTTAAATTGCCTTATAAAAAAGCAAGCCCGAAAAACTTTCGGGCTTGCTTTTATCATAATGAAACAATTGCGAGTATTTAATTTTTCCACTTTTCGAGCAGAGAACGGATTTGCGAAGCAAGGTGCTGATTGTCCTTATTGGCTTTGCCACGACGGGTTTTTACTAAATCCAATAGCCGCTCGGCTTCCCGAACGAGCTCGTTGAATATTAAGTCGGCTCGGCTGTTTTCCTTGTAAACGCGATTGCGGTCGATGGGTTTGCCCTCGGTATAAACGGTCATTTTGCCGGTTGCAAGGTTATATTGAGTTCCGCTATAGGGCGCTTCGGCGCGGTATCCGCGTTCGCAAAGAAGCGCTGTGAAATCCTTGCAGGCATCATCGTCGCCGTGGTTTACAAAGATGAGCTCAGGCTTTTGCTTGTAGCCCTCTAACCATCTAAGCAGACCGTCGCGGTCGGCATGGCCGCTGGTGCCGTGCAGAGAACAGATTTCGGCGCAAACCGAAATTTCTTCGCCGAATAAGGAAACGGTTTTTTCACCATTTAGAAGTCTGCGACCGAGCGAGCCCTCTGCTTGATAGCCTACAAACAAAATAATATTGTTTTCCCGCCATAAATTATGCTTTAGGTGGTGTCTTATTCGTCCCGCCTCGCACATTCCGCTGGCCGAAATAATTATTTTGGGCTCCTCATTGGCATTTATCAATTTCGATTCCTCTGAGGTGTGGCTCATTCTAATATCATCAAACCAGATTGGATTTATACCCTTATTGACTAAATCGAGGGTTTCCTCATCAAAGCAAACAGGGTTGCACTGCATAAAAATTGAGGTTGCCTCTGCGGCAAGCGGACTATCAACATAAACGGGGAAATGGTCGTGGCCTTTAACGAGTCCGTTTTGCTTTATCTCACGAATGGCATATAGCATTTCCTGCGTTCTGCCCACCGCAAAGGAGGGGATAACAACATTGCCGCGATTATCAAGCGCTCTTTGAATGTGCTCGGCGAGCTCTAAAATAACATTACTGCGGTCTGAGGAGTGCAGACGGTTTCCGTAGGTCGATTCAATTACTAAATAATCGGTTTCCTCAACAAATTGAGGGTCACGAATAATGCGCTGATTTGTGTTGCCAACATCGCCGCTGAAGACAATTTTTTTTCGTGTGCTTCCTTCCTCTAACCAAACCTCAATACAAGCCGAGCCTAGTAGATGGCCTATATCTGTAAAACGGATTTCAACACCCTCGGCAACACGAATGATTTCTCCATAGTTACACCTGCGAAATTGTGAAATGGCGCCGATGGCGTCGTCCATAGTGTAAACCGGCTCAGGAGCGGTCGCACCTGCGCGAGCCGCCTTGCGAGCTCTCCACTTGGCTTCGGATTCTTGTATGTGCGCCGAGTCGCGCAGCATCATATTACATAAATCGCAGGTGACATCGGTTGCATATATTGAGCCCTTAAAACCATCCTTATAAAGCTTAGGTAACATTCCTGAATGGTCGATATGAGCGTGGGTGAGAAAAACGGCTTCTATTTGATTGGCAGCTATAGGAAGCTCGATGTTTTGAAAAACATCCTTGCCTTGCTCCATACCGCAATCTATTAAAAAATACCTTTCGTTAACTTGAAGTAGGGTGCAGCTTCCCGTAACCTCATGTGTAGCTCCGATAAATTGTATTTTCAAAGAAGACACCTCCATTAGTATTTAAAGCATAAAGCTGAAATGCTTCGGCAAATCGCTAATCTGGGTTTTTAGCGAAAGCAACTGCTTTCTAAATACAGTATAGCAAATCGCATTGATTCTTTCAACAAAAAACGAATGGTTTTGTTTGCAAATATGAAATGATTGGTTTTTTAATTTTATTTGTTTTGTGCCGGATTTTTTCTTAAATATTCCGAAGGGGTGCAAGAGAGAATTTGATAAAAAACGCGGTTAAAGCTGCGAATAGAGGAAAAACCGCTCTGCTCGGCCACTCGGGTAATGGACAGCTTGGTGGTTTTAAGCAGGGTTACGGCGTGGTCAATGCGAATTTGATGGAGCAAAGAACAAAAATTCACCCCAAAAGTTGATTTTATGCAGGAGGATAAATAATGGTAGTTATAACCAAGGTGTTCTGCTAATTGGTGCAGGGTGATAGGCTCGGTTAGGTTATTTTGAATGAAATCTATAATTTTTTCCACAAGCTCAGGATGCGAGTCGTCTCTTTTTTTGGTTCGGCATTGACGGCTGGCTTCGGCACATAGTCGATAAAGCACCGCCTTCCAAGCCAAGCGCTCCTCGGTAGGAGGCAGATGATTAACGGCATCAAGCGGCGGCACAAAAACGGGGTCTATAAATTTCTTTTCCTTGATGTCTTGAAAAAATTCATTAACATATAGCGGGTCAAATATAATCATCAGAGAGCGTGTTGAGCACTCGCGTGGGGTGCGGTAGCTATGCGGCTGGTTGGGCAATATTAAAAGTCCCTGACCTTTACCGATGCGGTGTTCAAAATTTTCAACCGTGCAAAAAACCTCACCGCTTACAACAAAGAAAAATTCAAAACTGTTGTGCAGATGTCGGCCGAAATTCATACCCTGTGTGCGCTCTACTCGAATTGTCTTATGGGTATGGTCTGTTGTTGCCTCAAATTTCAACTTAAATCCCCCAAAATCTAAACTTCTGACCATAATGATACAACTGTTGTCTTGCTTTGTCAAGCAAAAAGGATTTACAATATGGTTAGGATATTTATCCTACTATTAAGTTTAAAAGTCGGCCTTGGCGATTATGCGTGCAGATAATTTTATATGCGCATATTGCGAGTAAGAATTTGGGAGTTGAATGATATGTATTTTACAAATCTTAGTGGGCCTTCGGGTGTGGCGCTCGGCGGCATAGGTGTGGGATATTATGAAATCGACCCTACAGGCAGGGTAACACGCAATTGTATCAACAATATCCATAAGTCCTTTGCCGATTCACCTGCCGGCTTTATGGTGGGTGCTTGGGATGGCAAAACAGCCACTCGTTTACAGCGAGATGACGCCGTTTTATATGGAATGAAGGGTTATGCGAATAGCGATTATATGGGGCTTTGGCCTCGCGTTTCAATTAATTTTCGCGATAGCCTGAGCGGTGTTGCAGATATCGGCTTTTCGGCATATTCGGGCTTAAAGGCACACGATTCAAAAAACAGCTCTTTACCTGTGGTCTATTACGATGTAACCTTAAAAAATGACGATAACACTCTCAAAACAATGTCTGCATTACTCAGTTGGGGAGATTTAATCGGTCGCGGAATCAGGGATAGTGAAAAGAAAACCTTATCCGACCTTAACGGCGAGTCTTCCGATTGGTTTGATATGGCCACCTTGCAGACCTACGCCAAGGGGGTAAAGATTTGTAGCGAGGGTGTTACATATAGCGGTGTAATGCAATATGCAAAAGAGTCTTTACCTCATCATAGAGCCACCTTCCAAAATTATAATAACGCCTTTATGATTCTTGCCGAGGAAAGGCAAGACACAAAAATAACAATTCTTAAAAACTTTGATGTTAACGACTCCAAGGCGTTTTCTTCTTATACTGTGAGCGGTTGTCTTAGCGACTACGATGAGCGAGAGGTGGAGTTATCCGCTTCAGCAAAAGCGGGCCGCACCACAACTAACGGCAGTGCTGTTGCAGTTTCGGCACAGGTTCCTGCCCATAGTGAAGTAACGGTGAGATTTTTAGTTTCTTGGTTTATGCCTGAAATCACCGAGAGCGAATATGCAAAAATTAATCACTTTTCAAGCTGTGATTATAACAAATACTATCACAATTATTTTTCCTCAATTGAGGAGCTTACCTGCTATGCTATCAAGGTGCGAAATGCACAAAAGGATGCAATTTTAGATTGGCAAAGGCCAATTCTTAATAGCAGTATGCCGAAGTGGCTGCAGTTTAAGATTATCAATAGCGGTTATACGCTTTATGCCTGCGGTGTGCTTAATAAAAGGGGTAATTTTTCTACCCTTGAAGGTGAAATGGGCGGATATGGCGGAACAATGGACCAAAAGATGAGCTCTTATGCCGTTTATGATAAATTATTTCCGCAACTCAATCTAACCGAAAATCGTCAGTTTGCCAATGTTACCGGTGCAAACGGCGAAATTCAGCATTTTGATGTTCATTATTATTTTGGAATATGCGATTATGAAAATACCGATAATCCGACTCCCGCGGGCAGTATGATTGATAACACAGGCACTTGGATGATGCAAATGTGGAATTATTATCGTCATACAGGGGATAAAAAGTATTTAGAAGAATACTATCAAACGATGAAAACATCGTTGGATTTTCTTATTAGCTGCTATCCCGAAGGGGCTCATATTCCTTCTTACTACACTACCTATGATGACTATAGCCACCCCGATGTATTGGTTTATTCGGGCACGGTTTGGTTATATATGCTTGAGCTCGGCGTAAAGTGGGCAGTCTTGCTTTGTGATAACGAAGCTGCGGTAAAATATGAGGCAGAGCGCATTGAGGCTCACGCAGACTTAGAATTATACTATGGCGCTTGGCAGCAGGATTTGGGCTTTGATAGCTTTTATGCTTATGGAAGCGATGGTGAATTCTTGGCATCAAACGGCAAGCAGGGAATGGTAGAAAACAGTATAATGTTCTCGGGTGCCATGGCAGGACAGTTTATGAGCCGTATGGATGGTCAGGGCGATAAAATCTGCTTTGATAAGTTTATATCTCATATGAAGACCTTTTTGCAAACCTCGGTGCAGGGCGCCAACGATTATATGGCGGCTAAAATTTATAATATTAGAACCTCGCAAAGTCTTGATAAGCTAAGCTCAAACTGTTGGCCCTTTTATCTTGAAAGCTATGGCGGAATGGCCGCGATACAAGCGGGTTATTTAGAGGACGGCTTGGAAATTTTAAAGCACACCTCACTTGTTGATTTGCGCTTGGGCTACACATGGACTCGAAGCCTATGGACTCGCGCTTATGTAACATATATGACTGCGCCTGTTAGTTGGATGATTACCGATGTGCTGGCAGGTGCCTCGGTGGATGTGCCGACAAAAAGCATAACTTTAGGGCCATCGGCGATTGCCTCGCAAGGAGTAGGCGCAGGCGAGCGGCTTTGCGTGCCGTTATACTACCCAAAGTATTGGGCCGAATTAAACTATGATAAATCCCGAGGCGAATTAACCTATAAGGTTACTAAAACCTTCTATGAGGCAGGGGAGAAGGCTATAGCAATTGATACCGTGTTTGCAACACCTGCCGGTGTTACAAGCGGCAATACTGTAAAAATTTCTCTACCTGATGACTTTATTATAGCCGAGGGTGCCGTGCTTGATTTATCGGCGCATATTGCCGATTTCAAGGGAGTGCTTCGAGATAAGCTTCTCGGTCCCGTGGCAGAATACGAACGCCCCAAAGCCGAGGTTGCCGCCACGGGAATAGGCCTTGAACAGACTATTTTTGCAGCTGGCAATGTGATTTCCAAGTCTTTATGCGAAAAAGTGGATTTCCACATAGATTCCGATAACCCACTAAGCGCGAATATTAAAGGAGAATACACCTTGGTATTAGAGGGAAGGATATTGCCGCGTTACAGTCAAAATTATCAGCTTTTATTTGAATATATCGGCAGTGATGATGCCCTTACCGTTTGGATGGGCAATCAAGAAATCACAAAGTATAGTTCATCTCTTGCGGATGTTGAGTCACAGCAATTTACACCCACCGAAAAGTGTGCACTTCGCGTGATTACCAAAGAGCTTGATGGAGGCAAGCTTTATCCTATTCGTATTACCTATCGCGGAAATACCGAAAATGCCGATGGCGGAATTCTTCGATTCTTATGGTGGTCTACCACGCAGCAGATGGGGTTGGTTGTAAAGGAAAGAATGTATCCCGCGCTTAGATACAGCAATTGGATAAACGGTATAGAATTTTATGATTCAACCGCGCAGATTGAGGGAAATCATATGGCATATACCGCCGATAATTCTTATTGCTTATACAAGGGAATTGATTTTGGCAAAGGCGCCAATGATTTCACTTTTTCTATTAAAGCAGCAGCAATGCGAAGCGATATATCTAAAGGCGGAACGATGGAAATTCGCAGAGATAATGCCGAGGGTGAGCTGCTAGGCACGCTCGTATTTGAGCCGACATCCGATTGTGATTGGAATCAATATTCTATCTTTACCACTCATATTCATAGTGGTTTGGGCTTAAAGGGAATGCAGGATATTTGTTTTGTTTTCCGCCCAACTTCAAAGTATCTGTTTAATTACACCGAATTTACTTTTACTGATTAATACTTAGCTGTTTAAAAAAGAACGAACTGCGCGTTCGTTCTTTTTTTGTAATGATTTATATCCTACGGATTTTCTACTATTGGGCAAATAGGAAAAAAACTATTGACAAAAACAATACTTCGTGTTACGATGTATTATGCAAAGGGAGGTATAGTATGGATGTTCAATTAAAGAGAGGACTTTTAGATGTTTGTGTTTTAACGGCAATTAAAAATGAGGATTCATACGGTTATAAAATAATAAAGGATATGAAGCCGTATGTTGAGCTTTCAGAATCCACCTTATATACCATTCTAATACGCTTGGAAACGGCAAATATGTTAACCGTTCGCACAGCAGAGCATGAGGGCAGGCTTCGGAAATATTATCATATCACCAAAAAGGGAATAAAGCGTATTGAGGAATTTAAAACGCAATGGAATGAGATTTTATCCATATATCAATTTGTAACCAAGGGAGATGACGATAATGAATAAACAAGAATTTTTAAATGCCTTGCGCAAAGCGCTTGCAGGCTTACCGCAAGCAGATATAGAGGAACGCTTAACCTTTTATGCGGAAATGATTGATGACCGCATAGAAGATGGTCTTTCACAGGAACAGGCGGTAACGGCAGCGGGAGCGATAGAAGAAATTGTAGCGCAAGCAGTGGCCGATACACCGCTTGCAAAAATTGCAAAGGAAAGAATAAGACCAAAAAGAAAGCTTGGAGCAGGAGAAATTGTTCTTTTAGCACTGGGCTCGCCGATATGGCTTTCTCTTTTGTTGGCGGCAATTGCGGTTATTCTTGCCGTCTATATAGTGCTGTGGGCAATGGTCGTTGTCGTGTGGTCGGTTGAGGCTTCTTTTGTAGCGAGCTCTCTCGCAGGTGTTGCGGCGGCAGTTGGTTTTGCCGTTCGGGGCAATGCGCTTTCGGCGGTCGTAATTTTGGGTGCCGCATTGTTTTGTGCAGGATTTTCCGTCTTTTTTGGTTTTGTATGTAAAGCGGCAACAAAGGGTATTATTGTGTTGACCAATAGAATTGCCTTGGGCATCAAATCTCTATTTGTTGGAAAGGAGGCAGTAAAATGAAAAAAGTAACAAAAACTTGGCTTGTTATTGCTTCAATTCTTGTTGTGCTTGGTCTTTTGGTTTTTGCAGGTGCGATGTCTGCTTATGATTGGGATTTTAAAAGCTTAAGCACAGAAAAATATGAAACAAACGATTTTAATATAAGCGAAGAATTTAATAATATATCAATAGCTACGGCTACAGCCGATATTCAATTTGTCCTTTTGGAAAATGGCGAGTGTCGCGTAGAGTGCTACGAGGAGGAAAAGGCTAATCACTCTGTCACGGTGATGGATGATACCCTTGTTATTAAGCTAATCAATGATAAGGCTTGGCACGACTATATTGGAATTAATTTCGAGTCACCAAGGATAACCGTTTATCTTCCTAAAGCGGAATATGCCTCACTTCTTATAGAGGAAAGCACAGGGGATATCCAAATACCTAAAGGTTTTAAATTTGAAAACGTTGATGTTTCTGTAAGCACGGGGGATATTAATATTTTTGGTGTGAACTGCAAAGAAAATATTAAGGTGGGCGTATCAACCGGAAAAGTAAGCTTATCGGATACTACTTGCCAAAACCTTATATCCAAAGGCAGCACGGGAGATATTGTGCTAAAAAATGTGATTGCCGCAGAAAAGCTCTCGATTGAGAGAAGCACCGGTGATGTGAAGTTTGAAAATTCGGATGCCGCAGAAATTTTTATAGAAACCAATACAGGTGATATTGTTGGAACACTGCTTTCAGAAAAGATATTTTACGCAAAAACCGATACAGGAAGCATAGATGTTCCTAAAGGCACTTTGGGCGGTAAATGTGATATTACTACCGATACCGGAGATATTAAAATTAAAATTCAATCTTCATAACAAGAAAATCCTCACTCACCAAAAGGTGAATGAGGATTTTTGGCTTGTGCTTCCGAAAAAGATGCATTCTCTTGGATGATAAGAGCGATGCTTGGGCGGCAACATTTTTCTACCCAGTGGAATTTTTCATAATTTTGTGCTATAATGAGAAAAACAAAATCAGAATTTAGCAAGGAGATTGCTATGAAAGAAGAATGTTTGATTTGCAAAGCACCGCTTGAATATCTGAACGAAGATACCCTAATGGAGTGTGCTATTTGTCATAAAAAAGAAAAAAGCAAAACTCGTTGTGTAAAACGACATTACGTTTGTAATGATTGTCATACTCAAGGGATAGATGTTTTGTTTTCGCTTTGCCTTAATGAAACGTCAAAAAATCCGATTGAAATTATAAACAAAATGATGGTGCAGCCCTTCTGCCATATGCACGGCCCCGAGCATCATATTATGGTAGGTATGGCGCTCCTCACCGCATACAAGAATGCAGGCGGCGATATCGAGCTTGAAAAGGCTTTGCGCGAAATGATGAACCGTGGGAAAACTGTTCCCGGTGGTGCTTGCGGATTTTGGGGAGCTTGCGGTGCGGGAATCAGCTCGGGAATGTTTGTGTCTATTATTTCCGGTTCAACACCTCTCGGGAATGAAAACTTCGGATTATCGCATAAAATGACTTCTCGTTCCCTCGGTGCTATTGGAGAAATCGGCGGCCCACGTTGTTGCAAACGTGATTCGTACCTGTCTATTTTAAATGCTATTGATTTTGCAAACGAGCATTTCGGTGTAGAGATGGAAAAAGGGGAAATTATTTGCGAATATTCTGCCAAAAACAATCAATGCATAGGTAAAAGGTGTCCCTTCAATAAAAGACACAAGAAGAAGATAGCGTTTATTTGTGTGCATAATTCCTGTCGCAGTCAGATTGCCGAGGCTTTGGGAAAGCATTTGGCATCGGATGTATTTGATTCCTATTCAGCCGGAACCGAGAGAAAGCCTCAAATCAACCAAGATGCAGTTCGTATTATGAAGGAGCTGTATGGAATTGATATGGAACAGACACAATATTCAAAATTGATTTCGGAAATTCCGTCACCTGATATTGCAATCTCAATGGGGTGCAACGTAGGTTGTCCGTTTATAGACAGGCCCTTTGATGATGATTTGGGACTTGAAGACCCTACGGGAAAACCCGATGAAGAATTTAAGCGAGTAATTAAAGAGATTGAACGCCGAGTTTTACAATTGAGAGAAGAACTAATGTATGAAACAAGGCAATCCCATGCAATTCAATGAAATGTCTGAAACATTGTTTGAATGGGCAAAAGAGTTGCTTGTTTTAATTTAATTACAAACTGGAATTTGACGAGGTTATAAGCGATGATTATCTTAATTAGCGGTGCATCACATACGGGAAAAACAGCACTTGCACAAAAACTGCTTGAAAAATATAAATATCCATATCTTTCAATAGACCATTTGAAAATGGGCTTAATTCGTAGTGGCAACACAACCCTTACGCCAATGAGTGATGATTCCGACCTCACAGCATATTTATGGCCAATTGTTTGTGAAATGATTAAGACCGCAATAGAAAACAAACAAAATCTTATTGTTGAAGGTTGCTATATTCCTTTTGATTGGGAAAATCATTTTGAAAAAGAATATCTTGATAGCATTAAATATTATTGTCTTGTTATGAGCGAAAATTATATCAAAAATCACTTTGCCGATATAAAGAAATATGCAAACGTTATCGAAAACCGCTTGGACGATTCTTATTGCACTTTAGAGTATGTATTGGAAGAAAACAAGCAGATGCTATTTTTTGCTCAAAAACACAAAATCAATTATTGGCTTATTGACGAAGATTACGAAATTAATATTGAGTTATAATGACAAATTCCAGTTTGTAAGGATCAAATATACGCAATCTCCACAGACACAAACATTTAACATTTATAAAACGAAAAAAGGGGCAGACCTTACGATAAATAATCGTAAAATCTGCCCCTGAAACTCCTGAGTTTTAGTTCAAGCCCCCCAAGTATCCTTTTGGCAAGGGACGCATCTTTTTATTTTCATTGCTTTTTGGGATAAGAAAAAACCCAGAAACCGCCTAAGGCTACTGGGTTTTCCTTGGCAGCATCTTTTTTGGTAGCCAACCATTCGCAAATTTAGTGAAGAGTGAAAAATGAAGAGTGAAAAAGTAAAATCCTGAACGCTTACGCATTCAGGATTTTTGGCAAGTTGCACCGAAAAAGATATCATTATAAATTACTTTTCTACCGTGTCAATTTCGGCTTTGCTTATTACCTTTGCTGTATATGAGTTTTCGCCGAGGTTACCATTGTAAATATCCTGCACGGTAATTTTTGCGAGTAATATTTCTTTTGCAGCTGTAGAAACCCAGGTTTCGCGGTTCAAGTTATGTCGGTTATCGCGCTCTCGATCGTAAACAATGAATATTTCACCGTTTTCGCCCTCTTCCAAATCCGGATAGGAAAGTTTATCACGTGTATCTAATATTAACTCATACGGCCAGGTTGCTCCGTCATCTTCCGAAAGGCAAACTTTCATTCCCTGCCGGGCAGAGTCTGAAATACTTCTTACGTAAATCAATTGACCGCTTGACAATCTTCCAATGTAAAGTCTTGTAGAGGGAGCTTTTTGATATTTGGTAGGATTACTCCATGTTTTTCCGTCATCATCCGAATGGGATTCCAAATAGAATCCTAAATTCGTTCTCGCCAAAATACAAAGCCTTTTTCCTATTTCATAGGCCATTGTTTCGTCAAAAACATTATTTTGCGGCTTTGGCGCCGCCAAAACATCCTCAAAACTTTCGCCGCAGTTTTTGGATACCCTTAAAACATAGTTTTCCTTGTTTATCCAATCATAAGCGGGAAAAATGTAGTCACCATTATAGCGTATAATTGGTTTGCTACGCAGAAAACCGCCGCAAATAACACGCGGCTTTTCCCAAATCAATTCATCTGCATCAGGGTCGTTGCAAATAAGAGTTTCTACGGCAGTAAACTCTTTATGGTAGCTGAAATCAAAGGGCGTTTTTATAGTGGCAGGTTTAGAATCTATATAGTAAGGTGAGTGTGTCCACATAACCCAAAGGCGATTTTTATTGTCTACCCAAAGCTGAATATCAATATTGCGGTGCATAGCATCGTGATCACTGTAAACTGCCATAATTGGAGCAGACCAAGTTTCGCCGTTATCATTACTTTGTATAAGGACATTATAGTTGTCAATACAAGGTTCAAACATACCACCTGTGTACCAGCCTGCAAAAAGGCGGCCACCTTTTGTTCGGGCGATCGTGGGGCACCCCTGCCACGCACGGTGCTTTTCCGAAACCTCATCCCCGGGATTTATAACAATA
>JAZNOY010000033.1:0-93844 GCA_045589375.1 Acutalibacteraceae bacterium | reverse complement strand
AATAAGCTTGAAAAAACCACTTTTGCGACCCCATAAAATTATTATATATAATATATTAATTTTTATGATGAAATTTGTCAACATAAAAAAGAAAAAAATACATTATTGTAATAAAAATCGCCGTCAATCAGACGGCGATTTTTATTATTTCATAAATTCAAGCATTGCGCGGTAGCACATATATACATCAAGCTTTGAGGTGGTTTCAAAAGGAGCGTGCATTGAGAGCACCGGAACCCCTAAATCAACAACATCAACGCCCAAATTGGCGATATACATTGCAACAGTTCCGCCACCGCCTGCATCAACCTTGCCGAGCTCACCTGTTTGCCAGATAATGTTAGCACTATCAAGCATTGCGCGAACCTTGGAAACATATTCAGCCGAGGCATCAGACGTGCCCGATTTTCCTCTGGCACCCGTATATTTAGTAACAACAACGCCGTAATTTATAAAGCTTGCGTTGCGCTTTTCCATTACATCCTGGAAGGTTGGGTCCATTGCGGCATTAACATCGGCAGAAAGGCATTTTGAATTACGAAGTGCTACAGTCTCATCCGAGCCGTCAGCGATACAAATATCGTGGACAACATGAGATAAAAATGCCGAGTTAAGTCCTGTATTGCCATCAGAGCCTATTTCCTCCTTATCGGCCAAAATAGCAATAGCGGTATTTTTGGGGGTATTAACCTCTAAAATAGCGGTAAGAGCCGGATAAGCGCACACTCTGTCATCCTGACCGTAAGCACCTATCAAGGAACGGTCAAAGCCGATATCAGCAGATTTAGCAGCGGGAACAAGCTCGAGCTCTGCCGAGAGGAAATCCTCCTCAGTAATATCGTATTTTTCGTTCAAGATTTTTAAAATGTTTAATTTTACAAGCTCGCTACACTCATCATCCTTAAAGGGATAGCTACCGATTAAAACATTAAGCTCTTCGCCGCGGATACCATCAGCCAGCGTTCTCTTGCTCTGCTCGGCTGCTAAATGCGGCAGAAGGTCGTTTACAACAAATTTTGGGTCATTATCATCTTCGCCGATATTAACCTTAACAACCTCTCCGTTCTTTTTTGCGAAAACTCCGTGAAGCGCAAGCGGCACGGTGGGCCACTGATACTTTCTGATGCCACCATAATAATGAGTTTTAAAGAGTGCAAGCTCAAGCTCCTCATATAACGGATTTGGCTTTAAATCAAGACGCGGTGAATCAATGTGAGCGGCAGTAATATTAATACCCTTTTCCGCCTTATCCTCACCGAAAACTACAAAGGCTACGGTTTTGCCGCGATTATTGAAATAAACCCTATCCCCTGCTTTATATGCCTTACCGCGCTCAAATGCAGTAAAGCCTGCCTTTTCCGCCATAGAAATTGCCGTTTCGGCCGCTTCTCGCTCGGTTTTAGCAAGGTTTAAATAATTCTTATAGCCCTCGCAATAGTCACAGGCTGTTTTAAATTGCTCCTCACTGATTTTCAGCAAACCGTTTTTGCGATTATAAAATAATTTTTCCTTTAGTTCCTTTGCATTACTCATTAGAATTTTCCTCCGTTATTTTTTTAAAAAGCGATTCAGCTGATGCTAAAAAAGCATCAATTTCATCGTTATTATACAAAACATAATCAACCCTTGATTTATAAAAATCATCACTCTTGCCGGCACTTATTCTAAGCCGTGCCGCCGATTCATCAAGGTTATCTCTATTGATAATTCGTTGTAGCCTAAAATTAGTATCTGCAAGCACAGCGACAGTTACATTACAAATACTATCAACACCGCTTTCGAATAGTGTTGGGGCATCTAACAGCACTTTTTTTGAATCTAATTGCGGCGTAATAAGCCGAACTATATAAGGTAAAATAGTTTCATTAAGAAGCTCGGTCTTTTGAGTGCTTGAAAACGCCGATTTTGCAAGTGCCGCTCTGTTTAGGCTGCCATCGGCATTTAATATGCCTTTGCCAAACGCCTTTACAAGAGCCTTTAGTCCCTCGCTTCCCTTTAAAGCCGCATTTCTTGCGACGCTATCGCAATCAATCACCTTATATCCAAGTCCCCTTGCGATTTCGGTAACGCTTGTTTTACCGGCTCCCGAAGGACCTGTTAAACCAACAACAAAACTCATAGCCTTATCACCTTAAATGCTGCCGCTCTGATTAGACGGTTATAGACTCCGAGGCCTACTCCCGATTTATTCGGAGCGTGAATATAAATTTTATCAACGCTAAGAGAATCGACCTTTCTAAGCACCGAAAAAACATTTTTTGCAAGACTCAGCTCGTCGCTACCGCTGCCGTAACTTATTTTATGGACGAGAATATCATCGTATTCCTCTAAAAAACACACTGCAGCACAATTTTTTTGCGAATTTACAAAGTCTATAAATTTGGCACTGCTGCCCTCGACCAAAAATGACTCTGTTTTTGGAGAATAATGCCTATACTTCATACCCGGAGATGCTACACTCTCGTCTGCCTTAGGCTCTTTAAGCACCGCATCATCAATAATAATATTAGGCAAAATCTCGCGCAGCTGCTCAACGGTAACGGCACCGGGTCTTAAAAGGCGCGGTTTTTCATCACACAGTGAAATAACGGTCGATTCAATACCAACAGCACAATCCCCGCCCATTAAAACCGCATCGATTTTTCCATCTAAATCCGAAATAACATGCTCGGCTTTTGTTGGGCTTGGTGCTCCCGATGTGTTTGCCGAAGGTGCCGCAAGCGGTATACCGCATTGCTCAATAACGGCCCTTGCCGCAGAATCCGCGGGCATTCTAACAGCAACAGTCCCAAGTCCTGCTGATACGCTTTGGGCTACAAGCCTTGATTTTTTTAGCACCATAGTAAATGGTCCCGGCCAAAAGTGCTTAGCGCATTCGTATGCACAGCTTGGTATTTCAACCGCAACATTTTTAAGCATTTCTAAATTAGAAATATGGACAATCAGCGGATTATCCTGCGGTCTACCCTTTGCCAAAAACACCTTTTTAATGGCTTCATCGCTATATGCAGACGCCGCAAGACCATAAACCGTTTCGGTAGGTATGGCAACCACGCCGCCGTTTTTTAAAATATCAGCCGCTTTAATTATAGCGCTGTTATAATCGCCTGATAATAAATCAAGCCTTTGGGTTATCATTAAACTTACTTCCTATCAGTTATTTTCTTGTGCCTTCAATGCCTCGGTGCGATAATATGTTGTTAAAGCATCAATGATTTCGCCGATATCACCATTTAAAATGCTATCAAGCTTATAAAGCGTTAGGCCTATTCGATGGTCGGTCACCCTGCCCTGCGGGTAATTGTAGGTTCTAATGCGCTCGCTTCTATCACCCGTTCCAACCTGTAGCTTGCGGTCTGATGCAATTGCGGAATCGGCCTTTGCCTTTTCCTCCTCATATAATCGTGCGCGTAAAACCTTAAGTGCTTTTTCTTTATTTTTAAACTGACTGCGTTCATCCTGACATTCAACTACCGTTCCCGTTGGAATATGGGTAACGCGAATAGCAGAGGAGGTTTTATTAATATGCTGACCGCCCGCTCCCGAGGAACGAAAGGTATCGATTTTTAAATCGGCAGGATTGAGTTCAAATTCAACCTCATCGGCTTCGGGAAGCACCGCAACGGTTACGGTTGAGGTATGAATTCTACCCTGAGTTTCGGTATCGGGGACACGCTGAACGCGGTGAACGCCGCTTTCATACTTGAAGCGAGAATACGCGCCCGAGCCTTCAATCATAAAGCAAATTTCCTTATAACCGCCGAGCTCTGTTTCGCTTAAATTAGTAATATCAATATTATAACGGCAGCTTTCGGCATACATTGAATACATTCTATAAAGCGCCGCCGCAAAAAGTGCTGCTTCCTCGCCGCCGGCACCACCTCTGATTTCAACGATAACATTCTTAGAATCGTTAGGGTCCTTAGGCAGTAGCAGTAGCTTCAATTCCTCAGAGGTATCTTCAATCTTTTGCTTTGCCGAAGAAAGCTCTTCCTCGACAAGCTCCTTAAAGTCCTTATCAATGCCGCCCGAGGCTAAAAGCTCGCTCGCTTCCCTTTCAGAAGCCACAGCCGCACAATACTCTCTATATTTTTCAACAATCGGTGTAAGTTCGCTATGCTCACGCATAAGGCGGGTGAAAACCTCATTGTCCGAAACAATTTCGGGACGAGTAAGCTCAACGCCTATTTGCTCATAACGGCTCTCAACCGCGGATAATTTCTCAAACATTTATTACTCTCCATCAACGCTAATAATTTTCTTAATACTCTTTTCTACCGTTTTTCTCGGCAACATAATCTCGTGCCCGCACGAAGCGCAACGAATTTTAAAATCCATTCCGATTCTAAGCACCAAGAAGGTGTTTGAGCCGCAAGGATGCTGTTTTTTCATAACTATCTTATCACCGACCGCTATATTCAAAACACTCACCCACCTTAGTATATTTATTATATTATAATTCATTATCGCTACAAAAGCAATAATATCTTGAATAGTCAAATAAAAAATGTTACAATAGCTAAGTAGTTAACATTAAGGGGAATTTTTATGGATAGTGTTAAAATTTTACATTGTGCCGATATTCATATCGGCGCGAGCGAACAAGGTCTTGGTGCGGGCTATGAAGCGCGCCGCTTTGATGCGCTTATTACCTTTGAAAAGATAATCGAGCTTGCGCAAGAAAATGGTGTTCAAATATTTTTGATTGCGGGAGATTTATTCCATTCAAACAACATTGAGCCCACCTTTTTTGAAAAGGTATTTGATGCCATCGCTTTAGCAAGCGACATTAAATTTGTTTTTTCAGCAGGAAACCACGACCCTATAAACTCTGAATCCCCCTTTGTAAAATATAAATTACCCGATAACCTTTTCGTTCTTGAAAGCAAGGACTCTTTCTTTGATTTTCCCAAATTAAACACAAGGGTATATGGCAAATCCTTCAAAGAGGTATACCTAAAGGGTGAAAAGGAATTTTCGATTAAACCGAATGAAAATTATATAAACATTATGTGTATTCACGGTGAATTGAAATCCGACCTTGGCTCAAATTATAATTCAATCACCTCAAGCTTTATTGAAAACAGCGGTATGGATTATATTGCGCTCGGCCACGTTCACAAGAAAACCGAAATCGGAAAAATCGGTAAAAGCTATTGCGCGTATTCGGGCTGCCCCGAAGGTCAGGGCTTTGATGAGCTCGGTGAAAAGGGCGTATATATCGGTGATGTTGGCAAGGATATATGCAATTTGGAATTCATACCAACCGCAAAAAGAATGCATATCTGTGAAAGCGTTGATATTACTGCGCTCCAGTCTAACGCCGAAATTGCAGAGAAAATTTTAGATACATTAAAGGAAAAATTCGGTGACACATACGCCGAAAACTTATATAAAATCATACTAACGGGACAAACCGACGAGGTTGTAGAAGTTTCTACGGCAGAAATTTTAAGCCGCATTTCAGACAATCTTTATTTCATAAAAATCAACGACCGCAGCGAAACCGCCTTTGATTATTCAGCGATTGCAAATGAAAAATCCTTGAAGGGCATTTTCGTGAAAAAAATGCTCGCGCGATTAGATGCCGCGACAGAAAGCGAAAAGCCGCTTATAAAATCTGCGCTAAATCTTGGACTTAAAGCCTTTAATTCGGAGGTGAGCTTTGATGAAAATTAATGAAATTTATATCAGCGCCTTCGGAAAGCTTAAGGATTTTACATTAAAGCTCGATGATGGCTTCACCGTGATTTACGGTAACAATGAGGACGGAAAAAGCACCGTCATGGCTTTTATTAAGGCTATGTTTTACGGCACCGACAAAAAGCTTCCTACCGCATCAATCAGTCCTCGCGAAAAATACACTCCTTGGAGTGGCGAGACTATGGCGGGCAGAATATTTTTTGAACACTCCTCAAAGCGCTACTGTCTTGAGAGAGAATTTAGAAAATCCAACTCTACCGATAGAATTATGCTTACAAACATTGATACCGGTGAGGAAATAAGCACCGATTCAAGCGTGGGCATTGATTTCTTTGGGCTATCCCCTGCCGCCTTTGAGCGAAGCGTTTACATAGGCACTGCGGGCTCGCTTGTTGCCGATTCGGCCGCCGAGGGTGAGCTCAATTCTAAGCTATCAAATATTGCACTGACGGGCGACTCAAATATATCCTTTCAAAAGGTTTTTGATAGACTTGACAGCGCCAAAAATCGCCTTATCTCGAAATCGGGAAAGGCAGGCAGTTGCATTGCCAACATAGCAAGTTATAATGAGTTAACCGAAAAGCTTCAAATAACAGAACGCGAAAACGAGCAAAAAAGTGAGATTAGCGAAAAGCTTGAGCTTCTCACCCAAAGCTATGCCCTGCTTTCAAAGGAATATCAAGAAATTAAGGCTCTTGTTGATAATGAAAGTGATATAAAAAACGCACAGAAGCTGCAAGAGTTTTTAAGCGTCAAGGCCGAGCTTGATGCCATTAATAAGGAACTCACTTTAAACGATGGCACTATTCTCGACGAGATGTTTATTAAAAAACTTGAGTTTGCTATAAATCGCGTTGAAAGACTCAACGAAAAGCTTGACGAATATTATGCCGAGCGCGAAAAGGCTCTTGAAACGATTAAGCTTCAAAAGGAAAACTCGCCTCAAAAGCTCAAAGAAAAAATAGAAGCGATAAAAACAGAAATTGATTCAAAATCCGCACAAATTTCTCTTATAGGCAGTGAAATTAAGAACTACGAGGAGAATCTTGATTGTGCTGAAAACGCTCTTTCTGATATGCCGCAAAAAAATCCCGGCGCCAACATTACTCTATTGCTTATATCGGTGATTGTCGCTGCAGTCGGCGCTATTTTTGCTCAGATTGAAACTATAGTCGGAGTATCGTTTATTGCTATTGGCGCTATAATTTTAATTTTATCCTTTATATTTAGAGGAAAAAACAAGCAGCTAGAGAAATCACACGTTCAAATTATTGAAATAAAGGGTAAAATTGCCGAAGCCAAAGAAAAGTTTAATGCTCTAAACGAGGAGAAAAATTCAAGCACTGCATTGCTTAATGAGTATTCTACCCTACTCGCCTCGGGTGAAGCAATTTTAAAGCAAAAGCAGACCGAGCTTGATGAAATCAGTGAAATTATTGAGGCAGACGGCGTACGTAAGCAGGCAGCAACTGAAGAATTACTTGCCTTTTACGGAAAATACAGCGACGAACAGGATATTGAAAAAATCAAGCAAAACATTACTACCCTTGAAGAAAAAACCGACAAGCAGAAGGCACTAAAACTGCAGCTAAACTACCTAAGCCGTGACCTTGGCGGCATTTCCTATGACGAGGCACAGCAAAAATTAAATTCCCTTAGCGAAGGCATGGATAACAGTATTGAAAATTTTGAGGAAGTAAAATCGCGCGCCGATTCGCTACAGGAAAAGCTTGCTTCAATTCGCGATGATATAATCAAATATCAGACCGAGCTTAAATCGCTTAATAAAAGCTCTGAAAATTCCGAGGATATTAAAAAACAACTTGCTGTATATCGCGAGAAAATCGCCTTAAAACGCGAATTTTGCGATGCGGCAGAGCTTGCAAAGGGTGTTTTGGAGGAAAGCTTTGCAGAGGTTAGGAGAAGCTTTGGCTCGGAGATTGAAAAAGAAACTCTCAGTATTTTCTCCCGCCTTACAAACGGTGGATACAAAAATGTCAGCATTTCAAAATCACTCGAAATGAAGGTTGAAAGCGCAAATATTTTTGGAACACGAGAAACCGAATATTTAAGCGAAGGCACTACCGACCAAGCATATTTAAGCCTTCGTCTTGCTCTTGCAAAGCTAATTTCGGGTGAAGAGGCGTTGCCTGTTTTCCTTGATGATTCGCTTGCTTCTTATGATGATAACCGCACAGACTCGGCGCTAAGCTTTTTAAAGGATTATTCTGCCGATAATCAGGCTCTTTTATTCACCTGCCACAGTCATATTTGTGACGCTGCAAGCTCACAAAAAATATCCGTTATTAGTCCGTTTGAATAGGAAAAAGCACCGCTAACGCGGTGCTTCTTTATTTTTTTATGCCGTAACTCGTAACGAGATTTTGGATATTCTTATCGGGGGAATTATAAATACTTACTGTGATTTTTTCGTTATCAACAGTAATGTTTGCAAATGAGCAAGGGCTTGACGGCTTGGAAATTTCATAAAGTCCGGTGCTAGCGCTATCCTTATAGGGAGTTCTTGTTTGATTACCTGCCGAGCCGTGCATCACATAAATAGTGCCTTTTGGGTCCACATTATACTTAATGCCAGCAATATTTTCATAAGTGCAATTTGTTTGAGGCTTTTCGTATTGACCAATTGGATATGTTTTTGAATACACATGGTCGTGACCTTGAATCACTAAATCAACACCGTGTTTTGCAAATATATCCGAAAGTTGAGAACGAAGTCCCATTGCTATTTGATATTTTGATGGGTCGGAGCCCCAAGAACCCGGTGAATAGAGCGCGTGATGAGTGCAAACAATCGTCCACTTATTAGGATTGTTTTCAAGCTTTTCAATTAACCAATTATACTGCTTTATATCGAGTTTATTATCATTAAGTGAATTTGAGTTAAGCATTATAAATCGTGCGTTACCATAATCAAAATAATAATATATACCATTCCTATAATCCTGATTAGTTAGGTCAACATTAAAATGCTTATAGCTCTCAAATGTGCCTCCTCGATAGGAAATTGCATGGTTACCTGTTAAAACATTGAAAATTTTTGTTGAAAAGAATTTATCGTTATAATCGATCATATTAGTCCAATATGATTCATACTTGCCCCATTCAACTATATCGCCGGTATGAAGTAAAAAATCATAATTTGGATTGATTTTTGTTGCCGAATTCAAGGTCTGCTCGAAAAGCTTTCCCGTTCCCTCACCGCAGTTTTGTGTGTTTTCGTTTTTGCCATCGACCTGCGAATCGCTGAAATGAATAAAAGAAAATGATTCGTTTTTTGGGCTTGCCGTTTTAAAGGTTACCGCCTTACCGTAATACCCGACTGTTTTATCACAAATTCTATATGTATATTGACAGTTGGGACTCAAGTTTTCTGCGACAGCCTTTGAATACCACGGATAAATTTTTTCTTCTCCGTAGGAATAACTCGCATAGCTTGTAGATTGCACCTTAAATTCCTTAAAGTTCTTCTCATCGAAGCTGCTGCCCTTACTTATCTGCAGAAAACTATTTATTGGTCGGTTTTCGGTGTTCCAAGCAAAGCCATAGGATTTACAGCTTGAATCGTTAAAGGTGATTGTTATGGATTTGGGAGTGTATTTCTCCAAATCGTAATTGACGGGCTCGTCTGTCCCATAAAAATTAGAAGCAGACTCATATTCGGAATCATTATAAAAGCTATCGGTAGAAGGTGTGCTATCTGTGCTCGATATGTCCGAAACCTTTGAGCTACTCTCTGTTTCAGAGCTTATAATGCTTTCAATCGAACTATTATTATCAGACGGTGTTTTATCAGAAGAATCAGACGAAGAAATACCGCTAACATTGCTCGCGCCTGATTGATTTTCAACATTTGAAACAAATGATTCTTCTTCATATATATATTCATAAACAATGC
Organism: Acutalibacteraceae bacterium; assembly: GCA_045589375.1. Taxonomy (GTDB): domain Bacteria; phylum Bacillota; class Clostridia; order Oscillospirales; family Acutalibacteraceae; genus UBA737. Next base: position 84,225 of record JAZNOY010000033.1, on the reverse strand, counting down.
TGTTAGCATCCTCAGTATTGCCACACGCGGCAAAAGATAATACTAAGGACAATGCAATCAATAAGGATAAAAACTTTTTCATTTTCTGTCCCCCTAAAAAAGCACAAAGTTTATTATTTCTAAAAATTATATCATGGATAGTCATTAAACGCAATACCTTTACGCTGTTATAACAACTCGAAATTCAAGTTTATCATAAAATATAAATACTTGAAAAAATTTTGTGGAGTTGTTATACTATAACAAAATTTATGGTTTCAATTAAAAAATATTTAAATCCAAAAAGGAAAACTAAAAATGATAAAAATAATGTTCGTATGCCACGGCAATATTTGCCGTTCGCCGATGGCTGAGTTTATATTTAAGGATTTGGTGGAAAAAGCGGGGCTTTCAAAGGATTTTTATATAAAATCATCTGCAACCAGCACCGAGGAAATTTATTGCGGTATAGGCAATCCTATATACCCTCCTGCCCAAAGAGAACTTAAAATGCACAATATTCCCTTTGATGATAAGCGCGCTACCCTACTTTTAAAATCGGATTATCAAAATTATGATTACTTTATTTGTATGGATTTAAACAATATCCGAAACGCCAACCGCATTTTCGGCAGCGATTACGATAAAAAGCTACACCGTCTTTTAGAGTTTTGCCATGAAGACCGCGATGTGAGTGACCCTTGGTATTCAGGTGATTTTTCGACCGCATATAATGACATTAAAGCAGGTTGCGAAGCACTTTTAAGCTTTTTAATAAAAGAATAAACAAAAGCCTACCGAATTTTTCGGTAGGCTTTAACTATTGATTATATTAAATTATCTTTGAATTCTTCCCGAGCCATCGCCGCCTGCGAGCTTTTCGACCTCTGAAACGGTAACCATATTATAGTCACCCTCGATTGAATGCTTAAGCGCCGAAGCCGCAACTGCGAACTCAACAGCATCTTGGGTTGATTTGCCGCTTAAAAGCGAATAAATCAGCCCACCGCCGAAGCTATCACCGCCGCCAACGCGGTCGATAATATGAAGATTATATTTCTTTGAGAAGCAATATTCATCGCTTACTACATCGTAAAGCATTGCACTCCAGCCGTTATCAAAGGCAGAGTGGCTTTCGCGAAGGGTTATTGCAACCTTTTCAAATTGGAATTTATCGGCAAGCTGCTTTGCAACCGACTTATAGCCCTCGTGATTAAGGTTTCCGCCATAAATATCGGTGGCCTCTGCCTCTATACCGAATACATCCTTTGCGTCTTCTTCGTTTGAAATACAAACATCAACATATTTACAAAGCTCGGTCATAGCCTTGCGAGCTTGGTCACGAGTCCAGAGCTTGCCGCGATAGTTAAGGTCGCAAGAGATTTTAAGACCGTGCGCCTTAGCAGCCTTGCAGGCCTCAACGCAAATTTCAACAACATTCTCGCCGAGGGCGGGAGTAATGCCTGTAAAGTGAAACCAATCAGCACCTCTAAAGATATCATCCCAATCAAAATCGGCAGTTGTGGCTTTAGAAATTGCAGAGTTAGCGCGGTCATAAATGCAAACGGAGCCACGCTGAGATGCACCCTTCTCATTAAAATAGATGCCGACTCTATCGCCGCCACGGGTTATCTTACTTGTATCAACGCCATATCTACGAAGGCTGTTTACTGCCGACTGACCGATTGCGTGAGTTGGGAGTTTAGTTACAAAAGCGGCATCCATACCATAGTTTGCAAGCGATACCGCAACATTCGCTTCACCGCCGCCAAAGGTAAACTCAACATGGTCACACTGAACGAAGCGCTCATAATTATAAGGCTGCAAACGGAGCATAAGCTCACCAAAGGTTACTATTCTTGCCATATTATTTCCTCCTTATTCGCCAAAGGCCGCCGCGCGCGCCTCAAGGCAAAGATTTGTGATTTTTTCAAAATTACCGGCGGCAATATCGGACTTAGGGCAAACCCACGAGCCACCAACCGCGTGAATAAACGGAGCGTCAATATACTCTTTAATATTTGAAGCGTTAACTCCGCCTGTTGGCAAAAACTTAACACCGCCGAAGGGCGCAGATAAATTTTTCATAGCCGAAAGGCCACCATAAACATTTGCGGGGAAGAATTTAACTACCTTAAGTCCCATATTAACAGCGGCAGTTATCTCGGTTGGAGTTACACAGCCCGGGGTAACAGGAATATTATTTTCGATGCACCAAGCAACCACCTTGGCATCAAAACCGGGGGAAACAATGAATTTTGCACCCATTTGAACTGCCAACTTGCATTGTTCAAGATTCAAAATTGTGCCCGCGCCGACAAGCATCTCAGGGCAGTTTTCGGCGACTGCCTTGATTGAATCGGCAGCAGCAGCGGTGCGGAAGGTTATTTCCATAACATCTACCCCGCCCTTAAGCATTGCATTTGCGGTTGGTATTGCATCCTTGGCATCGTCTAACACAACAACGGGAACAACACCCGCAGCGGCTAATCTTTCCAAAACTTCCATCTGATATTCCTCCTAAACTTTATATTACAAGCATATTATATCATAAAACCAAAGGCGAAAGCCTTTGAAGCTGCGAAGCAGTCGCCGTGTCGCAGCACGGCAGTTTTAATGATACAATGTTTTTAAACGAAAATCGACAGATTTTCAAATGCGTCAGCATTTCCGCGGCGTTCCACCGCCGTGGGTTTAAAGTTATTATATCATAATTTTTTGCAATATAAATTACAAATGTTGTTTGACATATTGCATATATTGTTGTAAAATCAAGTAAACGGGGTGATTTTTATGAAGAAATGTATTCAAAAGTTTGATTACCGTCAAAACATACAAAGCGACAGCTTTGAAATTTTCCATTATCGTGACAGTGAGCCATCATCAGTTAGCGTTCACCATCACGATTTTTACGAAATTTATTTATTGCTCGATGGCGAAGTGACATATTGGATTGAGGGTAAAAACTACAATCTAAAGGCGGGAGAATTATTGCTGATAAGTCCGCAGGAAATTCACCAACCCTTTGCTAAAAGCGACAGCACCTACGAAAGAATAGTGCTTTGGATTAATCGAAATTTTTTAGCCGAGCTTTCAAGCGAGGATATTGACCTTTCATATTGCTTTAGAAAGAACGGCAATAACATAATTCACCCCCACGCTTTGACAAAAAAGCGCTTGCACGAATTAATGGAGAGCCTTGCTTTTGAATATCATAACAACGAGTTGGGCTCTTCCCTTTATTCAATTGGACTGTTTTATCAGCTTATGGTCGAAATTTATCGCCTTTCGGTTGAGGATACCTCCTCGGTTAAAACAATAAAAAACAAGGATATAATTTCACAGGTGGTTGATTATATTAACAAGCACTGTAACGAGAGCATTTCACTCGACGAGCTTGCCAAAAAATTTTATGTTAGCAAATATTATCTATCGCACGAATTCACGAAGCAATCAGGCACAAGCCTTTATAAGTATATTATTTTAAAGCGGCTTATGAATGCTCGTGAACAAATAGCGGCAGGTCAAGCGCCGGGTGAGGTTTTTAAATCCTGCGGTTTTGGTGATTACACTACCTTTTATCGCGCCTTTAAATCAGAATACGGCATCTCTCCAAGAGAGTTTGCCGCAAATACAAAGCGTTAAAAAATTCTATATGCACGATTAAAGCCCACTGATTTTCAGTGGGCTTTAATTACTTCTTTTTGAATTTCGGCAAATAAAAGGATTTTCCGAAAACAAATATCTCTGCGAACAGACAAATGGGCAGTGCGGCAAAAAAGTCGATAATTGAGTGCTGCTTTATAAATACTGTTGATGCACAAATAAGCAAAGCAAAAAGCGCTATAAATATCTTTACAAAAACATTTACACCCTTTTCCTTTGCCCAAACCGATGCAATTGCTATTGAATATGCAACATGAAGTGAAGGGCATACATTAGTATTTGTATCAACCGTATATAAAAGCTTTACTAAATCAACTAAAACATTATCGCGCGAGAATTCCGAAGGCCTTAAATCCTGCATATTCGGAAACGCAATATAAATTGCCATCGCAGATATTTGGGTTATTATAATAAAAATCATTAGATTTTTAAAACTCTTTGGATTATACAATGCAAAATACAACAACGAAACAACAATCAACAGATACCAAAGCACATAGGGTATAACAAAAAGCTCATTAAAGGGTATCAAATCATCGATAGAGCTATGAACAACATAGCATTCATCGACCGGTATAAACCTTTCGGTTAAGAAGTAAAGAGCAAAATAGCCAATCCAGCCAAACAAGAAATTAAGATGATAAAATTCGGGTGTTCTAAGCTTACTTAAACGAAAATTTCTATAATTCACAACAGGCTTTTTCACGCCTCACCCTCCCTTAATCTATTGGTTTTATAAAGCTTCTTAGGAATATTATTGTAAGGCACAACAATATGCTCAGGTAGCTCAACGGCCTTTTTGGTAATCTCATTCATCAAATAATCACAAATGCGGTGACATTCAGACAAAGTATCGTTATTAGGGTTATATCTTATCCCCTCGCCGATATAAACCGATTTAAGACTCGGAGCTATATACATAGGAACGAACAAAAGCTCCGAACCCGTGCGCTTATAATAAAGCTTTGCAACATCAACAAATCTTTCTTGAAATCTATTAATTATATGGTTATACGGCTTGGCACATTCGGGGAATATAATTATATTTGCGCCATCATTAAGCGCCGAAACCGTTCGCTTAAAGGTAGAAAGCACTCTATTATCGTGATAAACAGGAATAGTATGTGCATTATTAAAAATACAAACCGAAAACGGCGCAATAACATAGGATAAAATTTTATAAAACCATCTTATATATTTTGATTTTTCGCTCCAAAAATCCTTAAAAGCATATTTTGGCACCTCGCGAAGCTCCATCATCTGACCGGCACACCAAATCGCACGCTTGCCGGGAAAATAAAGCTCTGAGATAATCGGGCCGTTCATTTGAGTATGATTGCCCACTATTATACATGGCTCTTTAGGCAAATGCCGAGCACCATAGATTTTGGTTTTCGGATAGAATAATTTTACAAGTATCCAAAAAATTTTAAAAACGAAATAAGAAAAAATGTTTTTTCTTTTTTGTTTTTTCAATGTGCACGCCCACCTTCGATTAAATTAAAAAATCAAACGCTAACATTAAGCAAAAACCAAAAAGCAAGGAAAATGTTGCCGCTCGCTCGTTGCCGTGAGCATGTGTTTCAGGAATCATCTCATCACTTATAATATAGAGCATTGTTCCTCCCGCAAAGGATAGAGCAAAAGGCAAAATCGCCTTGGAAAGTGAAATCGCAAGATAGCCAACAAGGGTTCCCACAACCTCAAACAAGCCTGTCCCCGCCGCAATGGTTAAGGCTTTTTTTCTACTAACCCCCACCGAAATAAGCGGGGCAATAATTATCATACCTTCGGGTATGTTTTGCAATGCGATACCGCCTGCGATTATAATTCCCTCGGCATGATTACCGGCGCCAAAACCAACGCCTGCTGCAATACCCTCCGGAAAATTATGAATGGCAATTGCCAAAACATAAAGCATTATCTTATCAATTTGAGAATTGTTTTTATGCTTTTCGTAATCATTCTCAACCAGCTTATGAAGATGAGGCACGAGCTTATCAATAATATTAAGCACAAAAGCGCCGCAAAAGACGCCAAACACCGTTACTAATAAATCGAATGCATTGCCATCCTCAAAGGAAGGCAAAATAAGGCCGACCACCGCCGCAGAGAGCATAATGCCCGCCGCAAAGCTTAAGACCATATCGTTAACCTTATGAGATATATTTTTAAAAGCAAAGCCGATAATTGCACCGACAAGCGTTGCTCCCCCAACGCCTAATGCCGTTAAAATAACCAACTCCATTACATTTCCTCCTTAAGTAATCCGAACCAGCCTCAAGGGCGCATATTTCGTGTCTTTTCACCCAATTTATTCTTGCAAGGCTTAAACTCCCGTTAAATCAAAGCTTGGTATATATTTTTCATTTGCGCTCGTAATATCTTGAATATAGCAATTTTCAAAGCCGCTCGCAAAAACATAGTCTAAAACCTTATTATATTCCCGCGCGGTTACCCTTCTGCCGATTATTTTATGTTCACGCGCATTATACATTGGAACATATTGCGACATAAGGCTTATGTATGCCTTAGGAGTGTTTTCCTTAACCCAATCGAAAATATTACACGCCGAGGCAGTCGCTTGCGGCAACAACAAATGCCGCACAATCAAACCCTTTTTTAGCATTCCTCTTTCATCAAAAATACACTCACCTTGCTGACGGTAGGCTTCCATCAGCACAGGCTTTACAACATTAGGATAATCATAGGCGCCGGAATATTCAAGCGCTTTTTCGGCCGAATCATACTTAAAATCAATTAAATAAATATCCACATATCCTTCAAGCGAGCGCAATGTTTCAACCCGCTCATATCCGCTCGAATTATATATTATTGGGATTTTCGGCTTATAAATATCCAAAGCTCGCTTAATTTTATCAACAAAATGGGTTGGGCTTACGAGATTAATATTTTCCGCTCCCAACCGCTCAAGCTCATAAAAGATTTCGCAAAGGCGGTTAACCGAAATATCTTTACCGAAGCCCTCATGACTAATCTCGGCGTTTTGACAATATACACACCCAAGAGAGCAACCACTGAAAAATACTGTCCCCGAGCCACCGCACGAACAAATCGGAGGCTCCTCACCGAAATGGAGCGCCGCGCGAGCAACGCGGATACTATCCCCCATTTTACAATAGCCCTTTTCTATGCTACGGTCAACATTACACCTTCTTGGACAAAGATTGCATTTCATCTTTCTTAACCTCAAGCTTTTTAGGCTTTAACTCACCCAAATGCTTCTTGATAACAATTTTATCATAACATTTTCTAAAGCTTGCCCTGCCAATATATTTTTTCTTGCAGCTTTCACAAGATAATTCTGCAGTGAAATTTCTATTTTTAAAGCGCCATTTGCCCTTTTGCTTTAGTGCAGCCTTACACTGAGGGCAAATAAAGGAAAGCTCCGATTTATCAATTCTTTTATCATCAATATTTGAAATATAATACGGTTTAAAGCAAAGACGGTCATAAAATTCGGGATTATTTGTATCGCGCACCAAAGACATAAAGCGTTCCTTTGAATAATGGCCTTTTAAAAGTGCCGCACTAAGCAGACTATCATCCTTTGCAGTATGCAAATCAAATTTTTCGGTGGTAACATTTAAAAGCTCTGCGGCGTGCAAAAGCGAAATTTGCGAATTGCATTCGTGCCCTAAAAGTCGAAGCTCACCTTCAATATATTTTTGCAAATCTAAATACTTATCAAACCTGAATTTAAGATTTTTTAAAAGGCATTTTTCGTTTTGAAGGATAGTATATAGGTCAGAGGTACTCCAAGTCATTGTAATTGTTTCGCCCGATGCCCATTTATTATACTCGCTTACCGCATCAGAAAGCTCAACTCCCGCGAGCATATCTTCTTTACTGATGCCCGTAAGCTCGGTAAACCGCTTTGTAACACGCCTTGAAAACGATGATTTAATCGTTTTATCAAAGACATCTACAATGTTAAAATCCTCATCGAGCTTAACTGCACCAATTTGCAAAATTTGATTTATAAACTGCTTGGCGGGCGGATAATAAGCACTATCCCACTCCATATCAAGTATTATATAATTCATTATCGGTTCTTTGCCTCAAATTTCATTCTTTGTTCCTTATTGAGAATACGCTTACGCAATCTAATATTGTTGGGGGTTACCTCAACAAGCTCATCTGCCTTTATAAAATCGAGCGACTGTTCAAGGCTCATTATAGAAGGCGGAGTTAATCTTAGAGCGTCATCCGAGCCTGAGGCGCGGGTATTGGTCATATGCTTACCCTTGCAGACATTGCAAACAATATCCTCGCTTTTCGGATTTTCGCCTACAATCATTCCCTCATAAACAGGAACCCCCGCACCGATAAACAATCTGCCTCGGCTCTGGGTATTAAAAAGACCGTAGCTCGTTGCATCACCCGTTTCGTGAGCAATTATTGAGCCTGTATTTCTCTGCTCAATATCGCCCTTATATTCCTCATAGCTATAAAACACATGGTTCATCATTCCGTTGCCGTTTGTATCGGTTAAAAACTGCGAACGGTATCCAAGAAGGCCTCTTGCGGGTATTAAAAATTCAAGATGGGACATACCGCCCTCACGGGTTCCCATATTGCGAAGCTCTGCGTGGCGTGAGCCCAAGCGCTCCATAACGGCGCCCACATATTGCTCGGGCACCTCAATCATAAGCAACTCAATCGGCTCAAGAAGCTTGCCGTTATCATCGTGTTTATAGATAACGGTGGGCTGAGAAACCTGAAACTCGTAGCCTTGACGGCGCATAGTTTCAATCAAAATTGAAAGGTGGAGCTCTCCTCTACCTGAAACCTTGAAGGTATCGGCACTATCGGTTTCCTCAACCTTGAGGCTGACATTTGTCATTACCTCTTTAAAAAGACGCTCACGCAAATTTCTTGAGGTGACAAATTTACCGTCCTTACCCGCAAAGGGAGAGTTATTAACCATAAAATTCATAGAAAGCGTTGGCTCATCAATTTTTATAAAGGGCAACGGCTCGATACATTCTGTATCACAGGCAGTTTCTCCGATTTCAAGGGTGGAAAGGCCTGCAACCTGAATAATATCGCCAATTGAAGCCGATTGTGCCTCAACGCGCTTAAGCCCCTCTTGCTTAAAGATTTTAGAAATTTTAACCTTACTGCTCGTGCCGTCCTTATGGCAAAGGGCAACCATTTGACCGGTGGCAACTGAGCCTCTTATCACTCTGCCGACACCGATTCGGCCCAAATATTCATCATATTCAATATTAGTAAATAAAACCTGAAGCGGAGCATCGGGGTCACCCTTTGGAGCATCTATTTCCTTAACAATCTCCTCAAAAAGCGGCTTCATATCCTTGCCCGCTATATCGGGGGAATAGGTAGCATAGCCATCTCTGCCCGAAGCAAAAACAACGGGGAATTCTATTTGGTCATCATCGGCACCAAGCTCGATAAACAAATCTAAAACCTCGTCGACAACCTCATGCGGTCGCGCCATAGGTCTATCAATTTTATTTATAACAACAACCGCCTTTTTGCCGAGCGCCAAGGCCTTTTTGAGCACAAATCGGGTTTGTGGCATACAGCCCTCAAAAGCATCGACAAGCAACAAAACGCCATCAACCATTTGGAGAATACGCTCTACCTCGCCGCCGAAATCGGCGTGTCCCGGAGTGTCAACAATATTTATTTTTATATCCCCGTAGATAACACTTGTATTTTTAGAAAGAATTGTAATACCGCGCTCACGCTCAAGGTCGCCTGAGTCCATAACCCTTTCATCAACTGCTTCGTTATCGCGGAAGGTTCCGCTTTGCTTAAGAAGCTGGTCAACAAGGGTGGTTTTACCGTGGTCAACGTGGGCGATTATTGCTACATTCCTTAAATTTTCTATTGTTTTTTCCGCCATTTGCTCGTCCCCTAAAATAGTCTCTTACAAAATATATATTATAAAATAATAATATAAGATTGTCAAATGCTATTGAAAATATTTAACATATAATTTATAATAAATACGACACTTATTTAGGAGTTATCTATGAATGTTCATTTTCACACTCTAGGCTGCAAGGTAAATCAGTATGAAACAGAGGCCATAAGGGAGGGCTTGCTTCGAGCAGGCTATACTGCAAAGCCGCAGCAACGAGCCGACATTATAATAATAAATTCGTGCACCGTAACGGCTGAAAGCGATAGAAAAACGCGACAGCTTGTTCGCCGCTGCAGACGGGAAAACCCTGATTCTATCATTGCGCTTACGGGCTGTATGGTGCAGGCATTCCCCGATGAAGCGGAAAATTTATTGGAAGCTGATATAATTATTGGTAATCGCGACATTAACAAAACCATTGATGCCATAAAAGGCTATCAAAACAAGCGGTATTTTGAATTTAGCGAACACGAAACGGGCGATGCCTACTGCACGCGGGCAATAGAGCGTTTTGACGGCAGAACACGCGCTTATATGAAAATCGAAGACGGTTGCAACCGCTTTTGTTCATACTGCATTATCCCAAAGGCCCGCGGCCGCGTGCGCTCAAGGGATGTTGAGGATATAAAGGCAGAGGCCGAGCGCTTATCGGAAAACGGGTTTAAAGAAATAGTGCTTGTTGGAATCAACCTCTCAGCATTCGGTATGGGCAGTGATATAAATATCTGTGATGCGGTTGATGCGGTAGCAAGTGTTGATAAAATTAAGCGCATCCGTCTCGGCTCCCTTGAGCCCGATCATATAACCGACCAAATGCTTATGCGATTTAAAAAGCAAGAGAAGTTTTGCCCTCAATTTCATTTATCACTGCAATCGGGCTGTGACCGAACACTCAAGCGAATGAATCGCCACTATGACAGCGCATTTTATTTTGATTTAATCAGCAGAATAAGAGCCACCTTCCCCGATGCCGCCATAACCACCGATATAATGGTCGGCTTTGCGGGCGAAGCCGAGGATGAGTTTAGAGAAAGCCTTGATTTTGTTAAAAAAGCGCAGTTTGCAAGAGCCCATATTTTCGCCTATTCAAGAAGAGAAGGCACCGTTGCGGCGGCACTGCCTTCACAGGTTTCTCGCGGTGAAAAGGAACGCCGCGCGAGGCTAATGGCTCAAATCTCAAAATCAAGTGAACGCGAATTTTTGAATGCGCTTAAAGGAAACACCTACCCCGTTTTATTCGAGGTATGTGAAAACGGTTTTTACGAGGGCTATACCGCTAATTACTCAAAGGTTTTAGTGAAAACCGAAGAAAATCTTTCGGGAAAGATTTTTGATGTTTTAATAACCGATGTGTTCGATGAATATTGTATAGGAAAAATTCTATAATCAGTTACATAAAAAAGCTCCGCTTGCCCGCGGAGCTTTATTCTTCATAGGTAAAAATTATGTTTTCTGTATCCGAACAATCGGTAAAGGTTCCCTCAAGCGCGGTTAAGTCAAGCTGCCCGATTCCTTTAATTCCTATGCCTAAAAACTTGAGATACGCTTCTCTTTTAACCCATAGCTCTAAAAAGCGCTCGGTGCTATCTTTTATATATGCGATTTCGCTATTTGAAAAAAATTTTTGAGCAATTAAGTCATAGTTTTTTATAGCTCTGTTTTTTGGCTCCGCATCAATACCGAATTCCCTATTTGATACTGCCACAATAACCGTTTTATCGGTATGTGTAACGCCGATAAAAACACCCTCGTTTTGAACATAGGGCTTACCATTAGGCGTTCTCAAAACCTCGTTGGCTTCAATGTTTAACTTTGAAAGAGATTTAAGTATCAACGAATCTGTGACGGCAGAATTATAGTTATCGGTTTTCTCATAATAAAAAAGTTTCATAGCATCACCTTAAAACAACTCGTTATGAACAATTTCCATAACGCTTTTTAAAATATATGCATCTGCGCTTAAAGGCCCCGCGGCATCGGTTAAAATCGAAAAGGCATAAGACTCCTCGCCCTGCCAAATAATTCCCGCATCGCAAAGGGCCGGCCAATCGCCCGAGCTGCTATGTCCCGATTTATGCGAATAGCTTATATCATCAAGCGAGGTTATAGCAAATGCATTACCCGAATTCACACAAGAGGAATATAAAAATGCGGCATACTCACTATCGGTTTTAAAATAATCATAAATTTGAAGCCAAGCCAAAATCAGCTCATCCGATTTTGCTTTTAGGCTCCAAACGGTAGGCTTTATTTGAAGCGACTGACAGCCAAGTGACGAAATCCAAGAATTATATCCATCCCTACCAAACAAATCAACCGACATCAAATAACCCACATTATCGCTGATATTCATACTCTTATAAAGAGCGGTTTCAAGCGAGAATTCGGTGCCGAAGGGAGAATACTGCATATCCCCTGTTCCGGGCTCATAATGCTTTTTTTCATAAACTATTTTACTATCAAGCGAGTAGTTGCCCTTTTCCATTTGCTTACAGCAATAAAGCGTATACGGCGCCTTAACCGTGCAAGCACAAAACAGCGGCTTTTCAGTATTATAGCAAAGTGCTTTTTTATCGTTAAGCGAATAAAAGCTAAAGGATATATTCTTGCCATAATTATCAAGCAACGCTTGAAGCCTATTAACTGCCGACAGATATTCAGTATTTTTAAGCTCACCTATAGCGGTAACAGTTTTACCAACGCTTTTAATTTCACTCAAAAGCGTTGCATCGTTTTGTTCAATGAGTGGAACGGGTATCTTATCGGATATTAATTTCTCCTTATTTTCATCCTCTATAGGCGCACAAGAGGATACCTGCTCTAATGACGAGTAGGTATCCTCACTGCTAATTATTTCTTCCGCTTCTTTGCCTTTACAACCTGAAAATATAAATAAGAAGCATATTAAAACTGCGCATATTATTACCGCTTTTTTCATATAATCATCTTTTCTACCGTTTATTACGATAATTATACACAACTAAAGCCATAAAATCAATCTTATTTATCCCATTCCATAAAGTCAACCTCACAAGCACCCTTTTCATCAAGCTTGAAGGTTTTAACCTCGCTATGACCGAAGCTTGCAGTAAATTCATAATCAAAAAGCTTAATATTTACGGTTGTATCTTTATTTTCGCTCTCATATAAACGAATAATTACCGCATTACTATCCTCGTGCTTTTTGATTGCAGTCACAATAATATTTGCCTTATCTATCGATATACCGCTAAACTCGGTTGGGAGCGAGCCTTTATGGAAGGTTTCAACAATTGCGGTGGGTTTATTGTTAAGGCTTAAAGCCTCTTTCTCGCAATCGGATATGGATACATAAGGTGAGATAGTGTATTCAAACTTATGGATTCCCTGCTCCATGTATTCGCAGAATTCATCCCTTTGACCAAAATGGTCAGCAATAATCGCGCCGCGAAGAATGGTAAGCGCTAAAGAGTTTCCATCGGCATCAAAGCTATATTTAGAATCATTAGCCATAACAATACCGCAATTATCATCGAAAAGTGCAGTCCATTTGCCGCAAACCTGCTCAGAGCCATCGGTTTCGCGTTCAATATAACCATAGGGAATTTCGCAAAGCGCTTTTGGATTGTTGGCATTAACGGGCAGACGGAATTTAAGCATCTTATGCTTTTCGTGGAAATCAATTTTTGTTTTAACGCTGATTTTAGCGCTATTGGCAGTAATGCTATAATCCCTAATAATTTCGGTATCAAATAATTTCATTTTTGAGCGAAGTGTTGCACGAACGGGGCCGTTTTCAATAAGCTTAACCTCGCCCTCGCTAAACACGCCTACAACATCCTTAAATTCCCGAATATCGTGAGCCCAAGTGTCTGCCTTGGTTTCATCAACAAACACGGTGGTGCTATCGCCGCACAAGAGTTCTTTGTTGTTTTTCTTATCGAAAATTCGGCCAATTTCGCCTGTTTTATCGTTTAGTTCAAGTTTAATAAACTCGTTTTCGACTGAGTTCTCACTTGTTATAAAAGGATTATCATATTCGGCTGATAGGCTTTCATCAAAATACATTCTATAAACCTTATAGCCGAGTGCCGAAACAGAGGCATTAAATGCTATCGCATATTTATCGCCACCATTAGTTTTGGTGTCTCTAACCCACTGTATAGGAATTACATTGCCCGCATCGTTGGTAATTCTGGTAGGCCTTTTCTTAACAACTACAAGCTCGTTAACAGCATAAGGCAGGCAATTAAATACAACTATCGGCGTGCCCAAGGCATTGCTATAATGTCCTTTTGTGAAATGTTCGCTATAGGTATATTGAACTTTATCATTCTCACCGATTGTGTTTATATTCCAAGTAATCTGATTAAGAGCAAAATTCTTAATTTTTTCGGTGATGCTCATAGACTCTAAATGCATATAACGGGCATCGGTATATGCCTCTATTATTGAACATCCGCCCAAAATATCGTGAAACTGATTGAAAAGCACATTTTGCCAAGCCTTATTAAGTTCATCGGAAGGATATGCTGTATCTACAAGCTTATTTGAAAGAACGGAATAGCTCTCGGCTTCAAACAAATTGTTTTCACACTTACGATTGTTTGCCTTAATCTCGCTCATTGCACTGTAGCAGCCCTTGGCGTGAAACTGCAAATCATCGGTAATGGTTATTGTTTCAACATCACGAACGGCATCAAAATATTCATCGGGTGTTGAATACACATATTTTTCATCGAGCTCTTTTTTCATTCTGTCAAGCAGTTCAATTGTTGGCCCGCCGCCGTGATTACCAATGCCGTAAAAAGCCATCATATCATAGCCTTCGTCCATATCGGCAATTTTTTGAAACATATCAAAGTATTCATTTATAATGTTATATCTTAGTGGTATTCTATATGTTTTAACCTCGCTGCCATCAAGACTTCTCCAATTAAAAAGGCTTCGGTCTATTGCCTTTTCATGCTGCATAGGGCGCATATAAACATAATTTTCCATACCGCTGTTTTTAAGGATTTTAGGAATACTTCCGTTGTGACCGAAGGAGTCAACATTGTATCCTGTTTTGGCGGTAACTCCGAACTTTTCCTTAAAATATCTTTGGCTGATTAGTGAGTGCCTTGCGAAGCTTTCACCCGACGGAATATTACAATCGGGCTGAATCATCCAGCCGCCTACAATACTCCATCTGCCCTCTTTAACGCGAGCTACAATTTCATCAAACATAGCCTTATCGCTTTGCTCAATCCACATATAATAGATACTGCAGGCAGAGGTGAACTTATAATCGGGAAATTCATTCATTCTATCAAGCGCACTTCTAAAGGTTGCTTTTACCTCTGTGAAGCCCTCTTGCCAGCGCCAAAGCCAAACGGGGTCTAAATGTGCATTTCCAATAAGATGAATTTTTTTCATAATTATTCCTCCCAAAAATGTGCCTCAACCTCAGCACATAAATAATGATAAATCGGCAGATGGAGCTCCTGAACCTTATAGGTTTCGGTCTCGGGAGCTTTTATTGTTATATCGGCAAGCGCCGATAATTTACTTTCATTTTCGCCGGTTATAGCAATTGAGGCAACACCCATTTCCTTTGCGAGCATAAATGCGTTTACAACATTTTTAGAGTTGCCCGAGGTTGACAAGCCGATTAGCAGGTCGTTTTTATTTGCATAGCCATAAAGCAATTGCGCATAAACGGCAGAAGGCTCTATATCGTTACAAAATGCCGTGAAAAGTGCCGATTGGCTCGGTAAGGATATTGCGGGAAGCGCGCCTTGAAGGTGTGAAGCCAAGGGCTCGCTGACATCTCTAACCCTGCGCTGTTTTTTGAAGCCCTTCATAAGCTCGCCTACAATATGCTCACAGTCAGCAGCGCTGCCGCCGTTGCCGCACAACAAAATTTTGCCACCATTCTCATAAGTATTAATAATTAACTCAAGTGCTTTTTGAATATCCTCTTTACAGCTTTCAAGCTTTGGATGTCTTTTAATGAGCTCTTTCATATTAGTTTCCTCCAATATTTTCTGCAACGGCAAGTGCCGCATAATCGCCTATGCTATCACCGAGTTCGGCGGGAACCACCTTGCAAACCGCGGCAGAAAGCGGCAACGCCTCCGACTCAATCACAGCCTGCATTTTATCACGCAATAGCTCACCGCTTCGCTCATATATGCTACCTATCACTACTCTTTCGGGATTCAATATATCTATTAGCATAGAAATACCTAAACCTAATTTTTCTGCACAAATATCATATACCCTTATAGCAGTCTCGTCGCCCTCTGCTGCCGCCTCTGCAATCGACTTTGCGGTTATGGTCTGCATTTCATCAAAGCTATCACAATAGCCGACAGCCTCGCCCATTTGCAGCTTTTCAAGCGCCAAGGTTTTTCCAAGCTCGGCAATACCGCCGCCCGAACAAAAGCCCTCAAAGGCACCGCTCTTGCCATAACCCACGGGGCCAAATTCGCTGAGTCTAATATGCCCTACCTCACCGGCCATATCATTAGTTCCCGAATAAAGCCTGCCGTCTAAAATAAGGCCTGCACCAAGCCCCGTTCCGAAGGTTAAAAAAATCATATTTTTGCATCCTCTGCCCGCACCGAATTTCCATTCGGCAAGCGCACAGGCATTCGCATCATTTTGAATTTCCACGGGTATATTAAAGCGCTCATTTAAAAGCTCGCATATACGAATGTTATCCCAATCGGGTAAATTAGGCGGTGACATAATGATTCCTTTTTTTGAATCAAGCGGCCCACCGCAGCTAATGCCGATAGCTTCGGCTTCGCCCATTTCTTCAACGGCACTTATAATGTTATCAAGCGTTTCATCAACAGTTGTTGTTTGAAATTTTATTTTTTTAACAATACCGTTTTTTAAATCACCCTTAATGACGGCACATTTAGTGCCACCTATATCAATACCAATATACAAAGCTGTTCACCCCTTAAGTTTTCTGTTTTAATTCTAACTTAAAATGGAATTACATTGAATACAAAATTAAGCCAAAAACATATTTATTTTATAAAATTATGCCATTTACTTTTAGATTAAAGTGTTATATAATATTATTTGGCATAAAACTATGGAGGCGAGAAAATGACAGTATCAAAAATCAACGAGATTTCAAATATGCTAAAGCCGTTAATTATGAAGCCGTTTTTCTTCAACGGAATTAAAATAGAAATAAATTATGCCGACCGTGCCAAGCACTCAAAAAATTGGGTTGTTAAAACGCACCATCACCCTTGGTTTGAGTTTAATTATGTTGCCAAGGGCTCGGTGAACACAACTATCGACGGTAATGAATTTTTAGTAAAAGCGGGAGACTCTTATATAATATCCCCTACTGTTAAACATTCACACTGTGCCACAGGCGAGGGCGATGATGGAATTTGCATAAGATTTAATATTGTAGATACGATAAACAATCCACAAAATACCGAAGTCATCAACCGAATTCGCAAAACCCGCAAGCACACATTTTCATCAAACATTGATAAACTGAAGCTCTCGGGAGGGTTATACACCGCCGAGGCGCAATTCGCTTCTTGGCTTTTTGCACTTTTTGAAAAGGATAATTCCGAATTAAAAACAAGTGTTAAAGCTATGAGCAATATTTCTTCGCAGGTCGACATTTATATAGAAAAATACTACAATAGGAAAATCAAGGTTCAAGAAATTGCAAATGCAATCAACATTAGCTACAGGACTCTCGCACGTAAATACAAAGAGGAAACCGGCTTTTCGGTAACCGAAAAAATAATTATGTTTAGGATATCAAACGCCAAAAAAATGCTTTTAAGCACCAACCTACCCATATATACAATTGCAGAAACTTGCGGCTTTGAAAACGAGTTTTATTTTTCAAAATGTTTTTCAAAGCAGGAGCATATCACCCCATCGGCATACAGAAAAGCAATGAAAAAGGTATAAAAAAGACGGAGCAGCGCTCCGTCTTTATCATTTGTTTATTAAATTTGGTAGATAACCTGCCGCAATTCCCATAAGCGCCGATAACAAAACGATTAATATAGGATGGCATTTTTTGAAGACCAGAAGCAGCATAACTAAGAATATAACCGCCGAGCTTATAAAAGCGAAAGAGGATACTACTGCAAAGCTTATACCCGATGCAAAAAACACGGTGCTTGCCGTATTAACAACAGCCGAGGAAATAAGACCAATTACCGCAGGCTTAAGACCGCTCATAGCTCCGCTAACAAGGCGGCTGTTTTTAAATCTTATGAAAAATCTCGCTACTATTAAAATGATAATAAACGAGGGCATAACCACACCGAGAGTGGCGCACACGGCGCCCAAAATTCCCGCCGTTTCCATTCCCACATAGGTCGAAACATTGATAGCAAAGGGACCGGGTGTGCTTTCGCTTACAGCGATAAAGTTTATAAGCTGTTCTTTAGTAAGCCAACCCTTTTGGGCTACCTGTTCTTGAATTATCGGGAGCATTGCATAGCCGCCGCCAAAGGTAAAGGCACCGATTTTAAAGAAGGTTAAAAACAAATTAATTAAAATCATTTATTAAGCCTCCTATCCGCCATATAGGAAGCCACAATTCCTATTACCGCACAACAAACAATAACGATAAACACATTAACATTTAAAATAACTGCCGCAACAAAGGCAAAGACGGCAACGATATAAAAGAGTAAATCCCTCTTATTCTTTTGATACATCGAAACAAGAGCTTTTATAATCAGTGCTAAAACGCCCGCTCTTATGCCGTTAAAGGCATATTTAACCACGGTAAGATTTTCAAATTTACCCAACACAAACGAAATCACCGATATGATTGAAAAGGATGGCAAGACTACACCGAGAGTTGCGAAGAAAGCGCCCCAAAAGCCGCATACCTTAAAGCCAACAAAGGTAGCAGAGTTTATAGCTATAGGACCGGGAGTGCTTTCTGCGATTGCAATAATATCGAGAATATCATCCTTTGAAATCCACTTTTTATTATCAACAACCTCCCTTTCAATCAGCGGTATCATTGCATAGCCGCCGCCAAAGGTAAAGGCGCCGATTTTTAAAAACACCAAAAATAAAGATAATAGCATTATTTATATTGCCTTTCCTAATATTTTTCTGCTTATATAATGCCCGATAATTATATAATTAATTTTCATTAAGCCTGAGCGAAAAATCCTTTAAAGCCTTTGAAATCTTGATGCCCTGCGGGCATACAGACTCACAGCTTCTACAGCCGATACAAGCGCTCGGCAGCTTATCCTCATCATATGTAGACAAAGCCATCGGCGCTATAAACCCGCCGCCTTCTTCGGTGCTTTTATGCTCATTATAAAGAGAAATAAGCGCAGGTATATCAAGCGATTTAGGGCATTTTGAAATACAGTATTTACAGCCTGTGCAAGCAAGAGCGGTTTCGGTAATCATTTTGTTTGCAATTTCACGAATAACCTCGCTCTCTTTTCCGTTTAAGGGTTTAAGCTCACTAAAGGTTTTTATATTATCCTCTAACTGCTCAAGATTTGACATACCCGAAAGTATCATTTTAACACTATTAAAGCCCTGAAGATACCTAAACGCCCACGCGGCAACGCTTTCATCAGGTCTTAATTGCTTTAATTTGGTCTCGCTATCGCTATCAAGAGCCGCAAGCTTACCGCCGCGAACAGGCTCCATTACCCAAACGGGAATATTATATTGGGCTAAAAGCTCAAGCTTGGATTTGGCATCTTGGAAATCATAATCAAAATAATTAAGCTGAATTTGAGCAAACTCCATATCCTTGCCATAAGCCTTTAAAAAACGGCTGACAGTTTCATAGCTACCGTGAGTTGAAAAGCCCAAATGCTTTATTCTGCCAAGCCGCTTTTGCTTCATCAGATAATTAAAGATACCGTATTTTTCATCCAAATAACCATCTACATTTGCTTCACAAAGATTATGAAAAAGATAAAAATCGAAATAATCCACACGGCACTTTTTTAGCTGCCTTTCAAAAATTTCCTCAACCTTTTCCATATTTTCAACAGAAAAGCCCGGAAATTTACTCGCAAGATAAAAGCTATCGCGAGGATATTGGGATAAAAGCTCGCCTATAACCAGCTCTGAATTACCCGAATGATAACCGAACGCCGTATCAAAATAGTTAATTCCGCTACTGATTGCCTTATCGACTATTTCGCGGGTTTTTTCTTTATTAATTTTGCTATCATCACCATCAAATGTAGGCAAGCGCATAGTGCCAAGTCCCAGCGCCGATAATTTTAAGTTTTTAAAATCAGAATAAATCATTGTATCACCTATTTGCATAAATGGTTTTTTTCTTTCGATTACATTATATACCAATTTCCGATAAAAAGAAAGCACTAATTTTATTTCTGCTTTAATAACAGTTGCATAAAAAATAATTATATGTTATACTTTTGAAAATGTCTTTAAAGAGGAGTTTTATGAACGGAAAAATAAAAAAATTAGTTCTTGCTTCGGCTTTTTTAGCCCTTGGCGCATTTTTGCCTTTTTTAACTATGCAAATTAAGGAAATAGGCGATTCACTACTTCCTATGCACTTTGCTATTATGCTTTGCGGCCTTTTCTGCGGCTGGAAATACGGTCTTTTTTGCGGCTTACTTCTTCCGTTTTTCCGCTCTGCATTATTTTCAATGCCGCCGATGTATCCAAACGCCGTTTATATGGCGTTAGAGCTTGCGTGCTACGGCGCCGTGATTTCTTTGTTCTATAACGGCTTATTTAAAGCCAAGTGGAAATACATATATCCATCACTTATCATCTCTATGCTACTAGGCAGAATTGTTTGGGGAGTTAGCAAAGCGTTTTTATTAGGTCTTGGCGGCAAAGCCTTCACCTTTATCGCCTTTTTAACCGAAGGCTTCGTTGATGCGATACCCGGAATAGCAATTCAACTAATATTAATTCCATTAATTTTAAAGCTTTTTGAAAAAGTTATAACAAAAAATCCCGCAAGGTTTTAGCCTTGCGGGATTTAAAATTTATAAAGGAATCAAACCGTGATTTTTGCAACTCGAACTACTAAATTTCTGCCATAGCAATATTTAGTTGTGAAAACGATTGTCTTACCATCATTTTGCTCAAAGGAAAGTAATTCATTATTATCGAGCCAATTGACAGATTTTATCTGCTTATCAAATTCAAATTCATCTGAATATTGCGCCTGCTGTGAGATGCCAACATGGGCAGAAGCGTCAACATCTAAATTATGGCAGAACAAATAATAGGTATTTTCGTCGCCTTTAAGTATGAAATCCTTTTCCTTGTTAATAACTTCAATACCGCAGGGTGCCGGAGCGCCTATTGTTTCACCAAAATATTTCATCCATTCACCGATAAGTTCAAAAATAGCTTTATCGATATTACGAAGCGTTCCATCACCTTTTGGGCCAACATTGAGAAGGAAATTCGAACGATAGCGGCGGCAAAAGGAGAGCTCCTCTATTATATTGGCCGGCGAGGTATAATTGAAATCATCAGCGGCATAGCCCCAATGCTTTGGTAACACCTCACACATCTCGCTGGCGATATATTTAGGAGCGGCATCGGTATTAATGGCGCGAGGCTTTCCGCGCTCAAAGGTAACGCTATCAAGCTCAATATGGCCAAGTGCGCCCTGAGCTGAAAGACCGGTATTATTAATAATCATAGCGTTGGGTTGGTATTTGCGAATGGTGGCATAAAGCTCATCCTCTTCCCAATCCTCACCTTTTTTATCCCACATACCGTCAAACCAAATTCCGCCGATTTTACCGTAATTTTTGCAAATGATTTCTACGCTTTGGCGCAAATATTTCAAATATGCCTTAAAATCGGTTTTATAGCTTTCCTCATGCCAATCGAGCAAGGTATGATAGAAAAAGGGTATGATACCGTGCTTATTGCAAGCATCAATAAACTCCCTAACCAAATCTCTATGGCACTTTGCGTGCATTGCGTCATAATCGTTTAAACCGCAAGTATCATAGAGCGAAAAGCCATCGTGGTGGCGAGTGGTGAGGGTAATATACTTACAACCGGCATCTTTAGCAGTCAGCACGATATTTTCAGCCCAATCGGGAACGGGGTCGAAGCGGGCAAACGCTTCATCATATTTTTCTGGACTTACTTTATTAGAGAACTGATGCCATTCGCCCATACCGTGAACGCTATAAAGGCCGAAATGGACAAACATACCCAAGCCTAAATTTTCAAAATCCTTAATATATTGCTTAACAATCACAGAATATCACCTAATCCTTTGAATAATGCTTATATCCGGGGTGCTTACCCGTAACCTTATAATAATTATCCCTTAAATATAATAATTTGTCAATTTGCGGTTTTTCAATTTCCTTAGCCCCACCGAGAAGATGAGCGGTAAGTGAAATTTTAGCAAACAATTCTAAGGTTTCCATACGATAATATGCCGTAATCAAATCACAGCCAACCGTTAACGCGCCGTGATTTTGAAGGAGCATAACATCGTGCTCCTTTAAGTAAGGA
Source organism: Acutalibacteraceae bacterium (assembly GCA_045589375.1). GTDB lineage: Bacteria > Bacillota > Clostridia > Oscillospirales > Acutalibacteraceae > UBA737. Next base: position 62,177 of record JAZNOY010000033.1, on the reverse strand, counting down.
GCAATGGCATCGGGAACCTCGTTAGTAGAGGGTGTTCCATAGGGGGTAAGCGGAATAGAGCCGATAGCAATAACTGTTTCTATCATACTGTATTCATCCATATTTTTGCCCGCAACCGCAAAGCCCGTTGCTGTGGGCGGATGAGCGTGAACTACTGCACCAACATCATCGCGCTCACTATAACAGCGCATATGCATTTTTATTTCGCTCGAGGGCTTATATGCGCCCTCGGCAGAAACAATATTCATATCCTTATCAATAACCACCAATTTTTCGGGTGTGATAAAGCTTTTGCTTATACCCGTTGGTGTTGCTAAAAAATTACCATCAGGGAGCTTTACGGTAACATTACCATCATTTGCGGCAACCCAACCAAGCTGCCACATTTTATGGCAAACATCACATATTTGCTCACGAATTTCCATATATTCCATTTTGATTTCTCCTAAAAATTACTTCTTAAACAACGGACCATAGGTTGCACAAGCGCGATAATCGGCACCCTCTTTATCCATTCCGAATGCATTCCAAGCGGCAGGTCTAAAGATATCCTCTTGCGGAACATTATGCATACATACGGGAATGCGAAGCATAGAGCAAAGGGTTATTAAATCGGCACCAATATGGCCATAGGAAATTGCACCGTGATTTGCACCCCAGTTATTCATAACATCAAATGCCGTCTTAAAGGGGCTTCCCTCTTTACCATCACAGCGAGGAGCAAACCAAGTGCACGGCCAGGTAGGATTGGTTCTCTCCATAAGTGTATCAGATACCTTTTCGGGCAAATCAACTGTCCAACCCTCTGCAATCTGAATAGTGGGCCCTAGTCCCTTTACAAGATTAAGTCTTATCATAGTAACCGGCATTTCACATTTGGTAGTCCAGCTGCTTGAAAAACCGCCGCCGCGGAAATTATCAAAGCCAGCTTCGCACCAAACTGTTGCATCGGTCATCTTCTTAATATCTTCCTCGGTTACATCCCACCACTGCTTCATAACGTGGTTGCCTTTTTCATCAACACACTCGCCGTTACCATCAAGACAAGCGGCGCCCGAATTAAGCAGGTGAATGATACCGCCGTTTTCCTTAGCCTTGCCCTTTAACGAATAGCTGGTAACGCGCTTTGTAGCCTCAGGTGACCAATATGTTCTAACATCGGCAAATATTTGAGCACGGCCTGTAAGAAGCTGCATAAACAACATACTGATACCGTTTAAAACATCGTTTTCGGTAGCAAGAACGCGAGGCTCTTTTTTACCTGTGAAATCAAAGCTTGATGAAAGTAGCGCCTCAGGGTAGTCGCAATTGGGCCAATGGTCAGTCCACTGGCGCTGGCCTTGGAAGCCTGCGGCAATTGCATTATGGCCTAATTTTTCCTCGTCAAAGCCATCGGGCAGATTGGGATTACCATTCATTAAATCCTTAATGATGCAATACATTTTAACGGTGAATTCCCACTGCTTTTGCTTCTCCTCTGCGGTGAACTTTATCTTATGGTCCTTGCCTAAGAATGAAACGCTTTCAGGATTATCATCTCTTCCCTCTTTGCAGTGCTCATTAGTCCAAGCAAGAGCCTTTTGGAAATCATCCTCGTTATAAATTCCTTCTTCCATTCTACGAAGAATTTCAACCTCATCAACGCTCTCAACACGCATACCAAGATAATCCTCAAGAAAATCTTGATTAATAATTGAACCGGCAATTCCCATACACTGAGAGCCGATTTGGAGATAGGATTTGCCGCGCATAGTAGCAGCAGCCAATGCCGCACGACCAAAGCGCAAGAGCTTTTCCTTAACATCATCAGGAATGTTTGCAACATCAGCGACATCCTGAACCTCGTGACCGTAAATTCCGAAGGCGGGCAAGCCCTTTTGAGCGTGGCCTGCTAAAACAGCAGCCAAATAAACCGCACCCGGTCTTTCAGTTCCGTTGAATCCCACACACCCTTAATAGTGTTGGGGTCCATATCCATAGTTTCACTGCCGTAGCACCAGCAGGAAGTAACAGAGAGAGTAATAGCAACACCCTCGCGTTTGAATTTATCTGCGCATGCAGCAGCTTCGGGAACGCGACCTATACATGAATCTGCCATTACAACCTTAACCGGTTCACCATTGGAATATTTGAGATTTTGCTCAAAAAATTCCTTTGCGGCGTTTGCCATAGCCCAAACAGTAGGCTCAAGTGACTCACGCAGTTTCATAGGTCCGCCTCTGCCATCAACAACGGGACGAATACCTATCGCGGGATAAGAATCTACAAATCTTGAGTTTGCCATAAAAATTCCTCCAAATTTTATATTTCTTATTGTATTATAGTATGAATTTTGTTATAATACTTGTAAATTAGTTAACAAAACTATAACAAAATTCACATTTAGAGGTGTTTTATATGAAAACATACGAAAGTATGGAAAAAAGCTGCACGGAACACCCGATTTCCCTATCGAATACTACTATGTTGATTCTAAGCATCCGCAATTCATTATGCCGCCGCACTGGCACAACGAGCTTGAAATTGTTAGGGTTGTCAGGGGAAATTTAGTCATCTATTTAAACAACAAGGAAACCCGTTTGGGTGACAATGATGTGATTTTCATAGAGCCTAAATGTCTACACCGCGGTGAGCCGCAGAATGACTGCATTTACGAATGTATTGTTTTTGACCTACATATGTTATATCACCGCAAGGAAGGCAGAGCTGCAGGCTACATACGCCCGCTCGTTAAAGGTATAAAGGGCATTGACTGTATTTTAAGTAATACCTCACCGCTTAGATATAGCGTAGAAAGATTATTTACTCTTATGCGGCTTGGTAATAACTATTTTGAGTTAGAGATATATGCCACTTTATTTGAAATATTTCATAAGCTTTATTCAAACGCCCATATTTGCGATAGCTCGAAAACTCCACACAATAAGCAAAGCGAAATAATTGCATCATTACTCAATTTTATTGAGGATAATTATGCCGAAAGCATAACGCTTAAAACCTTATCACAGCAATCGGGACTCAGCGAAAAATATCTCTGCCGTTTATTTAAAACCTACACTCTCAAAACGCCCATCGAATACCTTAACGCATTTAGAATTGAACAGGCCTGTCTTACCTTTTATAATCAGGAAAAAAACATAACCGAAATTGCCTTTGAATGCGGCTTTAATGACCTAAGCTATTTTTCAAAAATCTTCAAAGCAATTAAGGGAATTACACCGAGAGAATATAAACAAACGATAAAAAACCCTTAAGCTATGTGCTTAAGGGTTTTTATTACGTAGGTGAACTTAAAATTTTACATCCTCGGGTGCTCTCAATGCCCATTTTCCGTTTGTGAAATCAGGCATAGTTTGCGTAGCGCCGCCTTCTGCTATCGACTGCATTGACAAAACGGATACCGCCATCCAAGTTGCCGCATCATAAACATCAATCGGCATTGGCTCATTATTGCGAAGGGCGTTAAAGAAGGCATTATAAGCGAAATAATCCATACCGCCGTGGCCTGCCTTTAAGGCCTCTTGTGAAATATTTTTCCATTCATCAGGTAAAAACTCTGCCTCATATTCACGAGCATTATCAATTATTTCCTTGATATTTATTATAGATTCATAAGCCTTTTCTCTATGCTTGCCCTCAATGAAAACACAGTTTGCCTCTTCACTATATAGGCCTTTGGTGCCTCTAACGGTAAAGCCGCGAGAGTAGTAACGAGGAAGCGTTGTATCAAGCTTAATGTGTATTGTTTCACCGCCTGAACATTTAATAAGCGTATCAACAATATCGGCTTGATTAAATTTAGTATTTAATAGGTATTCAGGCAATTCCTTTTTCTCGGATTCGGACTTTATATATTCTTCAAGGCCCACACCACTGCGAGAAGCAACCGAATTAACCGATAAAATACGATTTCCGCGATTTATATTAAGCAATCTTGCTATCGGACCTAACTCATGGGTGGGATAGTTTTCAAAGTTTAGGTTCTTATAGTTATTGAATCTATAATGACGATTTTCAATACCATAGGCAACCTCTTTTCTCAAATCATGAGCATAGGTGCCCGAGCAATGAACAATAGTTCCGAACAAGCCCTTACGAGCCATAGCGGTTGCCAGCATTTCACACTTACCATAGCAACAGTTTTCCATAAACATATAAGGAGTTTTCGTTTCCTCATAGGTTTGAACCAGCTCAAAGCAACGCTCAAGAGTATATTCACAGCCAACCTCACTACCAACGGGTATGCCTTTTTTCATAGCACAAATGGCCGCCTCACTATGATTATCCCAAGAGGTAAAAATCAGTGCCGCATCAAGCCCCCGATGCGAAAGCGCCTTTACATAATCGGAATAACCTGTGGCTTTTCCGCCGCAAGCTTCAATGAGTGTGAGAGCCTCGTTTACCCTATCCTCATACACATCACAAACCGCAACAATATCAACATCATTAATTTTAAGCAAAACTTCTTTTAAAATAAAATGGCCCCTGCTGCCTACGCCGATAACTGCGACCTTAAACTTTTTCATAACACCGCCTCCACAATTTGAGTATAACTGTTTTTTTATTTTTTTCAATGGCAAATTTGCTCTCAATTACTGTGTTTTTTTATTGAATTCAAAGGCGATTTATGCTAAAATACATTTTGGGTGATATATATGGCAAGATTTTTGCAAGACAGCAGCTTTTGGGTGCCCTTTAATCAAGAGGGGGATTTTTATATTCAGGTAATAGGTTATGATGACTTTAAGTCAGTAAGCCCAATTAAATATTTTCGTGTTCAGGCTCATTATACGCTTCATTACATTATAAGCGGCAGCGGAACACTCAAGTATGGCGGCAAAACTCATTCATTGTCAGCGGGTGATTTTTTCTTTTTGCCACCCGACGAAGAGATTTTATATTACCCCGATGAAAACACCCCTTGGGAATATGTTTGGTTTGAGTTTAACGGAAAAAAATCCGAGGAATACAAAAAATCAATGGGCTTCACAAGAGAAGCCCCATCAATTAAATCACAAAATCCCGTAAGAATTCTCACTTTGCTTTCAACGCTAATGCAGTCGCTTAAGGAGAACCGAGGAAATGAATATTTTCATGTTCTGTCAGTCTTTTATGAAATTGTTTACAGTCTAAGTGAGTTTTATGAGCCTGCAGGTGCGGCAAAAGCTAAGAGCATTATAGATAAGAGCTTTGCAGACACCAATCTAACAGTAGATGAGCTTTGCAGAACACTTAACATAAGTCACTCCCATTTGAGCAAATCATTTAAGCAAAAATATAACATTTCAATTATAAAATATATTATAAACCGCCGTCTTGAATTTGCACAAAAGCTACTTTTAGACACCAATCTTTCCGTCAAAAGCATTTCTCTTTCCTGTGGATATACCGATGAAATTCATTTTATGAAATCATTTAAAAGGAAATTTTTATGCACGCCGAAGGAATACCGAAAAAATCTCACCCATTCACAATAAAAACTTGTCTATTTGAGCAGAATATGATAATATGATAAAAAAACAAAGGAACAAAAATATGAAACTAATGATTGCATCCGATATACACGGCTCTGCTTACTACTGCAAAGCGCTCATAGAGGCCTTTCACCAAGAAAAAGCAGAAAAGCTATTATTACTCGGCGATATTTTATATCACGGCCCAAGAAACGATTTGCCTCGGGATTACAACCCAAAGGCAGTTATAGAAATGCTCAATTCTATCAAGGAAAATATCCTTTGCATTCGCGGAAATTGCGATACTGAGGTGGACCAAATGGTGCTTGCGTTCCCCATACTTGCAGATTATTGCTTTTTAGTTTTAGAGGGAAAATCAATTTATGCTACCCATGGTCATATCTTTAATCAAGAAAACCTTCCACCCATTAATAAAGGAGATATACTGCTGTTTGGTCACACGCATATCCCCTACTGCAGCACAGGTGATTATACCTTTTTGAATCCGGGCTCGGTTTCAATCCCGAAGGAGAACTCGCCTCACAGCTATATGCTTTTCACCGATAAGACATTTTATTGGAAATCATTAAATGGTGATGTTTATAAAAGCTATAACATTTAATTTTAAGGAGTGTTTATATGAACAAAAAGATTTTAAGCGTTATTTTTGCAGTTTTGCTTATAACCACAGCTCTATGCGGTTGCACAAAAGATGAGCTTGATGATGCCAAGACTCTCCGCTATAATGCTATTGATGCATTATCCGATAGTATAGACCGAGTTTATGAGCAAAGCAAGGCTCCCTCGGCTTTCACGGTTAAAACGACCTCAATAACCGATGAAATCAAAGTTTCAGAAACGACTGCAAAATACGATGAGAGAAATTTAATTTCTATAGTTGAAAACACCTTTTTCACCGATGAAAAGCCCTCTCACTATCATAACACATACATTTACACCTTAAAGAAGGATAATCAGTTCCATATCATTAAAGCGGTTGAAAGCACTACTCCTCAAAATCCCGATAAGGTAATAAAAACATATGAGGTTTTATTTACAAGCGCGAGCGAATTTAAGCTTCAAGCCGAATGGTTAGCCAAGTCCTACGGAACGGATTTCGATTACTACATAACTGGAATTAAAGAAGAAAATCTTGTTGATGTTGCAAGAACTTCTGCTGAAAGTCTCATAGCAACCGTTGAGGAAAACACTATTTCCGTTTCACTAAAGGATATGGACGGCTCTTCGTATTTAGAAAACACCTACACTTATAAAGACGATTTATTAGCGCAAACCATCCTAAAGACCACCTACAAAATCGGCGGAGTTAACATTTCAACCTCGGATTATACTTGGGGTGAATTCACGCCAAAGCTTCCCAATCTAGATGATGGTTGGACACTTAAATAATTATAATAAACAAATACTATGTTAAAAAAGGCACACCGCAAAGGGTGTGCCTTTTTATAACTAATCAGCTTTACATTTTAGCAAGATTATCCTTTAAGGTATCAAGCTGCTTTCTAAGCTCTGCAGGAAGCTTATCGCCGAACTTCTTATAATGCTCTTCGATTTCTTCGGCTTCCTTGGTCCAAATATCCTTATCAACCTTCAAAATGGATTTAAGCGTATCCATACTTACATCCAAATCGGTAAGGTCGATATCCTCGGGCTTCGGAATATAGCCTATTGCGGTTTCAACAGCATCTGCCTCGTCACAGCAACGGTCAACAATCCAGTTGAGAACGCGCATATTATCACTATAACCCGGCCACAAGAATTCGCCTTCCTCATCGGTGCGGAACCAGTTAACATTGAATATCTTGGGAGCCTTATCGCCAAGCTTTTCGCCCATTTCTAACCAATGGTTAAAGTATTCGCCCATATGATAACCGCAGAACGGAAGCATAGCCATCGGGTCGCGGCGAACAACACCTACAGCACCTGCGGCTGCAGCGGTGGTTTCAGAAGCCATTGCAGAACCGATAAACACGCCGTTTTCCCAGCTCTTTGATTGATATACGAGCGGTGCGCACTTTGCACGGCGGCCGCCGAATATAATAGCAGAAATCGGAACGCCCTCGCCCTTATCGAACTCATCAGAAATGCAAGGACAATTTTTAGCAGGAGCTGTAAATCTTGAATTGGGATTTGCAGCATAGGTTGACTTATCAGCCTTTACGAACATTGAGGGATTCCAAGGATTACCCTTCCACTCAAGAGCGTTCTCAGGCGGATTCTTATCGAGACCCTCCCACCAAACAGTATTATTATCAAGATTAAGTGCAACATTGGTGAATATGGTATTTTTCTTGGTGCTCTCAAGAGCATTAAAGTTAGAATGCTCATTAGTTCCGGGAGCAACACCGAAGAAGCCGTTTTCGGGGTTGATAGCATAAAGTCTGCCATCCTTGCCTATCTTCATCCAAGCGATATCATCGCCTACGGTCCAAATCTTATAGCCCTTATCCTGAAGATACTTAGGCGGAATCATCATAGCGAGGTTTGTTTTACCGCAAGCAGACGGGAACGCTGCCGCAACATAACGAATTTCGCCCTTGGGATTTTGAAGGCCCAAAATGAGCATATGCTCTGCCATCCAGCCTTCCTTCCAGCCCTGATAGGAAGCGATACGAAGCGCAAAGCACTTTTTGCCGAGCAAAACATTACCGCCGTAGCCCGAATTTACAGAGATAATAGTATTATCCTGCGGGAAATGGCAAATATAACGCTTTTCGGGGTCAATATCACAACGAGAATGAAGACCGCGCACCCAATCGTTGCTATCGCCTAAAACCTTTAATACATCAAGGCTTACGCGAGTCATAATAACCATATTAAGAACAACATAGATTGAATCGGTAACTTCAATACCGATTTTTGCAATGGGTGAACCAATCGGGCCCATTGAATAAGGGATTATATACATTGTTCTGCCCTTATAAGAGCCGCGAGCAATATCATATAATTTCTTATACATTTCCTGAGGCTCGCACCAATTGTTTGTAGGACCTGCCTCATCCTTGGTGGTGGTGCAGATAAAGGTTCTATCCTCTACACGCGCAACATCGTTGGGGTTAGTTCTATGAAGATAGCAACCGGGAAGTAAATCCTGATTGAGCTTGTGCATCTCGCCTGTTTTGCAAGCCTCTGCGCGAAGCTCCTCGATTTGCTTTTCGCTACCATCAATCCAAACAATGTTATCCGGCGTAAGCAATTCTTTCATTTCGTCAAGCCATTTTAGAACAGTTTGATTTTTTGTCATTTTATTTTCTCCTTAAAAAATAGTCCAAATTCTTGCCTTATACATTATAATATATATTTGTTAAAAAATCAACATTATACTCACTAAAATTGTAAATTTGTTTAAATTAACATATTATTTCGATATGGCTTGACAAAATAATATAATAAGTATAAAATTTATTATGAAAAACTCTGCGGAGGTTTAATTATGAAGGATGGTTTTGTAAAGGTTGCCGCGGCTGCAATCGAAATAGTTGTTGCCGATGTTAAAACCAATACTGCTAAAATCAAGGAAAAAATAAAACGCGCCGATGAGGAAAAGGTGAATTTGCTTGTTTTGCCCGAGCTTTGTATAACGGGCTGTTCCTGCGAGGACCTGTTTTTTTCAAGCAAGCTACTGAATTCTGCCTACAATTCTCTTTTTGAACTGCGCGATTTTACCGCAGGAAAATACCCGATTATAATTGTATCTTTACCGATTATGCATTCGGGAGCAATTTATAATTGCGCCGCTGTGCTTTATGACGGCAATATTTTGGGTATTGTTCCGAAAAGCCACTTACAAGGCTCTGCTAACAAAAATGACTCGCGCTATTTTGCTTCGGGCGCCAACCTGAAAAGCACACACCTCGGCGGCACGGATATTCCTTTCGGCAAAATGCTTTTCAGAAGCCGCGAAAACCAAAACTTCTGTTTTGGCATTGAAATCGGCGAAGACCTTTGCTCTGCCACCAAGTCGTCACATTCACTATGCCTAAAGGGCGCTACGATTATTGCAAATCCCTGTGCATCATATGAGACTGTTTGTAAAGCAGACCACCGCAGAAGGCTTATTGAAAGCGCAACTGAAAAGCTAATTTGCGGATATATTTTATCCAATGCCGATATGAGCGAATCAACAACCAATGTTGTTTTCTCAAGGCACAATATAATTTGCGAAAACGGCAAAATTCTTGCCGAAAATGCGCCCTTTGGGCAAAATGATTTTCTATTAAGCGAAATAGATGTTAATGCTCTCTCAATTTTGCGCGCTCGCACCTCAAGTGATTACACAAACTCGAATATCGACGAGATTACTTTCTCGCAAAAGTTAACTGATATTAAAATCACAAGAAAAATTGAAAAAACGCCTTTTGTTCCCGAAGATGACGCTGAACTTTCAAAGCGAATTGAAACCATTTTAAACATTCAATGCTTTGGGCTTAAAAAAAGGCTTGAACACACCAACGCGAAAAGCCTCGTTATCGGTGTTTCGGGTGGACTCGACAGCACGCTCGCGTTGCTTGCCGCCGCTAAAGCTATGGCACTTTCAAACCGCAGTCTAAATGATATTATTGCGGTTACTATGCCCTGCTTCGGCACATCTGAACGCACCAAGAAAAACGCTCAGGCTCTTTGCGAAATATTGGGTGTAACCCTTAAGGAAATCAATATCAAAAACAGCGTTCTTTCGCATTTTAATGATATTGGTCAAGACGCCGATGATTTAAACACCACCTTTGAAAATGCACAGGCTCGTGAGCGAACTCAGGTGCTTATGGACCTTGCAAACAAAACCGACGGTCTTGTTTTAGGAACGGGCGACCTTTCGGAGCTTGCGCTCGGCTGGGCCACCTATAACGGCGACCATATGTCGATGTATGGAATTAATGCCGATATTCCCAAAACGCTTATAAAGAGAATTGTCACTAAAATCGCATTAAGCGAGGGCGGCAGATTATCAGAGATTTTACTCGATATTGTTAACACGCCCGTGTCACCCGAGCTCCTCCCTGCTGATAGCGAGGATAAAATCGTTCAAAAAACCGAGGACCTCGTAGGTCCTTATGAGCTACACGACTTTTTCTTATACCGAGCGCTTCATTTTGGCGACTCACCCGCAAAAATTTTCCGTCTTGCAAAGCTTGCTTTTGACGGTGAATATTCAGATGCGACAATTCTTCATTGGCTCAAAACATTTTTTAGGCGATTTTTCTCGCAGCAATTTAAGCGTTCCTGTCTTCCTGACGGAGCAAAAGTCGGCTCTGTTTCGTTATCCCCGCGCGGAGATTTAAAAATGCCCTCTGATGCATCTGCTAAAATTTGGCTTGACGAAATAGAGAGCATTAGAATATAATTAATTTACTTGTAAAGTAAAAATAAATTTGTTATAATACGAAAAAAGAAAAACAAAGGGATGAAAAAATGTCAGTAGGATTCAGAAAAGGTCTTTTCGGTTTTAATTGTGACGATGTAATGCAATATATCGAAAAAACTCATAAGGAATTTGCCGAAAAAGAAATTTTACTTAACGAAAAGGTTGACGGTCTTAACGAAACCCTTGAAAGCCTTAATGCTCAGCTTGAGGAAATCAAAGAAGCAAAGCGGGCAGTGGAGCGTGAGCTTCAACAATATACCGATAAATATGAGGAAATCGAAAGACTTTCGCAAAACATCGGAAAATTATATTTGGTGGCTCAATCCAATGCCGACTCCATTATGAAAAACGCAGAGGAGAGTGCTGATAAAAGCCGCAAGGAAATTGAGCGCAATCTCTACTCTATTGATGCCGCTCACGAATCATTCAACGAAATGAAGCTTAATGTTATGAAAACCTCAGCGGATTTCGTAAGCCGAGTAGAAAGCCTTATGGACTCACTTGGCGCAACTCGTGATTTGATTAATAAAAACTCAGGTGAAAGTGCAGTAAAAGCTCAAGAGTTTGAAGCGCTTTGTGCGGAAATTTCAAAATAATGGAATATTACATAAGCTCAAAAGATTTAAAAGCCTTTTGCCCGCGTCTTAAAGCGGGTGACCGCGTATTCTTAAGCGGAGCGGTTTTAACCGCCCGTGATGCCGCTCACAAAAGGCTTTTTTCTCTTATAGAAAACAACGAGGCTCCGCCGTTTAACATTAGCGGTGAGATTTTTTATTACGCAGGTCCAACACCTACCCCCAAGGGCTTAGCAATTGGCAGCTGTGGTCCGACCACCTCTTGCCGTATGGACAGCTTTACCCCAAAGCTTCTCGATTTAGGACTTTGTGCCACAATCGGAAAAGGCGAACGAAGCCCCGAGGTTATTGCTTCTATAATTAAGAATCAATCCGTTTATCTATGCGCCATAGGCGGTGCAGGCGCTTTAGCCGCAAAGCACATAACCGATTGCGAGGTTATTGCTTTTGAGGATTTAGGTTGCGAGTCGGTCAAAAGACTCTTATTTGATAATTTTCCTCTAACTGTTGCCATTGATTCATCGGGTGGCAACATTTTTAAAAGATAAAATTAAGGACACACAGTAATTTCTTTTCTGTGTGTCCTTTACTTATGCCTTTGTATCGCAATAAATGCATCTATAAATTCCCTTTTGCTTATCGGTCAAACGGAATATATGATGAATATCCTGCTCAGTCGAGGTAATGCAACGCGGGTTTTTGCAAATTAAAATATCGGTTAGCTTTTCAGGCAAATCAATATGCTTCTTCAAAGCAACCTTGCCGTCCTTAATAATATCGACCGTAATATTGGGGCTAACGAAGCCTAAAACATCAAAATCAATATCAATATCACAATCAATTTTAATAATATCCTTTTTGCCCATTTTAGAGCTTGGAACATTGCGAAGCACCGCTACGGTGCAATCAAGCGTCTCAAGATTAAGCATATTATATATCTGCATCGCTCTGCCACAGGTTATGTGGTCGATAACGATGCCGTTAGTCATAGAATCAACACGCATTTATTCCACCTCCAAAAGTTTAAGCATAAGTGCCATACGAATATATTTACCGTTCTTTGCCTGCTTAAAATAGCAAGCGCGAGAATCGGAATCAACCGCGGTTGATATTTCGTTAACGCGAGGCAGCGGATGCAAGACTATCATATCACCTTTTGCGTTTTTAAGCTTATCGGGTGTAAGAATATAGCTATCCTTAAGCCTTAAATAATCCTCCTCGTTAAAGAAGCGCTCGCGCTGAACGCGTGTCATATAAAGCACATCAAGCGAGGGCATTGCCTCCTCGAGCGAAGTGGTTTGCGTGTATGGTATGTTTTTTGATTTAATATGAGCCTCTTTAACAAAGCTTGGGAGCTTAAGCTCCTCGGGTGAAATAAGAGTGAAGCGAACGCCCTTATACCTCGACATCGCGGCGATAAGCGAATGCACCGTTCTGCCGAACTTAAGGTCACCGCAAACACCGATATTCAGATTTTCAAAGCTTCCCTTTTCTCTATAAATCGTTAAAAGGTCTGTGAGTGTTTGGGTGGGATGGTTATGACCGCCATCGCCCGCATTGATAATCGGAACCTCACTTCTCATCGAAGCCACAAGCGGTGCGCCCTCTTTGGGATGGCGCATAGCGATTATATCCGCATATCCGCTGACAACCGCCACGGTATCAGAAACGCTTTCGCCCTTTGCGGCAGAGCTTGAGGCGGCCTCTGAAAAGCCCAAAACATCACCGCCGAGCTCTAACATAGCGGCTTCAAAGGATAGGCGTGTTCTGGTAGAGGGCTCAAAAAACAGAGTTGCAAGCTTTTTATGTTTGCACTTTTCGCGATATTTTTCGGGGTGCGCTATAATATCGTTTGCAACCGAAATAAGCTCATCAATCTCAATCGCAGATAAATCCAATATATCAATTAGATTTTTCATTTAATCACCTACAAATTTTATTCTTTTGCACCATTAACCTTAAGATAATTTTTAATTCGCTCTACATTTTGGAGATTGCTCTCATCTTCCTCAAGATACTCGATTATATCATAAACATCTACAACCGAATATACCGGGAAGCCGAACTCCTCACCAACCTCTGCCATAGCAGATTTATCTGTTTGTCCTTTTTCCTTTCGGTCAACCATAACGAAGGTTGCGGCAACCCTCGTGCCCTTAAGCGAAGACAGGATAGACATACTTTCTCTAATCGCAGTGCCTGCGGTTATTACATCCTCGACGATAACGATTTCTTCGTTTTCCTGCGGCTTATAGCCCACAAAAACTCCGCCTTCACCGTGGTCCTTTTCTTCCTTTCTATTAAAGAAAAACGGAACATCAAGGCCCTCTTTAGCAAGCGCTACCGAAACCGAAACGGCTATCGGAATACCCTTATATGCAGGGCCATACAAAACGGTCTTTTTATTGCCGATTTTTTCAAAATATGCTTTTGCATAAAACTCACCGAGCTTAGCTATTTGCTCGCCTGTTTTGATATCACCCGCATTTATGAAATAAGGGATTTTTCTACCTGATTTTGCGGTGAAATCGCCGAATTTCAAAACTCCTGCCGATTCGAGAAATTTTATAAACTCTCTTTTATAGCCTTCCATTTTAACACTCCTTATCAATCAACAAAATCGCTTACACAGCGTCTATATGCGGCAACGGGGTCGCTGGCTGCAGTAATAGGTCTTCCCACAACGATATAGTCTGAGCCGATTTCCTTTGCGGCGGCGGGAGTCATAACTCGCTTTTGGTCACCTATATCGCCATCGGCAAAGCGAACTCCGGGGGTTACGGTTATAAATTTCTCGCCGCAAACCGAATGCACCTTTTGGGCTTCAAGCGGTGAGCAAACAACGCCGTCGAGTCCCGATTCTTTGGCATTTTTTGCATAATGCATTACAACCTTATCAATCGGTTCTTTAATAAGAAGGTCGTTTTCCATACTCTCTTGGTCGGTAGAGGTGAGCTGAGTTACAGCGATTAAAATCGGTCTTGAGCCATCCTCGCGAGTAAGGCCCTCAATCGCGGCGCTCATCATTGCTTTGGTGCCGCCGGCGTGAAGATTACACATATCAACATCGAGATTTGATAAAACCTTCATCGCTTTCTTTACAGTATTGGGTATATCGTGAAGCTTTAAATCGAGGAAAATCTTATGACCTCTTGCCTTAATTTCACGAACAATATCGGGGCCCGCGCCGTAAAAAAGCTCCATACCTATTTTAACATAAGGTTTTTCTTGCTCAAACTTATCTAAAAAAGCAAGAACATCCTGTTTTGAGGGAAAATCGCAGGCTATAATAACATCCTTACCCATTGTGTGCTCCTCCTATAATATCCTCTAAATTTTCTATACCAAATTCCTTCATAACAATCGGCAATTGCTCGATTATTTCTTTGCAGGCATAAGGGTTAACAAGGTTTGCCGCACCGACTTGAACTGCAGAGGCTCCTGCGAGCATCATTTCTATAACATCGCGTGCCGAGGAAATACCGCCCATGCCGATTATGGGAATGTTTACCGCCTCATAAACCTGATAAACCATTCTAAGTGCCACAGGCATTATTGCATCACCCGAAAAACCACCCATTTTATTAGCAATAACGGGGCGTCTTGTTTTAAGGTCTATTCTCATACCAAGCAGAGTATTAATCATACTGATGCCATCGGCACCTGCCTGCTCGCAAGCCTTTGCAATCGCTACGATATCGGTAACATTTGGGCTTAGCTTTACAAAAACCGGCTTTGTTGTTACCTGCTTTACCCTTCGAACAACCTCTGCCGCAGTTTCGGGCTCAGTTCCAAATCCCATACCGCCGCCGTGAACATTAGGACAGCTTATATTAATTTCTAAAATACCCACCTGCTGCTCGCGGTCGAGCTTTTCGGCAACAAAGGCATATTCATCAAAGGTGAAACCGCCTATATTCGCAATAACGGGCTTATTAAAGCATTTTTTAAGCTTTGGAAGCTCCTCGCTTATTACCTTTTCAACACCCGGGTTTTGAAGCCCTACACTATTTATCATACCTGCCTTACATTCGGCAATTCTCGGAGTGGGGTTGCCGAAGCGGGCGTCCTTAGTAGTTCCCTTAAAGGAAAAGCTACCAAGGCAATTTATATCGTAAAATTCAGCAAATTCATATCCATATCCAAATGTTCCGCTTGCGGGGATAATAGGATTATCAAGGCAAAGTCCTGCTAAAGTAACCTTTGTGCTTACCATATTATCTCCTCCTTAACAAGAACGGGGCCATCCTTACAAATTCGCTTATTGCCGTATTTGGTTTTGCAAGAGCAACCCATACACGCGCCGAAGCCACAGCCCATTCGCTCCTCAAAGCTAAATTCACCCGAGGTGGCTGCTGCATTATAAATTGCTTTAAGCATGGGCTCGGGACCGCAGGTATAAAAATACGAGTAACCAATCCCCGAAAGCGCATCGGTAACAAAGCCCTTTATTCCATAAGAGCCGTCAACCGTTGTTACAATAACATTGGCACCCAACGCCTTAAATTCTTCCTCAAAAAAGACCTCGCTATGCTTATTAAAGCCTAAAATCACCGTAACCTCTTTGCCGCTCGAAATAAGCTTCTTACAGAGATTATAAAGCGGTGGAACTCCTACACCTCCGCCAAGCAGCAGAGGCTGATTACCGCTATTTTCTAAATTATAGCCGTTACCTAGCCCCAGCAAAACATCAAGCTTTGTGCCCTTTTGATAAGCGCTCATAGCCTTAGTCCCCTCACCTACAATCTTATAGATTAGGGTGAGGGTTTTATCGTCATAGTCGCAAACCGATATGGGCCTACGAAGATAAAAGCCATCAATCAGGATATTGACAAACTGACCTGACGCCGTGATGGCCGAGGTATCACCCGAAAGCTCCATTTTTATAACATCATCGGTAAGCCGCGTTTGAGATACTATCTCAAAAATTTCTCTTTTCATAATTACCTCTTATTTAACCGCCCCAGCTTAAGCATCAATAGTAGAAATACGAAGCGTGGTTTCATCTAAAACATCCAAAACCGCACGAACTGTATCAAGAGAAGTGAAAACATTTAGATTGTTTTCGGTTGCGAGGCGGCGGATTTCGTGACCGTCGCAGGTGCAATTATCGCTGTTAACATCACTTGTATTGATAATATAAGCAATATGGCCTTGGCGGATTGCCTGCGGTATTTCTTCGCTACCCTCGCTTATCTTCTTAAGTATATGAGTTCTAATTCCGTTTTCCTTTAGGAATTTACCTGTGCCTTTAGTAGCCTCAATATTAAAGCCGAGCTTATAAAAACGATTTATAAGCGGAAGCGCCTCGTTTTTATCTGCATCTGCTATGGTTACGAATACTGTTCCATAGTTTTGCAGCTTCATACCCGAAGCCTGAAACGCCTTATACATTGCGCGGTTTAGCCTATCATCATAGCCGATTGCCTCGCCGGTAGATTTCATTTCGGGTGACAAATATGCATCAAGACCGCGAATTTTATTAAACGAGAAAACGGGCACCTTTACATACCAGCGCGACTTTTCTGCAGGGTAAATATCGAAAATTCCCTGTTCTTTAAGGCTTCTGCCTAAAATTACCTCGGTTGCGATATCTGCAAGGCTAAAGCCTGTTGCTTTTGAAAGGAAGGGCACCGTTCTTGAGGAACGGGGATTTACCTCAATAATATAAACATTTTCATCCTTATCAACGATAAACTGAATGTTATAAAGTCCCACAATGCCTATGCCTATGCCGAGCATTTTAGCATACTGCAAAACTGTTCCTTTAACCTTATCCGAAAGTGAAAACGGAGGATAAACGCTGATTGAGTCACCGCTATGTATACCCGTTCTTTCAACAAGCTCCATTATACCGGGAACGAAAACATCCTTACCGTCGCAAATGGCATCAACCTCAACCTCTTTGCCCACGATATACTTATCTACCAAAACCGGCTTATCCTCATCAATTTCAACCGCGGTTTTAAGATAGTGACGAAGCTGGGTTTCATTGGCTACAATCTGCATCGCTCTGCCGCCCAAAACAAAGCTCGGACGAACAAGCACGGGGTAGCCGATTTCTGCTGCTGCCGCAACTCCCTTTTCGATATCGGTAACCGCCTTGCCTTTTGGCTGCGGAATATTAAGCTTCTTTAAAATCTTTTCAAAGGAATCTCGGTTTTCAGCGCGCTCAATCGCATCACAATCGGTGCCTATAATTTTAACACCGTGATTCATAAGAGGCTCGGCGAGATTTATCGCTGTTTGACCGCCCAAGGAAGCGATAACACCCTCAGGCTTTTCAAGCTCAATAATGTTCATAACATCTTCGGGGGTGAGCGGCTCAAAATAAAGCTTATCTGCCGTTGTATAATCGGTCGAAACGGTTTCGGGGTTATTGTTGATTATAATTGCCTCATAGCCCGACTTTTTAATGGTAGTAACCGCGTGAACGGTTGAATAGTCGAACTCTACGCCTTGACCAATTCTAATCGGTCCCGCACCGAGAACTATAACCTTTTTATCATCGCTTATAACACTCTCATTTTGAGCATTATAGGTAGAATAAAAATAAGGAATATATGCATTTGTATGGAAGGTATCAACCATTTTATAAACGGGGAAAATATTGTTTTTCTTTCTAAGCGCAAAAACATCGGTGCTCTTAATTTCCCAAAGCCTTGCGATAAATGTATCGCTAAAGCCTATTTCTTTTGCCTGCTTCAATATCTCAACGCTATTCTTGTTTTCCCTAATCACCGATTCAAAATCAACAATTTTCTTAATAGTTTCTAAGAAAAGCTCGGTGATTTTCGTGATTTCGTGAAGCTCAGGAACGCTTGCTCCCATACGGAACAGCTGAGCGATCGCATAAATATTATCATCCTGAAAAGCCGATAAATACTTAACTAATTCTTCCCTGCTATAGCTATCGAATTTAGCTAAATACATATGGTCAACGCCGATTTCAAGCGAGCGTATGGATTTTAACATACACTCCTCAAGGGTGGCGCCGATGCCCATTACCTCGCCCGTTGCCTTCATTTGAGTGCCGAGGCTATTGGTAGCGGTGGCGAATTTATCAAACGGGAAGCGCGGGAATTTTGCAACAACATAATCGAGTCTCGGCTCGCGAGCCGCAGTAGTATTTGCAAGAGTGATTTCCTCCAAGGTCATACCAACAGCAATCTTTGCAGTAACCCTTGCAATTGGGTATCCGCTTGCCTTAGAAGCAAGTGCCGAGGAGCGCGAAACGCGGGGATTAACCTCTATAAGATAGTATTCCGAGGTATCGGGATTGAGCGCAAACTGAACATTACAGCCGCCCTCAATTTTAAGCTCGCGTATAATTTTTATCGCGCTATCGTTGAGCATTTTATGGTCATGCTCGTTTAGGGACATAATCGGCGCAACAACGATTGAGTCGCCGGTATGAACACCAACGGGGTCAACATTTTCCATGCCGCATATAGTGATAGCGTTATCCGCCGAATCGCGCATAACCTCAAATTCAATTTCCTTATAGCCCTTAACACTTTTCTCAATTAAAACCTGATGAACGGGTGAAAGCTTAAAGGCGTTCGTTCCGATTTCAATCAGCTCGGCTTCATTATTGGCAAAGCCGCCGCCCGTTCCGCCCAAGGTAAAGGCAAGACGCAAAACAACAGGATATCCGATATCCTCTGCGGCTTTTTTGGCTTCCTCTAAATTATATGTAATTTCGGAAGGAATTACGGGCTCATTAATGGATTGGCAAAGCTCCTTGAAGAGCTCGCGGTCCTCTGCGCGCTCAATGCTTTCGCTGCTCGTTCCGAGGAGCTTGACGCCGCACTCGCGCAAAACGCCCTTCTTTTCGAGCTGCATTGCAAGGTTAAGGCCTGTTTGACCGCCAATTCCCGGAACAATGGCATCGGGGCGCTCATAGCGCAAAATCTTTGCAACATACTCAAGCGTTAGCGGCTCCATATAAACCTTATCCGCAATGGTTGTATCGGTCATTATGGTAGCAGGGTTTGAGTTTACGAGGACAACCTCGTAGCCCTCCTCTTTAAGCGCTAAGCAGGCTTGAGTTCCCGCATAGTCGAATTCTGCCGCCTGACCTATTACTATCGGTCCTGAGCCGATAATCAAAATCTTTTTTAAATCTGTTCTTTTTGCCATTATAATTCCTCCGCCTTGTAAACAATCTTTCCGTCTTTAACTGTTAGCATACATTTTCCGAAAACCGATTCGTTTTCAAAAGGAGTGCTTCGCCCCATTGATAAAAACTCATCGGGATTTATTTTATATTGCGCCTTTAAATCAAAGACACAAATATCATCCTGCCAAGGTATATTAAACCTCTTGCGCGGGTTAACACACATAAGCTCAATAAGCCTTGTAATTGTTATAACACCCGTTTTGACAAACTTTGTATAAAGTATCGGGAATGCTGTTTCGAGCCCTACAACACCCATTAAGCTATCTTTAAGCCCTTTCGACTTTTCTTCTGCGCTATGCGGAGCATGGTCGGTCGCAATCATATCAATAGTGCCATCGATTATACCTTCAATAAGCGCCAATCTATCCTGCTCGCTCCTAATTGGAGGATTCATTTTAAATCTGCCATCATCCTGCAAGGCATCATCGTTAAGGGTTAGATAATGCGGCGCCGTTTCACAGGTTATATCAATACCCTCAGCCTTCGCTTTTCTTATAAGCTCAACGCTTTCCTTAGTTGAAATATGACATACATGGTAAGCTGCACCCGTTTTTCTTAATAGCTCGATATCGCGCTTTATCGGTGCCCACTCACTCTCGGAGCAGATGCCCTTATGGTTATGCTTTTTTGCATATTCGCCATCGTGGATATATCCGCCGCGCAACAATGAATTATCCTCACAATGCGCAACTATTATTTTGCCAAGCGAGGCTGCAGTTTGCATAGCGCTAAGCATCATTTCCTCGCTTTGAACGCCCCTGCCATCATCCGAGAAGGCAACAACGAAGGGCGCTAAACCGCTCATATCGGAAAGCCGCTCCCCTTTTTGCGCCACGGTAATAGAGCCGTAAGGGTAAACATTCACTTTTGCATCGCTATTTATTGCATCAAGCTGCGGCTTTAAATTTTCGAGGCTATCGGGCACGGGGTTTAGATTGGGCATACTGCAAACCGCCGTGTAGCCGCCGCGCGCCGCGGCAGAGGTCCCCGAAAAAATCGTTTCCTTATAAAAATAACCCGGCTCGCGAAGATGAACATGAACATCAACGAAACCGGGTAAAATAATATATCTGTCATCGTTTAAAAATGGAGATACTAGGGCAAAGGCATTATCGGCAATTGCAGACAATGATTTTGTTGCCGCCATTTGAAGCTCCTTTGCACTTATAACTTCCATCGTTTTCTCCTTACCGTATAAAAAAGCCTGCCGATATCGGCAGGCATTGATAACAATCGGGCGCAACTATAGCTTTGATAGACACCGAGAAATATTACCATCTTACCGACATCACCGTATCGAATTAAAGATTTATTTCTATGGTATTTTATCACAGTTATATATGATTGTCAAGCAATAATATGAAATTTACAATATTAAATCCACAAACGAAAAAGCGAGACCTTCCATTGCCGAGCTTGGCGATAGAAGGTTTCTTTTATTGCTTAAAAGTGTGAGATTACTCTTGTCAACATAACCACAAAAGCATTTCAAGCAATCTTTTAACACATTCAGCAAGCCTGTTTCTGCCGGCCATATTGATGATTTCAGTTAGTTTTTCAACGTTATCTCCATCCTCTAATATCGGCATACGAATATCATTACCCGCTATAATCTCCGCGCCCTTATAGGAGCTATTCCACCAGTCAGTTGTTAAAAGTCCGTCATAGCCCCACTCGTTACGCAAAATTCCCGTGAGCAACTCCGCGTTTTCCGAGGCACGAACACCGTTGATGATATTATAAGAGGTCATAATCAATCTAGGTTTAGATTCCTTAACACAAATTTCAAAACCTCTTAAATAAATTTCACGCAAGGCTCTCTCGGAAACTATTGAATCGGAATTATGACGATTGGTTTCCTTGTTATTGCAAGCAAAATGCTTTGGTGTAGCAACAATGTTTTGCGATTGAACTCCCCTAACTACTGCAGCCGCCATTTTACCTGTTATATAAGGGTCCTCCGAAAAGTATTCAAAGTTTCTTCCGCAAAGCGGATTACGGTGAATATTAAGTGCCGGAGCAAGCCATATAGCGATATTGTTTTCCTTTATTTCAAGTGCTGCTGCTACGCCGACTTTTTCAACAAGTTCCTCATTCCAAGTGCATGCGAGCATTGTTTCAATCGGGAAAGCGGTGGTTGTTATTCCGGTTTTTGTTGAAATGCGAACACCTGCAGGACCGTCTGCGGTCATAAATGAGGGTATCCCATATTTTGGCAAATTACCCATTCCAAAGGTGTTGGCAACTCCCAAATTCGGACAACCATTTAGCAGTGATAAAAGTTCATAATCCGAAAGCTGAGCAATAAAATCATCAAGTAAAATTTCACCTTTTGCAACACAATCAAAGGATTTTTTTAAGCCGTCCTCTTTTGGTGGATTATAATCACATATATAATTGCATTCGAATTTTTTTGAAGTATGCTTAATTTCGGGAACATCAACATATTCACCGGAAGCAAGCAATCTTTTACTCAATCTCGAAGGAACGCAACACTCTGATAATTGACGACAGATAACATTTTGCGAAGCAATATATTTAAATCCAATTTCTTTTGCATCACGAACATTGTTTCCAACATAAATCTTATATTCACCGCACTCCAAAACGTATGCGGATTTCTGAACATCTCCGATATCATCATACGAAGCCATATCTTCAACTGCGAAGCTCATAGTTAGTGTTTCGGTTTCGCCAGGTGCCAGCAAATTGGTTTTCGCAAAAGCGCAAAGTTCTCTTGCAGGCTTGGTAATCTTGCCTTCAGGTGCGCTATAATACACTTGAACAACCTCTTTGCCGTAAAAATTACCTATATTTTTAACATCGGCACAAACCACTATTCTATCGCCGAGAGAGTTTGCGTTGATGTTTTTTATTTCAAAATCAGTATAGGATAAGCCATAACCGAAGGGATATATTACGCAACCTTTTTTGTTTGGAATGGTTTCAAAATATCTATAGCCTACAAATACATCCTCGGTATACTTTACAAAATCTTTCGATTCGTGAAAGCCTTTTGATGATGGATAATCATCAAAATTACGCACATAGGTATCTACAAGCTTTCCCGATGGAGTAGTATCACCTACTAAAACATCGGCAACGGCTAATCCGCCTTCCATTCCTCCCTGCCAAATCATCAATGCGGAACTGATTTTATCACTCTTTGAAAACCACGAGGCATCAATTATCGCACCCGTGTTCAAAAGCACAATGATTTTTTCAAAGTTATCAGAAACATTTTCAACCATTGCTCTTTCTTCATTTGAAAGCTCAAAATATGTATCTGAACCATCGTTTTTCCTATCATATCCTTCGCCCGAAAAACGACTGATAACAATTATCGCCGTATCTGTGAATAAGGCCGCCTCTTTTAGCAAGGCCTTAGGTATCGCGCTTTCAACCAGATTCCCGTTTGACGCGCCGTTTTTATACTGCTCGAAAACACATTTTTTATAGAATAGAGATAATGGTTCAAAAATTGCTATATCATCCTTTGATTTAAGGCCTTCATAAATATTACGAACATACTCGCAATAAACCATTCCCGAACCGCCGCCGCCCTTGACATAATCAAATTGGCCGTTTCCAAACAAGGCAACCTTCGTTCCTTTTTTAAGCGGCAGAACATTTCTCTCGTTTTTTAGGAGAACGATTCCCTCACAGGCGGCTTCTCTTGACAATTGAATATGCCTTTTGCAGCCTGTTATTCTTGAGTTGTTGTCACCTAAAGGTAAGCAAGGTTGATATTTACTTCTCGCCCATTTCTCCATAAAAGCAACTCCTTTTGCTATTGTTCACAGATAAATTATTCTTTAGAATATTAAAAAGTTCAACTGACACTTTATTAATGGGGTTTATGCTTTACGGATGCGAAAATCTATCGTATTCGTTTCTCGGTATACGGATTTTGAAGTCTGCTTCCTCGCCCGCAATAACAAATCGAATATCTCCCTTAAGGTCTTTGACAACAAAATCGAAAACGCGAGTCGAATCGGTAAAATCAAGCTCTTTTACAATTTTATCGTTACATATAAGAGCCGCCTTAAAATTACCGCCCCTTACGACAAACTCCGAAAAATAAATCCTAAAATCCGACCTGCCGATAGTGCTTGTAAAGAGCACCTCGTAAACACCGGTAAGGTTATCACAGGAAATGATTACATCGTTTGTGAGTGTGGCGTTGCGAACATGCAGTCCGCCCTTCATTCCGATATCCTGCTTGATTATGTTTTCATCTGTAATAGTCTGCAGAGAATAGTTATCGGCGCCGTTGGTATCCTTAATGCCCTTAAGCTCCTCGCCGTCCCTTATAAGCATTATAATAACCACAACCGCGAATATAACCGCCGCAACGCTCATCAACAGCTTTTTAATTGAATTTTTCATTGTTATCGCTCCTTTGACATTACTTAATAACGCTTCCTAAAGCATTATATTTGGTTTCGCCTACAAGCTCATCATCTTCGTTATATACCGAAACCGTTTTAGAGCCATCCCCTTCATAAACGGTGATTTCCTTTGGGAATGTATAGGTTTCATTTTCTTTTGTTACCGTTCTATAAAGCTTCAATTCCTTAATTGCTTCGTTCTCATATAATGCTTCAGTCAGCTTATTGCCGTTGGCATCATAGGTGTATTCCCGAATTTCGCTCGTAGTAAGATTGCCCTTGGCATCATAAAGCTTTCTTGAGAGGTTATCGCCGTGTCCATTATATGTTGCCTCGATTTTTGTGCCGTCCTTATAAAATTCAACGCGCCCGCTTTCATACCATTCGCCGTTCTCGTTTTTGGTGAACTCGGAATTGGTTTGCATATTCACATTTCCGCCGGCAGCATAATCAATCATCACGGTTACATTGCCATAAACATCATATTCATTATAAACCTTGCTTGCGTCCTCATTATACTGCATGGCCTTTGCAATAATGTTATTGCCTTCGTTCATAATATACTCGGCTTCATAATTTAGCAGACCGTCAATAGTTTCATTAAGCTTTTTGATATTGCCATCAGCATCATATTCATATCCGTATACCGTTTCGGTGACAAGCTTATTTTCGGTATCATACTCAGCCATTCTCACTGTATTTCCATATTCATCAACCGTAGTAATAGATACAAAATCACCGAAATCTATAACCTCGGTGCCGCAAGCATCGCATTTTGAATCGTCGTTTAGCGTATGCTCTGTTAGCTGCAGCTTTTCATCGCAGTCATCGCACACCTTCCAATGAGTTTTTGTATCTGCTAGCCAAATTTTGCTTTCCTTATGGGAATGAAGAAAGCAGCCGCTCATAAAAAAGGCCATTAATGCGCATAGAATTACACACGCAAGTGATTTTTTCATATATATATTTCTCCTTCAGTTGAAAGTAATAACACATTCAAAGACCGTAAAAAGCTATGACTTTATTTTATCACAATTTATTAACCTTTGCAATAGCAAAGCGCTCGACTATAAAAAAGGCTCCCTTGTGTAAAGGGAGCTGGATTTTGCGAAGCAAAAGACTGAGGGATTGTCACAATCCTCCCGTCACGGCTTCGCTGTGCCACTATCTCGGCTGCCGCCTCGGTCGGTGCTTCTGCTGTGCAGAGGTGTCTACCGGACACCCGCACCCTTTACTCAAGGAGGGCTTTTTAGTTTACGATGCTTCTTTAAGCTGTTCTACTGCCACGCAGGGATTTTTGAGGTGAAAAAGTCCAAAGTAATTAAGTCTCCTTTAAATCAATAATAAATAAAACTGCACCTCGGCCTAAAGATTCAATATTTAAAGTGGCGATGATATATAATTTACCGTTGAATTCGTAAGCCGCAGGATAATGGCAGGCGGTTGCGTTATTAATTTTTGTTGTGGTATTATCAAATAGGATAAGCCTTTTTTCAAAACAATTATTCTTGCCGGTGAAATATATGGCTAATTTTGAACGATTCATTTCATCAATGTTTGCGATAAGATATTTGCGACCATCTAAAAGATTTCCTGCATATATTTTAGATGAAATATACGGTATGTCGTGTGCTATAGCCTCGCTCCAATGCTCGCCAAAATCTTTGGAAATATAAACCAAAGGAACATGACGTTGGTCGTTTCGGTTAAACATATAAAGAGTGTCTTCAATTAATATTACCGAAAGCTCAGGATGAATAAGCTTCGAACCATCAGGCAAATCACCGTTTTCAGCTATTTTTACAAGTCGCCAATCAGCATCTATTTTTCCACTATCGGATATCAATACAGCGGGAGTGTTGGGGAAACCATCAAGCTTTGCTATTCTTCCGGGAAGCATCAATTTGCCATTAGGTAATGTTACAACATTAGTATTTAGCTTGAAGGGAATACTTCTTGACCAAAGCAGTTCAAATTTATCCGTCGTATTATTAAGAACATATAAATCTAACGTGTGCATATGGTCAGCAGACACCATTTGATTGACAAACATATAAAGCTTATCATCGCAAATGCCATAAACTGGTGGACAATATAGGATTTTTTCACTTTTATCATCATATAGAATTTCCAAGTCAGTCCACTTTTTGCCACCATCATAGGAACGCTTGCCACAAATTGGCGTATAACCTTGCAACTCATTTTTAATGTTATTATACCACGAAGCATATAAAACCCCGTGATATTCTATAATAGCAGCCTCGTGCAAAAATCCAAATTGTTGATCCGGCTTGTGAACAAGAATTGTTTCAAATTTCGAATTGATATCAGTAATATTGTTATCAAGCAATTTAATATTTTCAAGACTTGTTGCTAAAAGCATATCCTCAAACGAGAAAAATTTATGAAAACAAACATTTTTATTTTTTTCTCTAAATGCGCCGGGAGATACACCTACATATTTTGAAAAAATTTCTGTAAAATAACTAATATTATTAAATCCGCAAAAAGTAGCGATATCTGAAATTTTTTCACCGCTTTCTACAAGCTTTCTCATTGCGTGTTCAAGTCTTTTTTTATTTATATAAGTGTTTATGGATACGCCATATTTATCTTTGAATATATGACATATATAATAGTAACTAAGATTGAGTTTGGTGGCAATATTTGTAATATTTATATCGGAAAATAGGTTTTTATCAATATATGAAACGATTTTTTGAATTAGCTCATTTTCTTTATTGATAGCACCTTTTTGCCCTTGTTTAACGACATCTATGATTTTTGTTAAAGCTTCAATATCACATTTTTCTTGTTCTTCAAATTTCCTAATATGTTCATCTAAAAAAGCAGGATTGATATAGCTTCTTTCTAAACAGTCTAACCTAAAAAACTTAAAAACAGATTCCATGATATTTTCTTTCTCATTGTTGTCAATGAAAAACTTTGCTAATTTTTGGCTATCTGTAATTTTATTACTCATAAATAACGCCCCCTTTTTTAACAATTATATCAGTATAAGAAGTTAAACACTATAACAAAGTTGTTGATTTTTATATATTATATTGAAAACCAATTCAGTTCTTCTCTTTATTTCATTGTAAACTTTCGTGGTTATGTTGGCGAGAGTAAGTAATTTGCAAAGTTATATATCAATTCCCGATAATTTTTACACCAAACCAGCAGCACCTCTTTGAAAAGGGGTGCCGCTGTCTTCAAGAAACTTCTTTAAGATATTGTTCTGATACCGATTGTGCGGTTTCGAGCATATTCGGGGCAAATATGCCATAACCCTTTCTCATTGCGAAGCAATATATCGTTCGGCATATCGCAAATTCCCAAAAGGGATTTATATCGCGCTGTTTTAAAACCGCAATAAGAGCGTGTCAAGTGTAGGCCAACACTTTTTTGGCAAGCAATTTGATTAAAGAAAAATTTAACGCATAACTTCTTTCATTTTCCAAATAATAAATAGGGTAACAGATATAATCCCAACCCGCCTTAAAAGGCGTAATTTCGGGCCTTTTCACCTTGTCGGCTTTGCTGAACAAAAGGATTAACGAGCATTTCGACAAAGTTCTGGCGGAAATTTCCCCGTATCAACCGAGTTTGGATTATATC
Organism: Acutalibacteraceae bacterium; assembly: GCA_045589375.1. Lineage (GTDB taxonomy): Bacteria > Bacillota > Clostridia > Oscillospirales > Acutalibacteraceae > UBA737. The sequence continues at coordinate 34,572 of JAZNOY010000033.1, read as the reverse complement.
TGTTACCCTAAAGAAAGTGAGGAAGATTTATGTTTAAACACGAAAAAATGTTATTCCACCCCGTAGCCATTGAAAAACCGAATCCGCAGTATGCGGCACTACTCCAAGAGCAGTTGGGCGGCGGTAACGGCGAGCTTAAAGCCGCAATGCAGTATATGTCCCAAAGCTTTAGAATTAAAGACCCCGAAATCAAGGATTTATTCTTGGATATTGCCGCCGAGGAGCTTGGTCACATGGAGATGGTTGCACAAACCATCAACCTTTTAAACGGCCATGACGTAGACGCTATGAGTGTTCCTGCGGGAGAAATTCAGTCCCACGTCCTTTTAGGGCTTAACCCAGGGCTTATAAATGCTTCGGGTTACTCTTGGACGGGCGACTATGTAACGGTCACCGGTGACCTTTGTGCAGACCTTTTATCGAATATCGCATCCGAACAAAGAGCCAAGGTTGTATACGAATATTTATACCGTCAGATTGAGGATAAAAAGGTTAGAGAAACAATCGACTTTCTTCTTAACCGAGAGGAAGCACACAACGCAATGTTCAGAGAAGCATTTAACAAGGTGCAAAACACGGGCTCTAACCGAGATTTCGGCACTACAAAGGCTGCTAAAATGTATTTTAGTATGTCCGAGCCATCCCCTGCCGACAGCAATTTCACTAACACGGATGTTAACCCTGTTTCGTTTAAATAATAAGCCATATGGGAAAATCACTTTGGCAATTCGACACCAAATTACCGTCGTTTGATTCTCTTAAGGGCGATATTGAAGCCGATGTGCTGATTATAGGCGGCGGTATGTGCGGTCTTTTATGCGGATATTATTTGAAGCAATCGGGTATCGACTGTGTTTTAGTTGAAGCCGAGAAAATCGCATCGGGTGTAAGCGGTAAAACAACCGCAAAAATTACCTCTTTACACGGCGCGATATATGCTGATTTAATTGAAAAATCGGGATTTGATACCGCTAAGAGGTATTTTGAAATTAACCAAAGAGCCATAAAGGAATATGAGAAAATAGCCTCGTCAGCGGATTGTGGTTTTAGAGAAGCCACTGCCTACACATATTCCCGCGATGACAAAGCAAAAATCAAAAGCGAATATAATGCCCTGTTAAATTTAGGTGCATCGGCGGAGTTTAGAACAAAATCACCATTGCCTTTTAAGATTTCGGCTATGGTAGGCTTAAAGGGTCAAGCCGAATTTAATCCGCTAAAATTTATAGAATATATCGCAAAAGATTTAAAAATATATGAAAACACAAGGATTTTAGAGATGGACGGCACCACCGCATACTATAAAGGCGGTAAAATACGGGCAAACAAAATAATAGTTGCGAGCCATTTCCCCTTTATTAATAAACACGGATTTTACTTTTTAAAGCTCTATCAATACCGCTCCTATGTTTTGGCGCTCGAGAACGCTCAAAATGTGAATGGTATGTTCGCCTGCGTGGCTGACGGCGGTTTATCCTTTAGAAATTACGGCGACCTGCTACTGCTCGGCGGCGGCGGCGCAAGAACGGGAAAGCCCTGCGGCAACTGGAATGAACTGATAAAATTTAAGGATAAATACTATCCCGACAGTAAAGTTAAATACAAATGGGCAACGCAGGACTGTATGAGTCTTGATAAAATTCCGCTTATAGGTCAGTATTCCAAACACACACCTAATTTACTTGTTGCCACGGGCTTTAACAAATGGGGTATGACCTCATCAATGGTGGCGACTATGATTCTAACCGATATGATTAAGGGTGTTAAAAACGAATATGCCGACATATTTAACCCTTCAAGAAGCATTTTAAAACCGCAGCTCGCCATAAACTGCTTTGAAACGCTTTCAAATTTTATAATTCCAACAGCAAGACGCTGTCCCCACCTTGGTTGTGCGCTTAAATGGAACAAATATGAGCATAGCTGGGATTGCTCCTGCCACGGCTCGAGATTTGACTCAAACGGCAAACTAATAAACAACCCTGCTAATAAGGATATAACAAAGCCCACCTAAATCGGTGGGCTTTGTTTTACGATACTTCTTTAAGTTGCCCATTGGCGACGGATTGTGCGGTTTCGAGCATATTTTCTGCGAAGATGCCGTAGCCTTTTGTTGGGTCGTCGACGAGGACGTGGGTTACTGCGCCGACGAGTTTACCGTTCTGCATCAAAGGTGAACCCGACACGTTTGAAGTCGGTCCTTTGTAGAATAGGAACTTCTCTATCCCCCATTTTTTTACGTAGAAAACGCACTGTTTTTGTTTCCAAAAACAGTGCGTTTATGTGATACAGTTAGACCGACAAATTTTTGCAAAATTTGATGACTGCTCTAAAACCTAAAAACGATTTATAAAATTTCATTTACACATTTTTTAATAATTTTAATTTCTTCCTCGGTTATCGGTTCGTCAAACTTATCAAAATTTATATTATCAATATCTTGTTTGGTAAAAAACTTATACCAAAGAAGACCCAGTGCGTATCTTCCAAGCCCCAAAGATGCATGGAAAGTGTCCCTGTGGACTTTTGAAATTCCACTGTTTACCAACTTCATAAAAAGTTCGCCGCTTGGAATTATCCCTTGTGCGTGAACGTCAAGTGCCGCCTTTTCATAGGAACTTTTTACATCGGCAAACATTTGTGAAGATTTTTTATATCCAAGTTCTTCACAAAGTCTTTGGGAATCATCTTCATAAGCCCAGGTTTGGTGAACGACAATTTGGGCAGTCGGACAATGTTTTTTAATGTATTTTATAAGTTCATTTAAATATGGCTGATATGTAGAATAATCCACAGACAAATTGCTAACTTGTTGGACCGTGATAAAATCCCATTTTTCTTTAAGAAGAGCGGTTTTGATGCCGCTCATATTTATTGTTTTTGCATTTATTTGCAACTCGTAAGCGGCACTGTCGCTTAAAATATTGTTATAATGCGTTTCAAGAGAGCATCCGCCGATATACAAATTTTCGGACATTAATTCTGTACCTGTGTGGTTTGCAATTTCGGTTAAATATCTCGTTGCATCCTGAGAAAAGCTATTGCCGATCGATAAAACCTTAATCATTTTTTCCACCCTTTTTATCAATGTGATAATTCCTAATATATAACGCTATATCCAACCCAACCATAAGCAAGTTAAGGACATAAAAGAACATCACATACCACTTAAATGAAGGCAACATTAGCTTTGATGTAATTCCAAAAATATATCCTGTAAAAATAAGTAACAAAAACCATAAACTTTTACCCTTTGTAGTTCGTGCCTTATACGATTTATAAGCATTTAAAGGCCATGACACTCCAAAAGACACTATCATTAAAATTTCAAATATTTCTGCCATATTTTTATACTCCTCCAAAAACAAAATTTATTACTGTATCATAAAAAATAGCATCACTCAAATATCTACAATGACCATAATTTTTCATAAAATAATATTTTATCAATTCTTCAGGATAATTGAAGTGCTTAAGGGTTGAAATAAAAAGCAAGGTTTGTTCTAAACGATTTGTCATATCATTTTCTGCTACAAAAATTAACATCTTAGGTTTATCCGTATATTCCTTGATGTGAAAAATTGGAGCTGCTTCGTCAATAATTACTTTTCTTTTATCTAATCCTCTTTCTCTCAATACGTTGAAATGAGTAGTCGGCTGACCGGCATCATGAATAAAACCCGAAAAATCGTTTGCAGAAAGATTATACTTTGCAAGATATTTGTCATCAAAATACAACATCATGGAAAGATATCCGCCCGCACTACTGCCACCTATATAAATATCATTACATCCTCCAACTAAATCAATATTGTTTTTAATAAAACTGACTGCCTCGGCGGCATCTTCAATGAATTCAGGATATTTTGCATTGGGATAAAGTCTATAGTTAGGGCAAACTACTGCAATATTTCGCTCTGTGTATTTTTCTACCTCATTTAAGCCTTTATTTCCGCTCTCAATCCCTCCGCCGTGAAAATATATAAACACCTTTTCTACGCCGTTTTCCGGTAAGTAAATATCCAAAAAACTCCTGCTGTGCTCTACCTTTGCATAACAAATATCACTTTTTATAATCATTTTTAAGCCCCCTTTTATTTATTATTATAAAATAGTATTGAAACATTTTCAATAATGTATTATAATGCGTTTACTATATGATTTGTAATGGAGTAAATTATGGAACTACTGCAATTAAAGTATTTTAATGAAACAGCAAAAACAAACAATTTTTCACATACCGCAAAAAAGTTTATGGTGCCGACGTCCGCAGTATCACAATCTATAAAAAGATTAGAAAAAGAGCTTGGAATAGAGCTGTTTGTTAGAAATTCAAACAAAATTCAACTTAGTGAAGCCGGTAGCCTTTTTCATACCAATATAGAAAAATCCCTTTTTGAGTTAGAAAAAGGTGTTGCCTCAGTAAAAAAATACTCATCCACCACAAAAGGAACAATTTCTATTTTAATCAATACTAACCGCCGTTTTATAACCGATTGTATAGCAGAATTTAAAAAGTTTTATACTAATGTTGATTTTAAAATCTATCATAACTTAAAAGATACCGATAAAGCGAATTTCAACTTTATCGTTAGCAGCGATGATATGAGTATAAACGGATATGAACGAACACCTATTATAAAAGAGGAAATTCTTTTATCAATTCCAAAGTCGAATCCTTTATCCAATAAAAACAGTGTTAATTTTAGTGAAATCATTAATGAGAACTTTATTTCCATGCCATATAACAGTAGTCTTTATAATGTTTTAAATAAAATATTTGAGCGTAATAGAGCAACACCAAATATTACAATTCATTGCGACGATCCATTTTATGTAAGAAAATATACTGCTATGGGGCTGGGAATTTCCCTCTTCCCGAGTTTTTCTTGGAAAGGGTTATCAGACAATAATGTTGTTAATCTTCCTTTTAATGATTTTTCCGAGCAAAGAACCATTTATCTTTATTACGAAAAAAATCCTAACTCTGATTTGAAACTTCTGTTTAAAAATTTTATAGTTTCAGAGGCCACTAAAAAGTAATGATTTGCTACTCTATATAAAATGTCAAACCACTCTCCAAATTTCTGGAGAGTGGTTAGTTTTACGATGCTTCTTTCAATTGTTGTTCGGCTACCGATTGTGCGGTTTCTAGCATATTTTCGGCGAAGATGCCGTAGCCCTTTGTTGGGTCATCTACCAAAACATGGGTCACAGCGCCGACGAGCTTGCCATTTTGGATAATCGGGGAACCTGACAGGAGTGTGTCAAGGATAGACCAACACTTTTTTGAAGAAATTTTTGGCATAAAAAAGTGCCAAAAAGCCTTATTTTAAGCCATTTATTGAAATATAAACATTAAAACGCACTATCTTTGTTTCCAAAAATAGTGCGTTTATGTGTTATAGTTAGACCAACAAGTTTAAGACACAGAACCGTCCCCTGTCTTATTTTTGTTGACCGGTGCATTATAAATTCAAAAAATCTTTTCTATAATCAAGACCAAATGCATCTGCAACCGCTTTTAGTTCTTCGTCTCTTATAGTATTGATGTGTGGCAGGTGTGCGATTTTCATATAAAGTTCTGCCGCTTTTTCTACTGTTTCAATAAGACCGAAGGTTTCATCCATATCACGACCTGCACCGTAAATTCCGTGCAAACCCCATACAACAAGACGATATTCCTTCATTTTTTCAGCGGTAGCAACACCAATTTCGTTATTGCCGCAAACCATCCAAGGAAGAACACCTATGCCATCCGGGAAAACTACAATACACTCGGTACACATTTCCCAGATAGTGTGGGTGAACTTTTTATCGTCAAGCTCGTGAATATGCGTCATAGCAAGGGTGTTTGTCGGGTGGGAGTGCATAACAACTCTGTGCTCGGGATCTTGCTTTAATCTTGCAATATGGCTCATTAAATGAGCGGGCAGTTCGCTTGTGAACCTGCCACCGTCTTTATAGCCCCATAAAAGCTCAGCAGTGGTACCATCCTTTGCGATGCGGATAATACCAAGATTGGTTTCGGGGTCATGCTCTACGTTTTTAAAATATTTGCCTGTTCCTGTTACAATAAAAATCTTGCCTACAAGTTCACTTGCATCAAAGCCTGTAGGTATTGTTCGGATAACATTATTAAGGTCTATATACTCTGCTACCTGCTCTGTCTCAAGCATATAACTAACATTACCACCATTGCGCTCGTCCCAACCAAGACGGTACATATTGGCAGTTGCTTTTTTCATTTCTTCAATAAATGGTGCTCTTAAAACATCTTTCATTGTTATATCTCCTTTGCAAGTTCTCTTGCTTTTTCAAGTGTTAAATCTTTATCTAAATACATAAATTGTGCAATCAAATTACCTATTGCGGTAGCTTCGGTAGGACCTGCCAACACAGGCAACCCTGTATATTTAGCAGTCAATTCGTTAAGGTATTTATCCTTACTTCCCCCACCGATTATATTTATTTTATCAATCTTTTTACCTGTTACGGTTTCAATGGTTTCTACTGCTGTTTTGTATGAATTTGCAAGCGAATGATAAACACTTGAAAGCACATCACCAATCGGCAAATCAGGTTTACCCAAATAGTTTCTTATCGCCTCAATCATATTATCGGGAGCTACAAATTCTTTGGCATTAGGATTGATAAATTCTTTGAATTCACTATCCTTTGCATGTTCCATCATCTGATCGTAGGTATATTTTTTATCCAAATTTCTTCTGATGCTTTGAAAGAGCCACATGCCCATGATGTTTTTAAGAAAACGGTAACGATAATTAATTCCGCCTTCGTTAGTAAAGCCACCCACTAATGCGTTTTCAGTAAGTATGGGTGTTAGATTTTCGGTGCCGATAAGGCTCCATGTGCCCGATGAAATATACATGCCGTTATCCCCTACAGAGCAGGTCGCTACAGCAGATGCAGTATCGTGGGAAGCACAGAAGATAACCTCTGAATCAAAGCCTACACGCTCTTTAATTTCATCGCTGAAATTGCCGATATAATCACTCGGTTTGCAAAGCTCACCGAATAGGCTTTGATCAATACCTAATCCATTAAGCAATTCGGTGTCGTAGGTTTTGGTTTGAGCATTTATCAATGCGCCCGTAGTTAAGTTGGTATATTCGTTTTTTATAACTCCAGTAAGCTTAAAAGAAAGATAAGCAGGTATCATAAGGCAGTATTTTGCCTTATCCAATTTACCGCTTTTTTTATCACAATAAAGCTGATAAATAGTATTAAAATTTATAGGCTGTATTCCGTTTCGGGCATATAAAGCTTTGCGAGGAATAATTTTATCAATTTCATTGGGAATATCATCGGTACGTGAATCTCTGTATGCTACAGCGGGTAGAACATCATTTGCGTTTTTATCAAGAAGCACATAATCTACGCCCCAAGTATCGATAGCGACGGTTTTGGGGATTTTATTTAGGCTTTTGCATTCTTTTATGCCATTTATGACCTCGGCTACTAAATGCTCTATATCCCAAATAATGCTGCCATTTTGATTTATTATATTGTTCTCGAAGCGATAAACCTCTTGAATAACAATTTTATTATCTTTGATGCAGCCTAAAATATGCCTACCGCTTGAAGCACCTATATCAATTGCTAAACAGTAATTCATAGCATTTATCCTCTTTTTGATAAAACTTCATTTTCATAAGCTTTGACTGTTTCGAACCATTCACCGTCAAGTGGTGCACCGCATTGCTTGCAATATTCATCCCAAACATCGCCAAAGGGCATAGTTTTGAGTTCTTCTGTCTTTACCATAAGCTCGGTGAAGTTGTTATCATCCTGAAGCTTCGCAAACTCTAAACTGGGTGTTAACAGCGCCATCAAAAGTGCTTTTTGCAAATTCCTGAAGCCGACTACCCAGGCTGAAACTCTGTTAATTGATGCATCAAAATAATCAAGCGCAATTTTAACTCTGCCGTCAAGACCGTTGCAGCGGACTATCTCTTTTGCAATCTCTTTTGTTTCATCATCAAACAATACAACGTGGTCACTATCCCAGCGAATAGGTCTTGTAACATGAAGCGCTATTTCGGGGAAGAAGGCGAGCAAAGCGGGGATTTTATCAGACACAACCTCGGTCGGATGATAATGGCCGTTATCCATTAAGGGAATGCATTTATCCAAATTAGCGGCGGCATAAGAAAGAGAAAATTCTGCGCTACCGACCGTGTAGGCTTCAACCCCGATACCAAACACCTTACTCTCAACGCAAGGTTTAACAAGGTTAAAATCAAACTGCTCGGATAAAATCTGATCGATAGAGTCTTTATATCTGAGTCTTGGACCCATTCTATCGGCAGGAACGTCTTTAAAGCCGTCACCCGTCCAGATATTCATAATGCAAGGCTGACCTAATTCTTTTGCCAGGTATTCAGAAATTCTGATACATGCCTTGCCATGCTCAATCCAAAACCTTCTTGTTTCTTCATTTGGGCTTGAAAGAGTTAACGGGTCACACATGGGGTGTGAGAAAAAGGTTGGGTTAAAATCACAGCCAAGACCACGCTCCTGGCAAAAATCGATCCAAAACTTGAAATGCTTAGGTTCTATTTTGTCTCTATCAACCCAGCCGCCATTCTCTTTGGTGAAAACGGCATAGCAAGCGTGAAGATTCATCTTTTTAGTTCCGGGACAAAGCTTTAAGACCATATCGAGGTCAGAAGCAAGCTCCTGCGGTGTTCTCGCTCTGCCGGGATAATTGCCCGTAGTTTGAATACCACCGGTAAGACCGCCATCGGTTTTAGCGTCAAAGCCACGAACGTCGTCTCCCTGCCAGCAATGAAGGGCAACGGGTACATTTTTTAAAACATTAATGGCTTTTTGAGTATCAACGCCGATCTTTGCATATTTCTTTATAGCTTCTATGTAGCTCATGATAATACCTCCATTCGTTTGCTTAACCAAAGTATACAACAAATCTTGTATAGTTTAAACGACTTGATTTGATTAAAAAAGTGTCTTTATTTGCAATTTGAAAATGTTTGTGATACACTATGATCAGGTGATTTTTATGAAAAAAGAGATATTAGATAAGCTTTCTGTTATCACAGAAGAAGAAAAGCAATTTCTAAACGGCGAAAAGATTATTAACAGAGATATTTATATGACATCCCCCAGCAATATAGTCAGCCGCAAAAAATTATTAAGCGAAGGAAAGCAAATCACAGTAAGACCTCACACAAGATTCGTTCACTTTCCTGAGCACACACATGACTACGTTGAAGCAATTTATATGTGCTCAGGCGAAACAACTCATATCATTAACGGCGAAAATATAACGCTAAAAGAGGGCGAATTGCTCTTTTTGATGCAAAACACAAGGCAAGAGATTTTGCCTGCAAAGGCTGAGGATATCGCAGTTAATTTTGTAATCATGCCATCATTTTTTGAGCAAACGCTGATAATGCTTGGTGATGAAGAAACCCCTGTTAAGAGGTTTTTAATTGATACCTTCACCGGCAAAGCATCGTCAAACAGGTATCTTCATTTTAAGGTGTCTGATATTTTGCCCATACAGAACACGATCGAAACGCTTATATGGGCGCTGCTCAACAACGTGCCTAACAAACGAAAAATCAACCAAACAACCATGGGCTTTCTCATTCTTTTGCTCATGAACTACACCGACAGAATTTCATATACCAACAAGGATGATGAGCTTGTTTTGAAAACCCTAAGCTATATTGAAGAAAACTATGCTAAAGGGTCGCTAACCGAGCTTTCTAAACTTTTGCATTATGATTTTGCCTGGTTATCGAGAGAAATTAAACGGCGCACAGATAAAACCTTCACAGAGCTTGTTCAAGAAAAGCGCCTTAATCAAAGCTGTTGGTTATTACAAAACACAAATTTAAATGTTGATGAAATAGCGCTGCAAATAGGGTATGAAAACATCAGTTATTTTCACCGCATTTTCAACAAAACATACCATTTAACCCCTAGACAGTATAGAAATACAAATAAACTATAAAGGCAAAGCACTCCCTTTTTATAGGGAGTGCTTTGCCTTATGATGCATCTTTAAGTTGTTGTTTTGACGGGACGATGTGGGCATCATCCCCTACATTTTCTGCAACGGATTGTGCTGTTTCCAGCATATTTTCCGCAAATATGCCGTAGCCTTTAGTGGGGTCGTCGACGAGGACGTGGGTGACGGCGCCGACGAGCTTGCCATTTTGGATAATCGGACTGCCCGACACGAGTGTGTCAAGCAGGATACAACACGTTTTTGAGCAATTTTCAGTCTATTTTTAGCTCAAAATGCGAATTTTAGCTTGAAAATGAGTAAATCTTAACCCTTAAAGCCAATTGGGGTTGATTATGTATTATTGTACATCCGGTATCACATCATTTGTTTTGTTATAATTCAAGACACGAAACCGTCCCCTGTCTTACGCGGCATTATTTGCGTTTTATCCATGCTTCAGTTAGGGAATTTATATCCCAAGTTTTTCCGGCACTGCCGTAGTCTATCATATCCATTTCATCATTTCCGAGAAATACATTCGCTCGGAAAACACATTCAAACCCACCTTCTTCTTTGGGCACAACTTCTAATTTGTTGTTGAAATTAACCGAATTGCCTACATTGGTTATTTGCGCATCTCTTGCCAATACCAAAGGTCCGTAAAGTACTGCAAAATAATTCTTTGTTTCATCCTTGCCATCTACTCCACAGGGAAGAATCGTACGCGGATTCATATCAAATGTGATTTCTATAATATCACCTTTTTCCCACTCTCTGTAAATCGAAGCAAAAAAAGCATCGGTTTCAGCATTGCCTACGTGATTGAGCTCTCCATTCACATAGATTTTGACATTTCTGCTCGAAAATGCAGGAATTCGCAATGCAATATTTCTTTTCACTGTTTCTGCTCCCAAAACTGTGATTTTGACATTGCCATCAGCAGGATATTTTGTCTTGAAGTCAAGCTTAAATCCGTTAACGGTTATACAACCATCTTCGTAATAATTAACAGCAAGACCGCTTTTTGTGGCAGTTACAGCCGTCAGCAAAGGTAATGCCGTTCCTGCGGCGCCAATTGCCACGCAGCAACCGTAGTATTTATCCGAAGAAATATTTTTATATCCGCCCACCAATTTGCCTCTTAGGCCCAAAGTTAACGGGCTATAACTATCAAACATAAAGCCGCCGTTTTTGGTAATTATCTTGTTGTTTACAGCGCCATAAAGTGCATTGTAAAATGCCTGTTCAATATAATCTGCATATTTTGCATCACCGGTCAGGAGCAACAGCTGATTACACAGTTTCATCCAAGTTACCGTCACACAAGTTTCTTGCATAATGCCCATATAATCGGTATCCGTTTGTGTCGCCACGGCATGGTTAAACAGTTCATGTTCACATCCTGCACAGCCAATTAAGGTGATATCGCTTTTTTTAACACTATCAACAAAATTAACCGCAGCTGTTTTCCACTTTTCTTCGCCGGTAACGCGATAATATTCCAAAAGGCCTTCAAAACATGACATCATTTCATATGCTTTAACTACGGGATATTGATAAGGCATCAATTTGTTTTCCAATGCAAGTGAAAAAATATTAGCACTGCTATTTGACAAATATTCAACAATATAACGGGCGAACTGCAAATAACTTTCTCTTCCTGTGATATTGTACATTTTCACCACCGGTTCTAAAAGCGAAGCAGAGTTAATGCCGAGCCAGAAATTTGAGGTTTGGCTTAGGTCAATCTTATCACTTCCAATATGAGCAACAATATAATCAAGGTGTTTTGAAAGGGCAACTTCAATTTTTGTTCTTAATAAATTATCGTTGCAAATCTCATGAAAATGCAAAAATCCCAATAAAACATATTTTCTACACCACAAATCCCACCCTTTGAATTCATTGGAGATACTATATGTTGAAAAACGGCCTGTTTCTTCTTGGGCCTTAAGCATTTCTTGGACAACCTGTTTAAGCAATTTATAAAGTTTTTCATTTTTAGTGTACTGATACGTCATACATGCGCCACGCATCATTTTTCCGAAATATTCACCGCGCCAACCGTCATCCACATCATCAGCCGCAATTTCAAACTGATGTACAAACAGCTCCCAATCGTCTTCGTTAAATAACTGATTTTCTTCAATAAATCGAGCTTGTTTATCCATTATGCCGCTAAATTCACGGTAAAAAGTCACATCTATATGCTGAAAATCGGTATCATACCTATTTCCATATTGCTTGTTAGTTTCGTAATACTCTTTTATTGACATAAAAATCTCCTTTGCGAATTTCTACTTCACATCTTGATTCTACAGGATGTTAACTGTATAATAATTGTACAAACTTTCTATAATATTGTATACAATGTTCACTAAGGAGTTTTCGTATGTCTTTTTTTGATCAAATTCCGCTACATACAACATCCCTTTTTAAATTTGAAGCCGTACCATATGAAACAGACCACAAATACATAAAATCATATTACCATCAATTCATCGATTTTATACCGTATCACACTCACGATTTTTACGAGATAAATATTATTTACAGCGGAGTGGGAAAACACAAATTGGAAAACAGAGAAATATTAACACAACGTGGCGATGTATTTATTATTCCGCCAAATATGAAACACGGCTATTCTTGCAACAACGAACTAACAGTTTATCATATTTTGCTCAGCAACTCGTTTGTTGCCGTTTATTCGCCGCTTCTTGAAAAAATGCGTGGTTATAATATGATTTTTAACATAGAGCCGGTGTTCAGAGAACATATTGAAAAGCATTATTACTTAAAATCTGAAGATATACCGTTTGAGCAGTTAAAACATCATATTTCACTTATAGAATCTTACAATCAGGCATATAATTGCGAATCCGCTATAATTGCGCATGTTTTATCACTGATCGCCTTATTGTCTAATGCTATCTTCTTATCAAAACCATTAAATATTGACACATTACCAAATGAGCAGGTGTTAACCGTGATTGAGAGTATGGAATATATAGAAAAGTACTATGATGATAAAATTAACTTTAAAAACCTTGCTAACAAAAGTGCGCTTTCCTATTCCACTTATTTAAGATATTTTAAAAAACTGACCGGCACTACGCCTACTAAGTATCAAACAAAATGTAAAATAAAAAATGCTGCCAATATGCTTTTGAATACAAACGAAAGTATACTATCTATCGGTCTGACTTGCGGTTTTTATGACAGTTCTCACTTTATAAGGGAATTTATAAAAGAAAAACACGTTTCCCCTTCTAAATTCAGAATGGATAACAACGCATACTCAAATAAGTAATATAAAATCACGATAAAAAGCATCCCGAACTTAATCGGGATGCTTTTTTCAGTTACGATGCCTCTTTCAATTTACTGTTATCCGCCACACCCTGTGCCGTTTCAAGCATATTTTCGGCGAAGATGCCGTAGCCCTTTGTTGGGTCATCTACCAAAACATGGGTCACAGCGCCGACGAGCTTGCCGTTTTGTAAAATAGGGCTGCCGCTCATACCCTGCACTATACCGCCTGTTATATGCAAAAGCTCTAAATCGGTTACCTCGACAATAAGATTTTGCGTTTTTGAGCGGTAGCTTGACGAGCGAATTTTAATTTCGCAATCATAAAGCTCGGGCTTATCGCCTTCGACGGTGCAAAGAATTTGTGCTTTACCGTTGGTGACCTCTTGTTTTAGCGCTACCTCGGTGAGATTTGCGGCATTTATAGCTTTTTCGGGCACAGCATAAACGCCGTTATCACGATTTGCCTCGATTTGAGCGATAGTTGAATAGTTGAATTTTCCCTTAAGCTCACCGGGGTTACCCGTATCCCCTTTTTTGACCGAAATAATCTCTGCCTCTACAAGCTCGCCCTGCTCTATGGTTAAAAGCTCATCGGTATCGTTATCGCAAACGCCGTGGCCAAGGCCGCAAATCACATCGGCAGTTGGGCTATAAAAGGTGAGCGTTCCAATTCCTGCCGAGCTATCACGCACCCAAATGCCCACTCGATACACCGAGTCATCACATTTTTGGGGTGTTACAAGGGTATCAATGATATGTCCGTTTCTAACAATCTCAAACCGAAGCGGCATACCCGCCGATTCGGTTACTATCTGCAAAAGCTCCTCATTAGTATCGACGGGAACTCCGCCCACAGATTTAATATAATCGCCCACCCTTATGCCTGCCGCTTTGGCGGGATTTTTTGCGCCCTCATTTGTATTGACCTCGGAAATTTCTATAACGAGCACGCCATCGGTATAAAGCTTCATACCAAAGGGGTTGCCGAGCACCGAAACATACATATCATCAACGACCTCAACATTTACGGTTGAAAACGGTATAAGACCGAAAATTTTCAAATCGACATCATAGCTTTTGCCAACATGGTTAAGGTTATTTTGAGACAGCGCCGCTCCCTCATATTCGGCAGTTATAGGTATATAAGAGCTTATATTAAGCGTTTCGCCGCTCGTAACTTTATAGTTATCGGCAATTTTTTCTTCTAAAAAATACACCGCTAAAAAAGCCAAAACCGAGAACAATAAAATCCCGAAAAATGCTGTTTTTAAAATCGCACGAACGAATTTCATTTTACTCCTCCTTTAAAATTATTTTGCCCTTTTGGGAAAAATATAAACATAAAAAAACAGCCGAAGATTTTCATCTTCGGCTGCAAATTTTTTTAATAAATTTTACTCGCCAAACGGGAAATCAAAGGTGCCGCCGCCACTTGAATTATCGTTTTGAATCTCGTTTTCGGTATAGCTCGACTCACCGATATTTGCTTTAAGAACAACATTATAGTCCTGTTGCTTTCCGTTTTTAGAGAGAATAGTCAGGGTTATTCTATCGCCCGCCTTTGAATCCTCAATAACATTGAGAACAACCTCATCATTATTAATCTTTTGACCGTTAACATGGGTTATGATATCGCCCTCGGAAACCTTGCCGAAAATATCGCTATCCTCACCGACCGAAACGATATAAAGCCCTGTGCTCTTATAGTTGCCCATTTTTTCGGTAACCGAATTGATTTCGGTATAGGTAATACCGAGCTTTGCTCTATCGGTAACCTTGCCTGATGAAATCAACTGCTCGGCAACGCGTTTTACGGTGGTGGTAGGAATGGCGAAGCCTATAGCATCATATTCAACGCCCGCAAGCTTTGAGGAGGTTATACCCACAACCTGACCAAACATATTTAATAGCGCGCCGCCCGACGAGCCGGGGTTTATAGCGCTATCGGTTTGAATCAATCTTGAGGAATAACTTGAGGTTGTCTTTACTCTACGGCTCGTAAGCGAAATAATTCCGCTCGTAATTGAAGTATTATCGGTGGCATCGTTTGGTCTGCCCATAGCCACAACATCCTCACCGCAAACAAGCTCACGCGAATCGCCGAAATCGGCAACCTTTAAATTTTTAGCACCCTCTATTTTGAGAATTGCCAAGTCGCTTATAGCATCACCCGCGATATAGCGCGCATCGTATTCCGAGCCATCGTGCAGATAAACGCGGAATTTCGGAGCGGAAATCTCAGAATATATATGGTCGTTGGTTACGATATATCCGTCCTTAGAATAAATTACGCCCGAAGCATCGCCTGCGCCGTTTGCATTATAAACACGGATTCCCACGATTGATTCATTTGCCGCCTCATACACCTCAACGGTGCTAAGAGCAGCAGCATTAGTTGGCTTTTTAGAAAGCTCCACCGTAACATTAGGGCCTTTTTTTGATGATGCCACGCTGTTTCTGCCAAAAAAGTAGCCCGCCGTTCCAATGCCTGTTAAAAGAATTATCGCCGCGAGCGCCGCACAAAAAGCGCGCATTCCCTTGCTCATAGGCTTATAATCCTTAATCGGCTTTGTGGGGGTATAATTAATTTTTTCGAGCGTTGCATATTGGTCGTTTTCTATACTTTCCTGTGGCATTTCAAAGCTTGAAGGCTGCGGTATTTCTTCATAAGCCGACTCCGAATTTTCAAGCTCGGGTGCCCGCGTTTCCTCGCCTTCGTTTTGCTCCTCGTTTTGATTTAAATTTTCAAATTCGTTCATTTTATTCTCCCCGACTGTTTTTTATAGGAATTGATATTTCAAAGGCTGTGAATTCGTTTTCAATGCTTGAAACCGAAATTCTTCCGCCGTGATTTTTAAGAATGGTTTTAACCATATAAAGACCGAGCCCCGTGCTTGTTTTATTGGCAGAACGAGATTTATCCACCTTATAAAACCTATCAAAAACAAATGGCAGTTCACTCTGCGGAATTCCCCTTCCGCTGTTTTTAATGGTAAAGCTAAGGCTTCTACCGTCCTGCTTTAAGCAAAAGCTTATTTGGCCGTTTTCATCGGTGAACTTAATGGCATTATCCACCAAATTATATACCGCGCGATGAATTAAATCCTTATCAGCGGTAATTGTTACGGGATTTAGCGCATCTAATCCTATTATATCAATATTTTTCTTTTCAATGCGCTGCTCTTGGCTTATGGCGATATTTAAAACAAGCTCTCTGAAATCGAATTTTTCATTTTTAATTGTAAATTCGCCTGATTCAAGCTTAACAATACTCAGCATTGATTCGACCATACGCGAAAGCCTTTTAACCTCATCGGATACAATATTCAAATAATATTCTCGTTTATCCGCTTCAATGGTGCCGTCAATTATTCCATCGATGAAGCCGCCGATTGTTGTAAGCGGAGTTTTAAACTCGTGCGAAATATTTGCAACAAAGCTTTTGCGCATTTCTTCAAGCCGAGCGAGCGAATTAGTCATCTGATTAAAGGAAACCGCCAAGGCACCTATTTCATCATCACTGCTTACGGGAATACGCCTCGAAAAATCCCCCTTCGCCATCGCCTTTGATGCTTCCGACATCATCTTAAGCGGCCTTGTTACACGCTTTGAGGCAACATACAAGCCTACAAACATAAAAATTATCGGAACTATCGCCGAAAAGGCATACAGTCTTAATGCACTTAGCATCAATTTTTTAACATCGGTAGCGGATGCCGCCGATATTATGTATCCCTGCGTATTACCCTCAAGGCTTAGTGTTTCAACCTCAACATAATAAAGAGAGTTAAAAACACCCATAGTGCTTAAATTCTTTTCCCTTGCAGTAAATTCGACAAGCATATCGTCATCAAACTGCATACCCTTATGGTCACAATGCAAATCATCGCCGAAATCACTACATCCGCAAAGGCGAACAACGCCATCTATATCGGTTATATACATATCTATTTCCGACACTTGTGCGAGATTATTCATCATATAATATAGGCCTTTATCCTCAATCAATTCATACCCTTTAAGATAAATTTTGTCAACCGAGTTTATAATTGATTCGCAGGATTTTTTTAATGCCGAATGCTTTTGATTTGCAAGATAATTATTATACACAAAGGTAAGTATCAAAAGCGCACAGGAAATACTAACCAGCACAACTGCTGCCGCCGCAAAAAAGAACTTACTGAAAAGTTTTTGACGCATTATTTTACCTCAAATTTATAACCAACGCCCCAAACGGTTTTAAGCGACCATTTATCCGAAACGCCCTCGAGCTTTTCGCGCAGGCGCTTAACATGGACATCAACCGTTCTGGAATCGCCGTAATAATCAAAGCCCCAAACTTCATCTAAAAGCTGGTCACGGGTATAAACGCGGTTGGGATTGCTTGCAAGGTGATAAACAAGCTCGAGCTCCTTAGGCGGAGTATCGACCTGCTTTCCGTTAACGGTAAGCTCATAATTTGTTAAATTAATAGTAAGCTTATCAAAGGAAACCTCTTTAATTTCCTGAGTCTTACCCTTTTCGCCGCTTCTTCTAAGCACCGCCTTAATACGCGCTACTATTTCCTTCGATTCAAAGGGCTTACTTACATAATCATCGGCACCGAGCTCAAGCCCCAATATCTTATCAAAGGTCTCGCTTTTAGCGGTTAGCATAATAATCGGAACGCTTGAGGTTTTGCGGATTTCGCGACAAACCTGCCAACCATCAAGCTTGGGCATCATAATATCGAGTAAAATTAAATCGGGATTATATCTGGCAGCATATAAAAGCGCCTGCTCACCATCGTTTGCAACAACGGTTTGAAAGCCATCCTTTTCGAGATATATCCTAAGCAGCTCGCAGATATTTTCATCATCGTCGACAATCATTATTTTTTGATTGTTCATTTTAAAGTCCCCCAATTCATTAAAAGCAGTGAGTATATCTTATAATAATTATATTACAAAAATATGAATAATCAATAACATTTTTTTAGCGCTTAAAATAAACGCTTATTGATTGACAAATAATAATAAAAATGGTATTATATAGAAGTATATTTTTAAAAACTTGAGAGGTTTAAAATGAATTTTTTTGATGAACTTAAAAATTACGACAATGAGGTTTTCGAGGCGTGTGATTTAGAGCTTAAGCGCCAACAACACAACATAGAATTAATCGCTTCGGAAAACATTGTTTCAAAGGCTGTGCTTTTAGCGGCCGGCAGCGTTCTTACCAACAAATATGCCGAAGGATATCCTGATAAAAGATATTACGGCGGCTGCCAATGTGTAGATATTGTTGAAAACATTGCCCGCGAGCGCGCGAAAAAGTTATTTGCGGCGGAGCACGCGAATGTTCAGCCACACAGCGGCGCAAGCGCAAATCTTGCCGTTTTCTTTGCACTTTTAAACACGGGAGATACCGTTATGGGTATGAATCTCCAGCAAGGAGGCCACCTTTCGCACGGCTCACCCGTTAATATTTCGGGTAAATATTTTAAGATTGTGCCCTATGGTGTAAATCCTGCCACAGAGTGCATTGACTATGATGAGGTCAGAAGAATAGCGCTTGAGTGCAAGCCAAAAATGATTATCGCGGGTGCAAGCGCCTATTCTCGAATTATT
The DNA here is from genome assembly GCA_045589375.1 of Acutalibacteraceae bacterium. Lineage (GTDB taxonomy): Bacteria > Bacillota > Clostridia > Oscillospirales > Acutalibacteraceae > UBA737. Next base: position 15,648 of record JAZNOY010000033.1, on the reverse strand, counting down.
GATTTTAAGCGCTTTAGGGAAATTGCCGACGAGGTTGGCGCATATTTAATGGTTGATATGGCTCATATAGCAGGTCTTGTTGCGGCAGGGCTCCACCCATCACCCGTTCCCTATGCAGATGTTGTTACCACCACCACTCATAAAACACTTCGCGGTCCGCGCGGCGGTTTGATACTCTGCAAGGCTTCGCTTGCCGCTCAAATTGACAAGGCCATTTTCCCCGGCACTCAGGGCGGCCCGCTTATGCACATAATTGCAGCTAAAGCCGTTGCCTTCGGTGAAGCGCTTAGCGATGAATTTAAAGAATATCAAAAGCAAATTGTTAAAAACTGTGCCGCTTTAGCCGACAATCTAAAAGCAAACGGCATTGATTTGGTTTCCGACGGAACGGACAACCATCTTATAACCATAAAGCTTACAAAATATGACCTTTCGGGCAAGGAGCTTGAGCATAGACTCGATGAGGTTCATATAACCGCCAACAAGAACACTATTCCGAATGACCCCAACAGTCCTTTTGTTACGAGTGGTCTGCGCATAGGCACTGCCGCTGTTACAACCCGTGGATTTAAGGAAAAGGAAATGCAGCTTATTGCCGATTGGATTCGCGACTGCATTGTTGATTTTGAAAACAGCAAAGAGAGAATTACCAAAGAGGTGCAAGACCTTTGCGAGCGTTTCCCAATTTATGAGTAATTTAAAGGTGTGATTTGATGATTTGGCATAGCTCAGATATTGATTCTGTTTTATCCGAACTTTCCACTAACCGTGAAAACGGAATTTCTAACGGGGTTGCCGATTTAAGACTTGCAGAGCACGGCAAAAACGCCACCACCGGCATATCCCCGCCAAAGTTTAGCGAAAGATTTTTAGCGCAGCTTAATTCCAAAGCGGTTTTTCTGCTTTTCGGTGTTGCTATTTTATGCTTTGTTTTTTCAATTGTTTATAAGCAAGCAGATATTTATTCGCCGCTATTGATAATCGCTATTGTTATTTTGAACGCTTTAATAAGCGCGTTTCAGTTATACAAATGCGATAAATCGCTTGCCGCGCTTAAAACATACGCTCAGCCAAAGGCAACCGTTATTCGTGACGGTATTGAAAGAGAAATCCCCTCTGACGAACTGGTGCCCGGCGATATTATCATTTTAAGAGAGGGCGACTATATAACCGCCGATGCAAGACTTATCGAAACTGTCGGCTTTAGATGCAACGAATTTGCCCTTACCGAAAACAATATCCCCGTAGACAAAAAAGAGGATATCGTTTTAGAGGACATTACCCCCGTGAATTCCAGAAGCAATATGGTGTTTTCGGGCTGCAGCGTTGTCCACGGTTATGCAAAAGCAGTAGTTGTTGAAACGGGTAACAACACCGAAACGGGCAAAAGCTCAACTATTATTGAGCAAATGGGCACCGAACGGCTTCCGATAAGCGATACCCTTGACCGCACCGGAAAAATAGTAAATATCGTAGTTTTAATTATCTGCTTCATCACCTTCTTAATAGGTATGGTGCAAAGCTTTAATTCTCAGCTTCCCTTCGCGAGCATTACAATGAAAACCCTTATGAATGCGGTAGCCCTCGGTATTGCTACTATGCCCGAAAGCTTACCCGCTATATCGGTAATTGTTATTGCATTGGGAATCCAGAGAATTGCCGACGATAATATCATCGTTAAAAAAACGAGCGCCATTGAGCTGGTTGGCAAAACGAGCGTTCTTTGCGCAGACAAAACCGGTATTTTCACAAAAAACCATATGACGCTTACCCATATTTTTGACGGTGAAAAGATTGTTGAGCTCAAAGAAACCCCACCCGATGATAAAAACGCTATGGTGTTACGGCTTGCCGCCCTTTGCTCTACGCTTGAAAAGGATTACACCGAAACTGCCATAGAAAACGCCTCTATTGAGCACACGGCGATGTCGAAACAGGATTTGAACAATATTTATCCACGCCTTGCCGTAGTGCCGTTCGATAAAGAGCGCAAGACGATGACGAGCATAAATATGATTGACGGTCAACCCTTTGCTATAATCAAGGGAGCGCCCGAAACGGTCATTCCAAAGTGCATTAATATTGACCGTGAGTTATTATTAAATGTCAGCGAAAAATTTGCAGAGGACTCACTGAGGGTGCTTTGCATAGCACTTAAAAAGCTTGATGAGATACCTGCAAACCCAAATCCCAACGATATTGAATGTGACCTAACATTTATTGGACTATTAGGTCTTGACGACCCACCGCGAGTTGAGGCGATTAAAGAAATTGAAGCCTGTGACAGTGCCGGAATTAAGGTTATTATGATTACGGGTGACAACATAACAACGGCAAAGGCCGTTGCAAGACGAATCGGTGTTCTCAAAAACGGACTTGAAGCCATAACCGGTGCCGAGCTTAATGAAATGAGCGATGACGAGCTGGTTGAAAGCATTGATAAATACAGTGTTTTTGCAAGAATTTCACCAAGCGACAAGCTGAGAATTATCAAGGCCTTCCACAAAAACGGTCAGCTCGTTACAATAACCGGTGACTCTATTGATGATGCCGATGCACTCGCTGATGCCGATGTTGGTTGTGCTGTTGGAAAAGCGGGCACCGATGTTGCAAAGGGCAACGCCGATATAATTATCAAAAACAATAATTTCATTTCGATTGTTAACGCGATTAAGGAAAGCCGCGGTCTTTTCGATAACATCAAAAAGGCGGTTGTTTATCTCCTCGGCTGCAATCTCGCGGAAATAATCACTTATATTGTGGGTATGCTTATTTTCGGTATGCCGCCGTTGGCAGCAGTTCAATTGCTTTGGATAAATCTTTTAACCGATTGCGCCCCCGCAATCTCGCTCACGATGGAAAAGCCTGAAAATAATGTTATGAGTGAACGCCCGATTACTCTGGGCGGCAAAATCTTTAATATGCAGTCGCTGATAAACATTGCGGTTCCCGCCGCCTTTATAACGCTTTTCACTTTGATTGCATTTTCTCTTGGCATTAGCATCAGCGCTTCTTGCGGTATGACAATGGCATTTTTAACCTTGTCCCTCGTGCAAATTTTCCACTCCTACAATGTTAAAAACAACGGCTCAATAGTTTCTGCAAGCTTTAAATCAAATGAGTTTATGCTGTTTTCAACACTACTTACGCTATTTATCAGCGTTTTCTTGGTGCTTACCCCTGCAGGTGCAGTTTTCGGTCTTACAGCATTAACAACAGGTCAATTCATAAGCTGCCTATTGCTTGCTTTTTTGATTGTTCCGGTGATGGAAATTTCAAAGCTAATAATAAAATCCGCTAAAGCAAAAAACTAAAAAAAGAACCGATTGAACTCAGCGTTCAATCGGTTCTTTTTTAACTTAAATGAGAAGCACTGCCGCAGTTGTAAAATAAATAAGCAACGAGAGCGCATCAAGAATAGTTGTAACGAGAGGGCTTGCCATAACAGCGGGGTCAAGTCCGATTTTCTTTGCGGCAATCGGCAAGATACAGCCCACCAGCTTTGCCACGATAACGACTATCACAAGCGTTATACAAACGATAAGCATTTCAACAAGCTCAACGCCCAAATCGAAATTTCCAAGCCACAAATAATCAATTAGATAAAGCTTTACTAAATTAACGGCTCCCAAACCTACTCCGCACAAAATCGCAACACGCAGTTCCTTCCAAATAACCCTGAATATATCCCTAAACTCAATATCACCGAGAGAAAGCGCACGGATAACGGTAACAGATGCTTGACTGCCCGAATTACCGCCCGTTCCCATTAGCATTGGGATAAAGGCTATAAGTGCTATAAAGCTACTGAGCTTTGCCTCGTAATTTGATATGATTTCTCCTGTTACAGTAGCCGAAATCATCAAGAATAAAAGCCACGGTATTCTCGATTTAAAGGTTTCAAAAACGCCTGTTTTAAGGTAGGTTTTCTCGCTCGGCAAAATAGCCGCCATCTTTTCAATATCCTCGGAAGCCTCTTCTTGCAAGACATCAATCGCATCATCGACCGTTATGATACCCACAAGCCTTCCCTCTTTATCAACAACGGGAAGCGCAAGCATATCATATTTATCGAAGATTGAAGCAACCTCTTCCTTATCGTCCTGCGTGTTAACGCTAAGGACATTTTCATCCATTATGTCCCCAATAACGCTTTCCTTAGGATTTAAAAGCAGGTCCTTAATTGACACAATGCCCTGAAGCCTACGCGCCCCATCAATAACATAGCAATCGTTAAAGTCAACTGCATCCTCACCGATTTTACGGATGCGGTCAAGGGCTGATTCAACCGTCATATCGCGTTTTAGGTCAATATACTCGGTGGTCATAATGCTGCCCGCACTATCCTCGGGATAAGCGAGCAATTGATTTATCATTCTACGCGTTGCGGCATCTGCCTGCTTAATTATTCTTTTAGCAACATTAGCGGGCATTTCATCGATAATATCAACAGTATCATCCAAAAACAGCTCATCCATAACCTCTTTAAGCTCTTTATCACTAAAGGCCTCAATGAGCAGCTGTTGCATATCGCTTTCCATCTCAATAAAAACTTCCGCCGCAAGCTCCTTGGGGAGAATACGGAAAACAACGGGTAAATCCTTCTCTGATACTTCCTCAAAGATGGGTGCCACATCGGCAGGCTGCATTTCCGAAAGCATTCCTTTAAGCGTGACGAACTTTCTCTCCTCAATCAGTTCAAGAATCATCTTTTCCAAAGCATCAACCCCTTTTCATATCAATAATAACCCTGTCGCCGACAGGGTTATTTTTTAGTTTTCTACAAATGATTATACGCCTTAAAATTGATTTTGTCAACCTTCACTACTAATACACTAAAAAGTGCTTTAATCGTGCAGATATATTGTTCTTGAATTGCGGTGCTTATAAACGCTTAATACCAAGCCGACACCAAAGAATATACAAAGAAGCGATGTTCCGCCTGCACTAAAGAACGGCAGGGTTACACCAATTACGGGAAGCAACGCCACGCACATACCGATATTTATAAAAATCTGCGCGAAAATCATACCGAAAAAGCCTACACATATAAGCTTTCCGCTATCCTTGCGGCAATTTCTTGCTATAACGATACAGCGGATACAGATAGCTGCAAGCAGTATTAAAACCGCCATACACCCCAAAAAGCCCAGCTCCTCGCCGATACTTACAAAGATAAAATCGTTCTGCCCTTCGGGAACACCGCCCGCTTGGGTAAGACTGCCCTTAAACAAGCCTTGCCCCGCAAATCCACCGTTAGCCAGCGCCATTCTTCCCCTATACTGCTGATAGGTGGAGCCTTGAATATCTGCTTCGATATTCAAAAAGCTTCCGAGTCTTTCTCGTTGCTCATCATTCATAATAAAGAAATAAATAATCGGCGAAGCCACAACCAAGGCACCAAAGGCAGCCACAAAGTATTTCCAAGAAACGCCCGCCGCCGCCATCATACAAAGCACCATTATCGCAAATACGAGCGCGGTGCCATCGTCGCCCTGAAGGTGAATAAGCAAAACGGGAAAAGCGCCGTGAATACAGACGGGAATTAAATGTTTAATTTTATTAATGTTTGCCTTAACGGCCGTTAAATGCGTTGTAAAGGTTATAATGAACGAGATTTTAAGAAGCTCGGAGGGTTGAAAGGTTGTAATTCCCAAATCAAGCCAAGCCTTATCATCGGTGCCCTCGGGCGCAAAGCCGATAAAAAAGGTTAATATTACGGGAATTAATCCGACTGCCGCTATTAAAAACCAATACCTCTGCAGCTTTTCAAAATCAAAAGCAGATATAACCACAGCCGCGGCAACACCCAAAAACAGAGATAAAAGCTGAACTAAAAACGGTCGGATTGTATCTAAATACCTTGTTGCACTATAAACCGCAACAGCACCATACAAAGATGAAAACATACAAAGCAGTAAAAACAGCTTATCCGTTTCTCTTATAAAATCGGCTATTCGGGAAATAAGCTTACCCAACAAATCGCCTCCCTTTATTATTTTATCTTCAAGTAAAATCTAAAGCGGGCATCCTCATCATACCACATCGGGAAATTGGTGCCCCAAACATTATTAAACAAATTAAAATATACACCCGCATTTTTTTCAGGCTTATGGTTATTGAAATTGAGCAGCGATGGAGCCTCGGGCGCCACAAGCGCGGCATCTACGCTTTCAATATCGAGTTCATCGTAGGACACGCCCTTATCGGTGCCGTGAAGGTGACACTGTCCCCCATCAATAACATCCTGCGGGTCTATAGCTGTGCCGAGCTTTGAGATGCGTAGATTTTGAGCGATAGGCTTAAAGCCCACCCAAATAGCCTCAGCAGCCTTATTTGCAGGCTTATTAAACCAGGCAATATCGAAAAGCAAGGAATTATCCTCGGCAGGAATAATATCGACCTCAATGCTTTGAGGGCAACCGTATTCGCGATAAGCACTTTCGGGGAAAATATATCTAAACCTTAATTTTCCGTAATATGTTATCATACTTACGCTTTCGGGCTCATATCTACGGTAGCAATCGGTTGCTTTTTCTATTCCCGGCTTAGTGAAGTCCTCATAAGTCCAGGTATGAATGTTTCTTATATACTGCGAAACAAATCTTTTATATTCGTTGGCAGAAAATTGCTCATAAACAAAGGAAAGCAACGGGTGAGAGCGGTCGGCAAAAATTTTGCCATCCTTTTCAAGATGAATTATCTCGCCTTGGTTATTAACAACAAACTTATAACCCGCATATTCAAACATTTGGTTGGGTGAATATTTATACATCCAGCTAAGCACGGTCGGTGTTCTTTCAGACTGCGCCAAAAGCTGCCCCGCTAAAGCCTTGTTTTCTTCCGTTAGCTTATTAACGGCATCGGTAAGATACGCCCTCTGCTCCGCCCAAGATGCTTCCATCTTTTTATAATTAGGAGCACTCTTGCGAACTAAATTAAAATTATACTTATCATAATTATCGTGGTCAGCCAAATGAAGATTAACATTAACGCCCCATGTGTGTTCGGGAATCATAATAAGCGCATCACCGAGAATTTCCTTATCGGGACTATCATCGGGAAGCCTCTTAAACAATCTCTCAAGTGCCTTAAAGCTTGAAACTTTTTTGGGGTCTGTGCCGATGCCGTGAATCCAAGTATCCCCTATTTCTTTGGTAATTATCGGCAAGGTATTCTCAATCTTTCTAACCTCTAAAGCGACATCATTAAGGTCGCCCGCAACTATTTCAACATTTGGCATTTTGGCCTTTAAATCATCAAAAATCTTAATGATTTCATCGGGCGACTGAACTCCCGCATTATCACCTGTATGGGCGAAATAGATTGCTACACCGCTATCGCCAATGGGGCTAAATTCGCCGTAATTCCCATTATACATAACATTTATCATATCGCCGTTATCTGCTTGCCAACGGAAAATAGGCGGAACTGCGGGCACGGTGCAGTCATTATTAACGCCTATATGCAAAAATTCAATTCCCGCTTCCTTTAAAAAGGGAATAATCGCCTTTGTGTGACCGGGGACATCGGTCATTTTAGCACCAATAGTTTTTCTTTGGAAGCGCTTATCGAGCTTTTGGCTCAATGACAAGCCATATTTAAAGGTATCTGCGCTCATAAGCTCGGTATGGGTTGTAAACGGAAGACCGTGCCAGCTTATGTAACCATTTTTTATACCCTCTTCAAGCACCGCTACGGCATCTGAATCTTGGGTTTTAAGGTATTTATCGATAAGCCATGAGCCCGTGGTCCAAATAAGTCTCGCTTGGCCTCCCATTTCGTAAAGCTGTTTTGCAGTTCTAACTGAATTCGGAATAAAATCCTTCATATACTTTTCGGTAACATTTGCCGAAAAATCTGTGAATCCAATATCCAAATGCGTTTTAAAAATAACATACAACTTTTTAATTTCCATAGTTATCCACCTTTTCGTTATGAGTTTTTAAGCGCTTCGCAAAGCTTTGCTTTTAAGTTTAAAATATATTCATTTGTTCTCGGATAGGTAAAGAAATCTATTTCATAATCAACACCGTCTTGTATTAATCCTTGAGTAAAGTCTCTGCCAAGCTTTTTCTCGCAAAGCTTTAAAAGTGCAATATCCTGCATGGCCTCGTTCATAAGCTTTAGTCTTATCGTTTCGTAAGCCGTGCCATCAGAGGCGGGATACACCAAAAAGGTATCGCCCGAAGGCACAAAATATTCGCCCGAGGTATCCATATAAGGATTAATCGAATCATAGGACCCGCGGTTATGATAATAATTAAAGCCCCAATGCAAAAATCCCTTAACATCATATTTATATAATTGAACACCGATTATTCGCGTGCGATATGATGGCATAGCGTGCATACGGTTAGAACCGCCCGGATGCCCCGCACCGCAATAATAACCCCAAGAATTTTTAAAGCCTGCATCCAAAAAGCTTTTTACTGCTCTAATGCTTACGACAGGTGTTTGAATTCCACCCGATTTACAAAGCTCAAGATTGCCTACGGCATCAATTATTGTATAACCCTCAAGGTGCTTTACTGCAATTGCGGTAGCCTTTTTATAATTTTCAAAATCCTTAGGCTCCGGCTCATCGGAAATATGGAAAAAGCAATTTTTATCAATGCCCTTATCCTTAAGATAGCTGACGAGGCTCGGCAAAAATGCATCTAAAAACTCGGAATATTCGGCTCCCGCCGCATCGGTTTCCCAGCCGAAAAGCTTTTTATATTCACCGTCAACCTCGGCCATTATTTTAGGCGCGTGCTTTGCTCCCCATTGGGTGAACAAGGGTGGAATCTCAAAATTCCTAAGTCCCAGCTCCAAGCACATATCAATCCAACGGTCTAAAAGGCTATAATCGAAGCTATATTTGCCATTTTGCTTCTTTATTGTTACAAGCTGTGTGGTAAGCCGCTCGCCGCCGATATATGTATCAAGTGCGGGAGTTATAACAGGAACCATCAAAACACTTATATTGTTATCGAGCGCGGTTTTTATGAAGTTACGGCAAAGAGCAAAATGCTCATCCGAAAAAACGGGAACATCATAATATTCCGCAATACAATCTGCATAAAACCACTCGGTATGCAAAAACTCATTTCGCGGTAAAATCTCATCAATTATATCAATATGGGCGCTCACCGAAGCGGTTATTTCATCAAGAGAAATTGAAAAATCCAAGGTCTGCTCCCCTGCAGGAAAATCGGTTGGTATATTAATCTCAACCCACAGCGACATTAAATTACCGGCACCAAAGGAAGCCCTGTTTTCATAATGAAGCGGAAGCAATAAATCGGGATAAAGCCCCGGTGTTTTACGCAAAAAATAATCATCGTCAACATTAGAATCACAAGGAAAACAAACCGGCACGGACTTTACCTCGCGAATGGTTAAGTAGTCCTTTAAAGCACCCTCGATTTTAATATCACCGAGCGGAGTGGGACCGATTTTTCCCTCAAGGTTATAAACCAACTGAAAAGAAAGCTTCTCTCCCTTTAGCGCATAGAATCTATCGGTTTGCGGCTTTGAATCGTAGCTCTCATCCAAAAAGCATTTTTGGAGGGAGTTTACTATCTTTAAATTTATTTTTCGGTCTTTCATTTGGCTTATCCTTTTCTGTCAGTAACCTTATAACCTGCCGCTTCAATTACCGAAGCAATCTTTTCGTCCTCTAATTTCTTTGAAAGCCTTATAACTGCACTTCCGCTTTCGTGGCTTACCTCGGCATCAATTATGCCTTCGGTTTCTAAAAGCGCCTGTTTTACTCTGCCGGAGCAATGCGGGCACATCATACCCTCAACCCAAAATGTTTTTTCCATAAGCCCTCTCTCCTTTTTTAGTCTTGTTTTACCAAAGAGGTTTAATCTTAAAGCATTACTCACAACACAAAAGCTCGAAAGCGACATTGCCGCCGCCGCAAGCATTGGATTGAGCGAAATGCCGAAGGAAGCGATTAAAACGCCTGCGGCAACGGGGATTCCTATTACATTATAGAAAAATGCCCAAAACAAATTTTCGTGAATATTTTTAATGGTAGCACGGCTGAGCTTCACAGCCTCAACCACACCGTTTAGACTACCGTTCATCAAAACAACATCTGCCGACTCAATGGCTATATCCATACCATTGCCGATTGCGATGCCGATATCGGCCGCTGTGAGTGCCGGCGCATCATTAATTCCGTCGCCGACCATAATCACCTTGCCCCGTTGCTTAGCACTAATAACGGTTTCTGCCTTTTTATCAGGCAAAACTCCTGCTATTACTTCATCTATTTCCAAGCCTCTTGCTACAGCTTCTGCAGTTGTGCTGTTATCACCGGTTAGCATAACAACCCGCTTTTTAAGGCGCTTTAATTCGGAAACCGCTTCTTTGCTATCCTTTTTAACAGAATCAGCAAGCGCGATTAATCCGATTATTTGCTCTTGCAGTAAAAACAAAATGGGGGTTTTCCCTTCTGCAGACAGCCGCTCGACTGTATTCTTTATATCCTCTGAAACCTCTATTCGTGAGGAAACCGCCTTAAGATTACCGGCAAAACAGTCTTTATCTTCTATTCTGCCAAAAACTCCCATACCCGTCTGCTCTTTAAAGCCTTCTACCTTTTTAGCCTTATAGCCTCTTTGCCGTGCTTCATTAGAAATGGCCTCGGCAAGCGGATGTGCGCTATTATCTTCAAGCGAATATGCAAGCTCTAAAAGCTTGTCCTTATCCATATCTGTGAAGGTGACTATATCGGTCACCGAAGGCTTACCGCTCGTAATAGTTCCCGTTTTATCTAAAATGACGATATCGCATTTTCCGCAAAGCTCAAGTGCCGCGGCGCTCTTAAAAAGCACGCCCTTTTTAGCGCCAACGCCGCTTCCGACCATTATTGCAACAGGGGTTGCAAGCCCTAAGGCACAAGGACAGCTTATAACCAAAACCGAAATTGCTCTTGCAAGGGCGAAACCGACCGTTTCGCCTAAAAGTGACCAAACTATAAAGGTTATTATTGAAATTGCAATAACCGACGGAACAAATATGCCCGAAACCTTATCGGCTATACGCGCAATAGGTGCCTTTGTCGCGGCGGTATCGCTTACCATTTTAATAATTCTTGAAAGGGTGCTGTCCTCGCCCACCTCAACGGCACGGCATATAAGTCTGCCGCTTTTATTTATAGTCGCGCTAGACACCCTACTACCAACGATTTTATCTACGGGGATACTCTCCCCTGTAAGCGCCGACTCGTCAACACTGCTTTCGCCCTCAATAACAACACCGTCTACCGAGAAGCTTTCACCAGGACGGACAACAAAAATATCGCCGACTAAAACCTCGTCTACCGAGACGATTGCTTCAACGCCATCTCTGATAACGGTGGCGCTTTTAGGAGCTAAATCGATAAGCGCGTTAATGGCATTCGTGGTTTTGCCCTTTGCCCGTGTTTCAAGTAGCTTACCCACTGTGATTAAGGTTAAAATCATAGCCGATGATTCAAAATACAGGTCGTGAAGGCAAGCGGTCGCGAGGGCGGTATCGCCCTTTAACAAAAACGCGGAAATTTTAAAAAGCACAGCGGCACTATAAACAAAGCCTGCCGCACAGCCCAAGGACACAAGCGTATCCATATTAGGTGCGCCCTTTATTGCAGACTTAAAGCCGCTTATAAAGAAGCGCCGATTTATAAGCATAACCACCGCCGATAAAAGCAATTGAATTAATCCAACCGCCAGCGGATTATTTGAAATTACGCTCGGAAGCGGAAAGCCCCACATTGTATGCCCCATAGAAAAATACATAATCACTAAAAGCAAAACGGCAGAAAACAGCAACCTAAGCTTTAGGGCTTTAAATGATGTATTTGATTTCTCTATGTTTTTAGTGGCGGCATAATCGGCAATTCCATAGCCCGCAGAAACGACCGCCGAGGCTATTGCCTCGCGCGAAGCTTTTCCTTCTACCGACATATCTCCCGTTAACAAATTTACGCTGCAGTCACTAACACCCGCAACTGCTCCTACCGCTTTTTCAACACGGGCACTGCAAGCGGCACAGCTCATACCTGTTACCTTGAATTTTTGCATTATTACCTCTTTAAAATCCTAACAGTTCTCTACCCGCCTCGCTTAAAGCTTTAGTCTTGCAGTCGGCATCTTGAGCATTTTTACCTACCGCACTTACATAGACCTTGATTTTAGGCTCCGTTCCCGAAGGACGAACTATTATAGAGCTGCCGTCAAGCAAATAAAAGCCTATTGCATTAGTAGAAGGAAGCTTGATATCCTCGCTCGTTCCACTTAAATAATCAAAGCTCCTTCTCGCTTTATAATCCTTAAAGCAGGCTACGCGGCAATCCTTAATATTTTCTATTTTTTCGCCGCGTAATTTTTCCATAATTTGAGCGATTTTTTGCATACCTGCTTGGCCCTCACAGGTGAAGCTTATTTGGGTTGCAAAATAGTATCCGTGTTTATCGTATAGAGAATTAAGAACATCTAAAAGGGTTAAGCCCTTAGTTTTATAATAGGCCGCCATCTCACAAATGAGCATAGATGCCACAACGGCGTCCTTATCTCTTACATAACCTCCCGAAAGGTAGCCATAGCTTTCTTCAAAGCCAAACACAAAGCGCTCTTCCTCGCCCTTTTCCTCAAGAATGGCTATCTGTTCACCTATAAACTTAAAGCCCGTGAGAACATCAATGAGCTCACAGCCGTAGTTATCGGCAATCTTTTTGCAAATATCGGTAGTAACTATGGTTTTAACCGCAACAGGATTTTTAGGAAGATTACCCACTTCGGTTCTGCGCTTTAGAATATAATCAAGCAAAAGCGCGCCAACCTCATTACCGCTGAACAAGCGATACTCGCCCTCAATATTTACCGCAATACCTACTCTATCGCAATCGGGGTCGGTTGCAAGCAACAAATCGGGTTTAACGCTTTCGGCAATCTCCAAAGCACACTCAAACGCCTGCCTGATTTCAGGATTGGGATAAGGAGCCGTTGGGAAATTGCCATCGGGTAATTCCTGCTTTGAAACAACGGTCACATTCTTTACGCCTATCTTATCAAGAATTCTGCGAACGGGCTTATTACCCGAGCCGTGAAGGGGTGTATATACAAGCTTAAGGTTGGATAGGTCGATATCAGTTGAAACGCGGCGAGAATTCGCCTTTTCAAGATAGGAATCAATAACCTCGTCACCGATATACTCTATCAAGCCGCTCGCCAAGCCCTCCTCAAAGGGAATACGCTTAACACCATCAAATATATCGACGCTATTCATAATCGAAAGAACATAGTCGGCCGCCTCGAGACCTAACTGACAGCCATCAGCGCCATATGCCTTATATCCGTTATATTTTGCAGGGTTATGGCTCGCAGTTACAACGATACCCGCATCGCATTTGAGATATCTAACTGCAAATGATAGCATAGGTGTAGGCATAAGCTCGCGATATATATATGCCTTGACACCGTTTGCCGCTAAAATTTCGGCAGCCGAACGCGCAAACAAATCGGATTTTATGCGGCTATCGTAAGCAATTGCCACCGAGCCGTTTTTATTAACCGATTTAACATATTCTGCAAGGCCTTGCGTTGCCTTGCCTACGGTATAGATATTCATTCGGTTGGTGCCGGCACCGATAATTCCGCGAAGGCCACCCGTGCCGAATTCTAAATCTTTATAAAAAGCCTCACTTATGGCTTCATCATTTCCTTTAATTGCATCAAGCTCGGCAACCAAATCGCCGTCCAAAACGGCTTTTTCGCACCAAAGCTCATATTTTTTTTGAATCACAGAGACTCCCCCTTATATTATTACTTATTATTTTACATCTATTTTATAACAAAGTCAATTGAAATAATTTTAATTTTTGTGAAAAAAATACTTGCATTTTGCCGTGTTTTCTGCTATTATAGTTCTGCTATTGTGGCTGAATGTGTATCAGCCGATTCAAAAAGGAGGTGCATACCATGGCAAAATGTGATATCTGCAACAAGGCAATTGCTTTTGGTATTAAGGTTTCCCACTCACACAGACGTTCAAACAGAACTTGGAAGCCAAATGTTAAGAAGGTAAAGGTAATAGTTAACGGCGCTCCCCGTCGTCTCAATGTCTGCACCCGTTGTTTGCGTTCAGGCAAGGTTACCCGCGCCATCTAATGCAATTATGTTGATTATAAAGTCCCGAACTTTGTCGCAAGGCTCAGCGGGGCTTTTTAATTTTGCGGAGGTTATATTTTGATTAAAGCAATTTTTTTCGACCTTGACGGAACACTTATAAACTCTCTTTCGGACCTTGCAAACGCTTCAAACTTTGCTCTCAAAACGCAGGCACTCCCCACCCATAGCTTTGATAAATATCGTTATTTTGTTGGCAACGGTATTCCAAATCTTATGAAGCGAATTTTACCTGAAAATTTACAAACCGAAGAGAATGTTCAAAAAACGAAGGCGATTTTTTTAGAATATTACCGAGAGCATTTTGCTGACTATACCGTTGTTTATGATGGTATCAAGGAGCTTATAAAGCGCCTTAAAGAGAATGGGTATACCCTGGCAATCATAACCAACAAGGCTCAAGAAATGACCGATTTAATTGTTAAAAAGCTATTTGATGACGATAGCTTTGACTTGGTTATCGGCAAGCGCGACTCTATGCCCACAAAGCCCGACCCCACGGTTGTTCTATATGCACTCAAAAAGCTTAATTTAAACGCCGACGAGTGCATTTTTGTCGGAGATTCCAATGTTGATATTTTCACTGCAAAAAACAGCGGTATGACACCGATTGGCGTAACTTGGGGCTTTAGAGATGCCAAAGAGCTCATTGAAAGCGGTGCTGCGTATTTAATAGAAAATCCGCTCGAATTGCTCAACATTGTTATGAATATCTAAATTTGACTTGAAAATAATGTCGATTAATATTAAAATAATCTTGAGGTGTTATTATGAAAAGAAGCGATTATCTTAAATGGGACGAATATTTTATGGGTGTGGCTCTGCTTTCCTCAATGAGAAGTAAGGACCCCTCAACACAGGTTGGCGCTTGTATTGTTGACTCTGATAATAAAATCCGTTCGGTAGGCTATAACGGTATGCCGCATTGCTGCAGTGATGACGATTATCCTTGGGGCAAGGGTGAAGGTCTTAATACAAAGTATTTATATGTTTGCCACGCCGAGCTTAATGCAATTCTCAACTGTCCCACAAGCAGTTTGAAAAACTGCCGTGTATATACCACCCTTTTCCCCTGCAACGAGTGCGCAAAAGCGATTATTCAGTCAGGCATTACCGAGGTTATTTATTATTGCGATAAATATGCCGAGACCGATAGCGTTTTAGCCTCAAAGCGTATGTTCGACAGCGCAGGAGTTACATATCGCGCTTATAATACACCAAGCAAAAATATTTCCCTCGAACTATAATTTTACTCTTGATTATTACACTAAGTTGTGTTATAATACCGAATGTTGCGAAAAAGCGACTATGCGCTGATAGCTCAGTTGGATAGAGCATCTGCCTTCTAAGCAGAGGGTCGGGGGTTCGAATCCCTTTCAGCGTGCCAAAAACAAAAGCCTACCTTTATGGTGGGCTTTTGTTTTTGATGGTTGATGGGGGGACGGTTTTCGCCGGCGCGGGAACGAGCGAAGCGAGGCGATAG